>SHLT01000058.1 GCA_004282875.1 Chromatiales bacterium | reverse complement strand
TGGTGGCGAGCGCGCGAATCGCATGGTGCAAGCGGCCGTCGATTTTGCACACCAGCAGGGCGTGTTGGTCGTCGCCGCGGCGGGCAATGAGGGTATTGAACTCGGCGACTATGGCCCCGGTGGGGGCGAGAACGTGCTGACTGTCGGCGCCACGCACGATGACGATCGGGGAACCGGATTCGCGAACTTCGGTGACAGGGTGGACATTGCTGCGCCCGGCGTTGACGTCTTGAGCCTGCGCGCGCGCTACACCGATGCGAACTTCCGGCCCGGTGTTGACGGTAACGAGGAATACACAGTCGGTGAAAACTATGTCGGTGAGGACAAGCGCTACCTGCGCGCGAGCGGAACATCATTCTCGGCGCCGATAGTTACCGGCGTCGCGTCGCTGATGCTAAGCAAGAACCCTGACCTGACCGCGGACCAAGTCGAACAGATTCTCTTGCAGACGGCAAAGGACGTTGAGAAGCCGGGCAGGGACCCCTACACAGGCCACGGGATGGTCGATGCGCGAGCCGCATTAAATGCTGACGCCGATTTCTCGGTCACGGCGGAAATCACGGGCCTGGAATTATTTCCGTCCGATGCGCCCCAGTACGTGCGCGTGCGCGGGACCATCGACGCGTCGGACTTCAAACGCGCCTGGATGCAGATTGGGCCCGGCGAGAATCCGGGCGGCTGGCGCTTCGTCGGCCAGAAACGCAAGTACCCGATCGTGAATGGTGAAATCGGCACCATTCCGCTGCGCAGTTTTAACAGCAGCGGGCTCTGGCAGGTGGTCGTCAATGTCGAACACAAGAACGGGGTCGTCAAGCGCGCGGCGTTTCCGATCACCGTGGATTAGAGGAGGCGCTCGTGAAGAAACGCATGCCTTTGTTGGGTTTGAGCCTGCTCCTTGCAGCTACAGCGGCTTACGCCGCCAAGGTCGTGCCGGCCTACGAGTCGCCATCGCTGCCCGTTGAAGCGGACGAAATTGACCTGTGGGAGCGTGCCAGCAGCCATGAGAACCGCCTGCGTAACGCGGGCACCGTGTTTCACGACCGGCACATGGAAGCCTACATCGAGGCGCTGGCGGCGCGCATGCTCGGCGACTCGATCGACCACCTCGGTATCGAGATCGACTTCGTGCTCGTGCGTGAGCCGACCCTGAGTGCCTGGGCTTATCCCTACGGCACGATCGGTCTGCACACGGGCCTGCTCGTGCGCATGGACAACGAGGCGCAATTCGGCGCGATCCTCGCGCACGAGATCTCGCACTTCCTGCAACGTCATACCTATCGCGAAATGCTCGACGGGGATAAGCAGTCGAAGGTTGGCAAGGGACTCGGTTTTCTCGCGAGCCTCGCCATGGCCAAGGAGACCGGCACCTTCGACAAGGGCGTCATGGATATTGCGGGCAATCTGTGGGAGAACCTCGCGACCAGCGGGTATTCGAAAAAGAACGAGTACGTGGCCGACGAGGAAGGTCTTGAGCTCATGATGCGGGCGGGCCTGCCCATCGACGAGGCCATTCCGGCATTCGAGGCACTGGGGGAAAACGAGGTCTACGGCGCGGGCGATCCGAGGAAGATGTGGAGCAGCCATCCGCGGCTCGAAGACCGGATCAAGAACCTGCGCAAGGAAATCAAGCGGGCCAAGCGCAAGAAGACCTTTGTCGATGCGGATATGCCCGTTGCGCAGGATTACTTTCGCGGCATTGCGCCGGCCTTGCTGATGAACGCCCGCCTGGATATCAACGAGCGGAAGTTCCGACGGGCACGCGAGGCACTCGAGAAATACCTGATGGTTGTTCCCGATGACCCCGAAGCACATTACCTCGTGGGCGAAACCTATCGTCGAGCCAACCCGCTCGGGCCGGAGTTCGAGAGTTGCCAGGCGGCGTACCGGTCCGCACTCGAGCACGACTCGGCCTTTGCGCCGGCACTTAAGGAACTGGGTATGACGTATCGCGTGCAGCGGCAGGGTGCGGCAGCGCGTGACGCGTTCGAGCAGTACCTCGAGCATGCCGCAAATGCTGCCGACGCAGGCATCATCCGCGCTTATCTGGAGACCTTGTGATGAATAGGCTGGGATCCATCCTCGTCCTGCTGTGCCTCGCCGTGTCCGGATCCGCGGCGGCCGCGAGCAAAGACGACGCGTACCTTGTCAATAAGCGGGATTTCAAGAAGACCTACAAAGTGGTTGCGCTGGCGCCGGTGGACGCCGATCCCTACCTGGAAATGCCCGACTCGGTTGCGGCTATGCTTGAACAGGAAGTCACGGCGCGACTGCAAAAACGCGGCTACACGGTGATCCCCAGCAGCGTGCTGGCGGGTATCCGCAAGACCATGGAGGGGCAGGTCGGCGGACTGCAACATCCCGAGACCGGGGAGGTTGACCTCGCGAAGCAACAGGCAGTGAGAGAGCACGCGTTTCGCGAGCTCTGGTTCCAGCAGCAGTTTGACGCCCTGGCGACTATCCGCGTCACGGTGCACGCGGTGCCCATGGAAAGCGATCGCGTGGAATGGGACGGCACGAAACAGAAACTGACCTACGAAGGCCGCGGCAAGAAGTACAGCGCGAAGGTGGCGGTCAGCTCGGTTTCCGTCGCGATCTTCGACTCGGCGAACAAGCCCCTGTACCTCTACTACGGTGGTCTTGAGCCGCTGATGTATCGCAAACAGGAGCAGCTCGAGCCGCTTACGGCCGACCGGTTCTTCCTCGACGAAAAACGTATACGCAAGGCCGCACAGATCGCCGTCAGCCCCATCTAGACTGGCAGGGGGCAACCCTGCGCCTGCGAGTGATCAGAATACCTGGCGCAGGTAGATGCGTCTTGAGTCGCCGTCGTAAATGCCGAAAGCCGCGGTTGCGCTCGGGTCTTCGACGCCGGCCGCGGCCGCATCCCAGTCGTATTCCAGCCAGGCGGGTACGTCGACACTCACCTCAACGCTACCGTCATTGCCTGCACCCGGGGCCTGCAGGAACAAGTTGAAATCACCGGCGAGCGCCGGCGTGCGGTAGCGCTGTCCGGCAGGACCAGTCACAGCACAGCCGGCACCGCTGTCGCCGGGACTGCCGGTGTCGAGCACACAGGTTTCGCCGGTCGTGAGGTTGGCGGTGAAATTGGCCAGGCTCAATGCCAGGTTGTCGGTGCAACTGTCGTCCGTATGCGTGACAAATCCCGTGGCGGCATCGACGAAGTACTCGGTGCGCATTGGTACTGCCAGGTTGACGAGTTCCGAGCCGAGCGCATTTAGAAGACGTACGCGTCCGTAGCGCATGCTGGCGCCATTATCGAAGCCCATCGTCGAAAATTCTACAGGCGAAGCCAGGGTCGTTACACCGTCCGTGTCGATCACGTCAATGCTCAGGCTGATGTCGGCATCGAAAGCAGCCTCTTCGCTGCTGCGCAGGAAAGACAGCCCGGAACCTGCGCTGAACAGCAGGCTGCCGACACCCGCTCCGGCGTCGGCGATCTGTGGGTCGATGCCGCTAGCCGGCAATCCGCTCAGATCGAGCGTGCCCGTCGCCGCCGCGTACGCCCGGTTCAACAGGCTTGGGTTCGTGATCTTGAAGAAGCTACTCGTGTAGTTCTGGGTTGTCGTGCCGCCTGCGGCGCGAGCCGTCACGGTTATGACCGGGTTAATTGCGTAGTCGAAGGCCTGGCCAATGTAGGAAAAGCCGCCGCTGCCGCACTGAGTTGTCAGCAGGGGCACATTGAGATCCGCAGTGAAGTGATCGGGAATGAAACGCCCGACGTTACCTGAAGCCGCGCCGATAACATCGCCGCCGCCGAGGTAGTCGGCGTCGCCGATTGAGGGTTGAAGCGTGATGATGCCGACCTCGGGCCACGTAAACGTCGTGCCGACGGCCGAACCGGCACTAAAGGCGCCGAAGCCCAGCGCAGGACTAATTCCAGGATCGTTGCCGCCGGCCGGCGCGACGAGGCTACTCGACAGGCGCACCGACTCAGGCGTGCTTTCCTGGCCGAAATTGGGTGTGATGTCGCCCTCGGCATCGAATGCGGTGACTGTCACCGAGAATAGATTGCCGGCAGCGATGAATACGTTCCCGGATGCATCCGCAGCTGCAGGATTCGGGTTGCCGCCTGCGTCCTCGACATTGCTCAGGCCGAAGTAGGCGGGTTTCACGACAAAATTCGCGGTCGCGCCACGGATGCCGGCCGGAAGGTCGGGGTGCGACTGGCTGTCGTCCTTGACCAGCACCTGGATGAGACCGGCGTCCTTGTACTTCGCCGTCACCGCCGCCTGGCCGTTGACAAAATTCACGCCCTGGTTGACGGCCCCGGCTTCGCTTATGCCGATCGCATTGCCGTCCACGGTAACCGGTACCGTGCCGCCGACCGGGTCCGCACGGTCGAACCAGAACTTCAGGTTTTGCGCGCCGCTATAGCTTTCGATAATTCCGCAGGCCGGATCGTCGGCGGTCTGCCCGTAAGCCGCGAGATAGATACCGAAGTCGGTGCCGGCAATCTGCGTTGCGTCAAACGGTACGATGACAGCCGGTGGTGGGTTGCTCAGCGGGGCCGCGGTCAGCGTAAAGCCACTCGCGGAGAATTCGATATTGCCTTCGGTGTCGTTGTCCCGAATTGCCGGGTCGCTAGCCTGGTAGACGTCAATATCGAAGGCTGGGCTACCCTCGGTATAACTGAGCGAAAATACGGCTGAGGATTCCCCGAGTTGCCAGTCGTAGCTCGCTATTCCGTCATTGGCTGTCGCATCGTTGAAAGTTCCGCCGCCACTCAACAGCGACCAGGTCCCGGTCCCGGTTTGCGTATTCAGAATGACCTGTTCGTTGTAACCCGTCAGCGGATTGCCGGAGGCATCCTCCGCGCTGACCGTGACAGTCTCCGCGAGACAGTGAATGCCGTAACTATCATGGTTGATCACGAAAACCGGCGTATCGTCGACGCAGGAAGTGATCGTTGCCCCTTTGCCGGCATAATAGGCGTTGCCGCCGGGCGATACCCAGACATCGTTGATGTGTTCCGTGGATTCTGTGGTTTCCTGCCAGCTCGCGCCGTCAAAGTACAGGACCGCGCCGTCCTTCCCGGCTGCGTAAACCTGGTCTCCGGTGCCATAGACGCCGAGCAGATCTTCGCTGGCCGTGGCAACGACGCTACAACTGGAGCCGTTGTACAGGTAAGCGTTCTTTTTCCTGACGAGATAGAGGTTGCCGGCCGCGTCGCCCCAGAGGTCTGCAAATCCATTGCCCAACTCGCACTCGTCATCCGGTGGGTCCCAGCTGCCGCTGACACGGTCGTAGCGATACAATTCGCCGCGTTCGCTCAGGGCATAGACACTGTCTGCGTCACCCCAGGCATCCACTAGATCACGGTTGTCAGTTCCGGCGGCGGCAGACTGGTCGACCCAATTCGTGCCATCGTAGCGCAAGATGGTGCCTTTCTTGCCGACGGCCCATGCCTCGCTGTCCGAGTCGGCCCAGACGCCGTATAACTCCTCGTTGGTGTTAGTCGCGTGAGATATCCAGTTGCCGGAAACCAGTTCGAGAATTTCACCTTTCTTACCGACTGCGAAGGCAGTCGCACCGTTCACGACCTCGACATCGTTGAGATCCTCGTTGCTCGGGGATGTCATGGCGCTCCACGTGGCGCCGTCATAGCGGTAGATCGTTCCTTTCTTGCCAACGCCAATGATATTGGTGTCGGAACTGCCCGAGATGCCACGGAACTCGTTGTTGCCAATGGTCTCGGTCGTGCATACCTGGGCAAACAGGGGGCTCGTCAGGAGGCAGGCAAGCAGCGCAGGCACGAGCTTGGCGAGCATCGAAGATTTCGAGTAGCGCAGCGCATTGCAACAACTCTTTCGGGCTTTGCCGATTGCGTTCATTGTCTCATCTCCGCATTTTCCCTACGTCGCATCCGTTACTGTTGCGCGAATACGCCGCGACACGTAGTCGGGCGAACCGTAGCTGCCCGAATAGGCGAACGCATCCAGGACGAAGACGTTGGTCGTGGAAGCGCCTTCCGTGTGACTGGTGCTTGAACAGCTCACATCGACCGTAAACCCGACGAGGCCGCCTTCTGTGAGCGAGAGCGTGGAGTTACCGCAATTGCCGATATTCAGCGCCTGGTAGGCGGACCATTCGACACCCGTCTTGGCGGCAGCATAGGCACGTGCGCTTTGCATGCTCAACACTGTGGTCTGCTGCTGGACACCCGTAAGGCGCACGGCGACGCTGCCTAGAATGGCCAGGACCACCAGCAGGAACAGGGCAGGAACCAGGGAGAAACCGAGTTGTCGACGTTGTCTACACATACTTCTCGTCTCCTCAAGGCACGTTGTTGACGTGCACCTGGTGCAGCAGAGAAATCGTCTCGCCGGAATCCGAAACGCTGATTTGCAGTGTGACCAGTCCGGCGCGTTGCGACGTTCCAGGCGCATACGTCATATTGCAGCTGCCAACCCGGTTGGCGACGATAGTCTCGACGGCACCGGCCGCGACCAATTCGGCAGCGCTGTCGCGTCCCGACTGACTGGCAGCGATACTGTATCCCGAATACCGGGCCAGCGTGCCGGTGCCCGTATCGCAGAGGTAGCTTAAGGGGCCATCGACGAGAAAGAGGCGCTGTGCGGGGGAACCAAAAGCAAAGCGAAATGGCGGTGAGATCGTGACGTTATCTTCGCCGCTGATCGTATCGCTATCGATGTCAATTTGCGTGCCGGGCGGGGTAATTACATTGGCCAGTTCGTAAGCACTGGCGCCGGGAACACCCACGTTATAAATGGACAGGTAATGGCTGGTCGAGGAAAACGGCTTGCTGATGCCGGTGAACGTCCCGACGCTGTTGAACGCGTCATCGGCGACCGAAAAGTCGAGGCGCCTGTCCGCGTCGGGCGGGGGTTGCTCGCGGTAACGCACGCCGTCTACCGTGTTGATCATCTCAAGGGCAATGACGGACCCCGAACCCGTTATGCGAACGCTGTTCGGTAGAGCGTTGCGAATGTCGAGGGCGATACGCTGCAGCGAATTTTCGGCGAGGTCAACCAGTTCGGCGCGACGCACCTGGTCGGTATAACCCCGGACCGGTCCGGCAATGAACATCGCCATGAACGAGATGACGATCGCGCTCAGCACGATCACGACAACGAGTTCAACCAGTGTGAAGCCTCTTAGCCTGTGCATGAGAGCCTCACAATCGGGTCCGGTAGGCGCTGACGGTGAAATCGATGTTCGCCTCCCAGGTCACGTTGACGTCGATGCGCAGCGTGTCTGCCGCGGGCACGCCGGTAAGCGCCGTCGAACTGCCGACGTTTACGGATACCGTGTAGGCGCCAAGGATCGGGATTGCATTGCCGAACTGGTCACGTGCGCCGGCATCGACAAGACCGTCGTAGTCATCCACGTCATCGAAAGCGGCCCGACTGGACTCACCGTCGACGCCATCCGGATCAGCGAATGGTTTGAGCAAGATTTCTTCGAGATAGGCCTCGGCAATTGACGTCGCCTGCCGGCGAATCATCGGGTCCGCGCTGCTGCCGCTGGTCGTGGCGAGCACCGCGAGCACAGCGCTGGCTGCGACCGCAACGATTACGATCGATACCAACAGTTCCACAAGGGTCAAGCCGGACTGATTTCTGTACGTGGCCATGGCATTGACCGTCAGGGAGTCGTGACGAGGCCGCTGTTTGCCTCGATCACCATGGACCATGAGCCGACGCTGATGGTCTGGTTCGACGCCAGGCTGGTGCGCCCCAGCGCGTCGTAGGTATAGGTCAAGGGTGGAGAGGCGGTGATGCCGGTGGGTGCCGTGCCACTGACGGCCTGGCCGTCGGCAAGCAATACGGGCACGGGAAACGAGACATCCGCTGCATCACAGTGACCGCCAACCGTAGCCTGCTGGTGCAGCTCGTAGTTGCTACCCGTCAGGTTGACGCGTACCGCGCAACCGCTGGCGACTGCGACCTTCTGCGCGTAGCGCAGCGCGTTACTCAGCTCATCGAAGTAGCCACGTTCCTGGAACGTGGAATTACTGAAAAAGCGAGGGCCCGCCAGCGCCCCAAGCACCCCGATAATGACGATAACGAGAATAAGCTCGATGAGGGTGAAGCCCCCGCCGTACCGGGATACAGAAGTGAGAAGGGGCCGCGGATACAATCCGCGGCCCCAATTCATGTGCATGCCGGCAAGGCTCGGCATTATCTCTTAGCAGTCGGTGACGTCGACCGTAATCGCCGGTGACGAGTTGGCAGCGGCCTGCGCGTACGTAACGCTGCAGTTGGCCGGCGTTGTAGCACCGTCTTTCGAGAACACGCCGGTGGCCGCGTCATAGGTGAAACCGGTGATATCCAGCAGCGCATCGTCAATGGATGCGAGCGTGGGGTAGCGGTTCGCCATGGCGACGGCCGTACCTTCCATCGTGACCGGGTCGGCTACGGCAGCACCCGTTGCCAGTGACAGGCTGTGTGCGAGCGTTGCTGCACTGCGGACACTGCCGCCAAGACCCTGTACGGCTGCTTCACGTGCCTCGACTTCGAGGTTGGCAAAGCGCGGAATAGCGAACGCTGCCAGGATGCCGAGAATGGTGATGACGACCACCAACTCGATCAATGTAAAACCTGCAGATGACTTTCTCATTTCAATGTCTCCGATTGTATGGCGTTCACCATTTCTTGGCTGCCAAGTTCAAACAACTTTCAAAAATTCAGGAATTTACAGGCCAAACCTGCGCATCCATATTCAGGTAGAAGTGTCCGGAAAACAGGCTGTTACGTCTGTGACCCCTTTCACAGTTATGTAAATACGTGTACGCCCCAGCGTGTCGCGGCCCCCGGTTTTTAACGTGCCGCGTCGCGTCCTGCCAACCAGTCTGCGCCTTGCACCCGATTCAGTTTTACACCCCACAATTCGTCGACTCCGGGTTCAAATAGGCCGTTGCCGTTGCGATCCTCGAAGACAACGCGAACCTGGAATTCAGGGTCTTCGTATGACCCGGCATCTTCCGTCGAGCCAAACGGGCGGCCCCTGCGGTATACGAGCCTTCGTGTATCGAGGTTAAAAAACCACTTCCGCCCAGAGACCGCGGCTGCTTCGCTGCCGCGAAGTTCTCCGACGTAGTTGCTGGGTGGCGTGAGCATGAGCTGCATTGGATTATTGCCGTCAAATTCGGCAATGCTTGCTGACCGGCCGCCAGCGATACGCTTTGCTGCCGCCGTCATCAAGGTACTGCGAATTTGGCTCTCCAGGGTGAGTACGCCGACCCGCTCAGCCTCGTCGATATACGGCAGCAAGCGGTTCAGGGCGATCGCCAGCAGAATGCCGATAATTGCGATTACCGCCACGAGTTCGAGGAAAGTGAACCCGCCGCTGTGCGCTTTCCTGTTCATGCCCTCGTCGCCGCGACCATGTCCCACATTGGCAGAAATACACCGAGCGCGAGGACCAGTACAACGGCGCCAACCGCGACAATCAGGATGGGCTCCAGCGCCGCGCTCAGGTTTTCGAGGTCGTAGTCCACATCGCGTTTGTAGTGATCGGCGGACTCATGCAGGAGTTCCGGCAGTGCCCCGGTTTCCTCACCCAGAGCGATCATCTGCAAAACAAGGGGCGTAAATATTCCGGTCGAGTGCGCGGTTCGCGAGAGCGGTTCGCCGTGTTCGATGCCCTTGCTGAGCTCCGACATCTTGCTCGCGAGGTAGCTGTTGCCGATGGCGCCGGAGATTGTTTTCAGGGTCTCGTTCATCGGCAGGCCGGATTCGAGAGAAATCGCGAGTGAGCGCGTGATGCGGGACAGCGCGGCGTTACGGACAATAATGCCGGTCACCGGAATACGCAGCTTCATGCGATCCCACTTGAACCGCCCCCGGCTGGTTCTCAGGTACGAAGAGGCCGCCACGGTGGTGAGGAGCACACCGCCGAGAACCAGCGGCCATCGATGGATGGCAAAGTCGGAAGCGCCCATGATGATTCGCGTAGGCAGGGGGATGTTGTCGCCCAGCGCCCTGAAGATCGGTGCAAAATTCGGAATGACGAAAACGGTGATAATCGAGAGTGCTATCGCAATACCGATCATGACGAAGATCGGGTATCGAATGGCTGAACGAACCTTGTCGCGAACCAGCTGGTCCATGCTCAGGTACTCGTACATGCGCTGAAACGCTGTGTCCAACGTACCGGTTGCCTCACCAATCTCGACGATGCTGACGAACAGCTCTGAAAAGATTTCGGGATGGCGCTGCAATGATTGCGACAAGCTGCGTCCGGACTCGAGGCTCTGAATGACGTCGTGCAAGGCGTCTTTAAGGACGACGTTGTGCGTGGTTTCGGCCAGCCCGCCGAGGCCCTTCAACAGGGGCAGTCCGGTGCGGGCGATAACGTGCATTTGTCGACAGAAGAGAACGAGGTCCCGCGTGGTCGGCCTATTGCCACCCATGCGCCGCCACAAGTCTTCCACGGTCATACTGTCCGGGCGATCGTCCGAAGCCGATATTTCGACGGGGGTGACGCCGATCTCCATGAGCCTGTTGGCCACGGCCTCGGAGGAGGTGCCACTAAGGCGGCCGCTCACGAGGCCGCCTGATGCAGACCTGCCCTTGTAAAAGAACTCAGCCATTGAGCCCTTCTTCCTCTTCATCCACGCCGCCCGCAACCCGCACGGCTTCCTCGAACGATGTGATCCCGGCGAGCGCATAGTCCAGCGCATGCTGCCTCAGTGGTACGTATTTCGAACTGGCCTCGACGGCCTTTTGAAAACCGTCGAGATCTTCGCGTTGGATGGCATCTCTAAGGCGGTCGTCCATTTCGAGAAGCTCGAACACCGCGATGCGGCCGTTGTAACCCGTCAAATGACAATAGTTACAGCCGCGACCGCGGACGAATTCTGCACTGCCGGCGCGCTCGGCGCCGATTTGTCGTGCCAGCCAAGCCTGTTGTCCGGCGTTCAATTCCACGGTTTCTCTGCAACCCTTGCACACTCGTCGCACGAGTCGCTGGGCAGCAATGCCGTTGAGCGCCGCGGCCAGCAGGTAGCCTGGCGCACCCATGTCGCGCAGGCGGCTGACGGTCGCCGGTGCACTGACCGTGTGCAGCGTCGAAAACACAAGGTGTCCGGTCATCGCCGCGCGCAGGCCGATATCGACGGTTTCCTTGTCGCGCATTTCGCCCACAAGGATGATGTCGGGGTCCTGACGCAGTGCCGTGCGCAGTACCCGGCTGAAATCCAGACCGATGACTGGATTTACCTGTACCTGGTTGATTCTTTCGAGGCGGTACTCGACGGGGTCTTCGACAGTGATGATCTTGGTGCTTTCGCTGTTGATGCGGTTGAGCGCCGAGTAGAGAGTCGTCGTTTTACCGCTGCCTGTGGGTCCGGTCACGAGGACCATGCCGCCGGGCATCGTAATCAATCGTTCAAATCGACGCCGAATGTCTTCGGGCATACCGAGCTTCTCGAGCGTCAGCAGGTTTGCGGAGTGATCGAGCAGTCGCAGCACCACGGACTCGCCGTGTTGTACCGGCAAAGTGGATACACGGACATCGAGCGGTACGTTGTTGGCCCGAATCGAGAAGCGGCCGTCCTGCGGCAAACGTTTCTCCGAGATGTCGAGTCCGCTCATCAGTTTGAGGCGCGTCACCATGGCGGCAGCAATGCCGCGGCCGTCAATAACGTGTTCCTGCAATACGCCGTCAACGCGCTGGCGAATTCGTAGCAGAAATTCTTCCGGCTCGATATGAATGTCGGAGGCTTTAATCTGCACGGCATCCTTGAACATCGATTGCAGTAGCTTGATGATCGGCGCGTCGTCTGCGGCCTCGTCCGCCATCAACTCGTCGATGTCGATCTGGCCGTCGCCGAGGTCGCGCTTGACCTCCGCTGCGAGCGCGTTGATTTCATCGGTGCGACGGTAGACCGAGTCGATCGTTTGCAACAGATCGGATTCCGTAACGAGCGCCATGCGGACAGGCCGTTTTAGCAGTCGGCAGATTTCGTCGTAGGCCAGGACATCGGTCGGATCGGCCATGCCGACCAGCAGTCCGTCGCCTTCCGATTGCAGGACCAGTGCCCGGTAACGACGCGCCTGGACTTCGGGCAACAGGGTCACGATATCGTTCTGCAGCTTGATGTTGCTGAGATCGACGAACTCGATATTCAGGTGCACGGCGAGAAACTTGTTTAATTCCTCGTCCGTGATTGCGCCAATTTCGGCCAGCGCACGACCCAGCTTGTGCCCGGTCGATTTTTGCAGTGTCAGCGCCTGGTCCAGTTGCTCATTGGTAATGATGCCGGCGCCCAGCAATAGATCACCAAGGCGAATTTTCTTGCGCCGCGATGTCGTTTTCAACATCGTCGCTTGGGATTCAGCCATTATTTTGCAACTCCGCTATACGCCGCCGCGCATAATTCGCGAGGGGCTGTTTAAGGTGATCCGCCCGCAGGGCGCGTTCAAAAGCTGCCAGCGCCGCGTCTCGGTCGCCAAGACTGTCGCTGGACATTGCGAGGCCGACCCACCATGCGCCCGGCTGCGGATCGCGATCGAGCAACTCCCGGTAGAGTGAACCGGCTTCGGAGAAGCGGCCCTGTTGTTGTAGCAACGCGGCAAGAAATGCGTCGTAGTCGCGGTCGGATGTGGTCGTCGGCCGATAGTCCTGCAATATGGCGATCGCCCGGGCCGTCTCCTTGCGTGCGACCAGAAGCCGCGCGTACAGATTTGCCAATTCAGCAGGTTCACTTGCCCGGCTGAGGGAACGCCGCAGCGTCTGTTCGGCGGCGGCGACCTTCGCGGCGCGTGTCTGCGTTTGGTACAGGTAGACCCAGGCACTGGTGTCGCTTGCGTCAATGGCCAGGGTGTCATTGAAAAATCTTTCGGCGGCCGCGAGGTCACCCGATTGCAGCGCTTGCAAGCCGCTGCTCAGCGGCGGGTTGGTGCGATCCTCAGCCTGAGAATGCTGGCGGCGCACGATGACCGCCTTTGCCGGTGCAGCAGGCACATCAGCCTCCGGTTCCGGCATGCGCTGTAGTTCGGCCGCCACCGGGGACGAGACGGGTGTGGTGACGTCTGCCGGCCTGGTATCCATAACTGGCGTATCGGCGACAGGCACGGTCGCGATTGGCAGATCAGCAGCCACCGTTGCTGTCGGCGCCGGCTGCGGGTCGTGCGCAATGGCGACTGCGATGGGCCGCCATGCGAGAACGGCAACACCCAGTGCCACAATCGCGAGTGACCACAGCGGCCATTTGGACCTGCTCGTTACGGTCGCGACGGGTGCGAGCCCGTCCAGCGGACGTGGCTCCGGAGCACCTCGCGACTGCAGGTCACGCAGCACGTCGTTAAGCAGACTCATCGTCCGACTCCGTGCAATGCGTCGTGACGCGTCCTGTTCTGGAGACGCGGTGCCAGCCAGTTGGACATGGCCGCAAGCGGGTTCCAGGGCCGGCTCATTACCGACTCGGTATCGAGGATCGCGCGTTTGACGTGTGCCCGGGTGATGCATTTCTCGCCGCAGCCGTAGGCCGCCATCAGCGCCTTGTGGCACAGCACATTGATAAGACGCGGCGTGCCTTGGCTGGCATTGACGACCATGCGCACGGCAGCGTCGTCGAAACGCGGCTCATGGCCATCGCCGGCAATCGCCAGGCGATGCCGAATGTAGTCTGCCGTCATGGTCTCAGACATCGGTGACAGCGTGCAGCTGAAGCCGATCCGCTGTTTAAGCTGGCGCATTCTTGGCTGGGCAAGACGCCGGTCGAGTTCCGGCTGGCCGAGAATGACGACTTGCAGGAGCTTGGCTTTCTCGGTCTCGAGATTGGTCAGCAGCCGCAAGCCTTCGAGCGTATCATTCGGCAGCTGGTGCGCCTCGTCGATAAGGAGTACGACCTGGGTACCCTCGCGGGCAAGCTCAAGCAGCCGGTTTCGGACCGCGTTCAGAAGGCGGTCGCCCGCGCAATTGCCGGGTGTCTGCACGCCGAGTTCATCGGCCAGCGCCCGCCGCAGGCCGTTTGCGGAAAGTTGCGGGTCCGGCAAATAGGCAGTCTGAAACTGGCCATCAAGTTCGCGCAGGAGCTTGCGGCAAAGCAGGGTTTTGCCCAGCCCGATCTCTGCCGTAATCTTGATGAATCCCTCGCCACCGCGGAGTGACGCACACACGACGTTGATGGCATCGCGATGCGATGCCGTGTCAAACCAGAAGTCAGTGTCCGGGGTGAGTGAAAACGGGTACTCACGAAGCCTGAAGAAATCGCGATACATGGCGGGACCTGCTTATGGGTTTGCCTGGTTGGTGATACGGCGCAGGGAGTCTTCCGCCATGCTGGCCCATACTCCGTCGTTATCCGCCACCACGGGCTTCAGCAGGATGACGAGTTCGGTTTTCGTCTCCACCTCTCGGCTGGTCTGGAATAGCCGGCCGACGCCGGGGATTCGACCAAGACCGGGCGTGCCGAACTTCTCTTTGCGGCTTGAACTGCGCATCAGGCCGCCGATAACGATGATCTGGCCACTGCGCGCCCTGACGATGCTGTCTGATTCCCGGATCTCGCTGAACGCCAGCGGCAAGGTATCGGATTCACCCGAGACCGTGACGACCTTTTCCTGATCGGTCACGTCACTGACAGTCGGGTGAACGTGCAGGATGATGTCGCCGTCCGCGCTGATTTGCGGCGTGACGTCGAGGGCAATGCCGGAGAAGAAGGGCGTAAGCTGCACATTTCGGCTGGTCGCGGACGACGTTCCGGTGACGACATTGCTGGCGATGTCGGTGACAAAGAACTCGTCGGTGCCGGCTTTGATGACCGCTTTTTGGTTGTTCAGCGTCGATACCCGCGGACTAGAGAGCACCCGCGTTTCACCTTGAGACTCGAGCAACTCGATGAAGGAATTAAAATCGCCGATGTCAAACGCCATTGAAAAGGCGCCGCCAATCGTGGTGGTTGGGAAGCCTGTCGTGACGGTGCCGGGTTCTACCGTAATCGGCCTGCCGCCGAGGGTGGACAGGTCGCCTGAAAAATCGCTCGGCGGTGTTTGCTGCCCGAATGTAAAGCTGTGACCGCTGCTGTTCTGCGCCACGGCAACCCAATTGATGCCGGCCTGGAAACCGTCGCTCAATTGAACTTCGACGATCTTGGCTTCGATAATGACCTGTCGCTGGGCGATAGACTGCACGGTCTTAAGGTATTCTTCCACGTTGCGTAGCTGTTCGGGCATGGCGCGAACCACCACCACTCCGGCTTGCGAGTTGACCACGACCTGGTGGCCGTCTTCCCGGCCGACAATGGTCTCGAGCGTCGACTGCAGCTCACTCCAGAAGTCGGCTTCATAATTTGTCTCGATACGCGAGCCGCTCAATTGCTGCTGCTGCGAATTGCCAGAGTTCAACGAGCCGAACGCCTCCGCGTTGCCGGCCAAACCCATCCCCTGGCCATCGCGCGTCGCTGACTCGCTGACCTGCCCGGAACTCACGCGGGTTCGTGACGTGCCCGAGCGCTGCAGGTTGAGATAGTCGATCTGGAAAATACGGCTCTGCAGCGTGGCGGGGAGAACGATGTAGCCGGTCCCCGTTACGCGATAGGCGTAGCCGTAAACTTCGCTAACGACCTCCAGGACTTCCGGCACGGTCACGCTTTTGAGCGTCAGGGAGATCCTACCGCTGACGTCGGGATGCACGACCATGTTGTACGGCGTACCTTCCACGAGGGCCATGAAGAACGGCTTCGCAGGCGTGTTGTCGGTGTTGACGTCGAAGCGGTCCTGCGAGTCGTCGTGTTCCGGCAAATCGATACCGATCTCCGGTATAAGTGCTGCTGCAACCTCGGACGGAACTTCGGGCGGCCGCTGCGTCTCGGTCAGGGCTGTGTCGATCGCGACCTGCGTACTGTGCCCGCGCGGCAGCGACGTCGCACAGGCGCTCAGAATCGCGGCCAGGACCACTGCAGTAATTGCTTGTCTAAACATTATTCAGTCGCTCCGATGTCGTTATTTCCGTATCGCCCCGTGCAGGAGTCGGGCCGTGATTTTCCTGCCGTTTAAATCCAGTCGTACGTGATCGTCGTGGATAGCGACAACCGCGGCGCCGTTGATCCGGTCGCCCACGCTCACACGTTTGCCATTCACAATGGCGACGTTGCGACGCGACGAAACGAACACCGCCGTGACGACAAAACTGGACGGCGTGCCCACTGCGGGCCGCTGCGGCGAATAGGGACGAGTCGGGTCGCGCAGCCTGTCGGCAGCGAACGCCACCTGGCTTGCGGTGAAGCAAGCGATCAGGGCTGTGAAAAAGAGAATGTGTTTACGCACCGATCCACTCCTTGTCCAGGCTCAGTGTGCTGACCTCCACGCGCACGCGGTTGGTCGGGTATTCGATTACCTCTAGATCCAGCAGCTGCCAGTAAAACCGCCAGGGCAGGGCCTCGATTTGCTGCAGGTATTCCAGGCAGTCGTAGAAATTGCCTTCGAACTCGATCTCAAGGCCATGGCGATAGAACGTCGTCGCCTGCGTATCGCCCTCTGCCGACAGGGCTTCCGGGGCGAGGTTGCGAATCCGTACCAATCGCAAATTTGATTGCTCCTCGAGCACACCTTCCAGCACGCGCGCCATCTCATTGGGATCGATCAGCTCCGCAGCGTACTCGCCCAGCTGCTCGTTGATCCTGTCGATGCGCTGCTGCATCTGCGTCAGGCGGTCCTGGTAGTCAGAACCGGAACCGGACAGCTGTATGACCTGTTCCTCGAAGCTGTGATTGCTCGTCTCGACGCTTTGCCGCACGGACTCGATGTCCTCTTGTTTGTCGGCTGCCTGCTGCGTCAGTGGCTCCATGAGCACCAGGTACCACGCGAGGATCATGAGCAAGGTAATCGTTGCGAAAACCAGCACTCGCTCACGCGGGCTCAGTGCATCTACGGACTTTTGCAGTGCGTGCAAGCGTTGCGTGATATCGCTCAGGTGACTCATTGCGTCACCATCGTGCTCGCGATCGTCTGAGGATCGCTGTTCATCGAAAAGAAGACGATGTCGCCCTGATCCTCGAACGTCTCAATCTGAAACTGGTTGAATCGCTGCCTTGCGAACGGCGGCTCCTGGGCCAGGCCCTGCAGATACGTGGCGACGACTTCCGCGCGCAGGGCGTTGCCCTGTAGCTTGGTCTGGTCGCCGGAGGGGGACAAGATGACGCGGGTAAGCCAGAGCTCTTCGACGTCCTGGCGAGCCAGCGACCGCAGATAACGGGAGAACCCGTGCGTATCGCCGAGTACCGAGCCCTGCACCAGGCTGAGCACGAGCTGCTTCTGCTGCAGGGTACTGGTCGCTTCGTCGAGCCGCTGGGCCCAGGTCTGTCCGGCGCCGGCCGCTATGAGTAGCGGTTGCAGCTGGTCGAGACGCCGCAGCGCCGCGTCTTGCTGCAGGGAAAGATTATGCAGCTCGTTATCAAGGCTGCCCACCTCTTGCCGTGCAAAGGCGTACATCATCAGCATGGTGGCCAGTATCGCGACGCACGCACCGAGCATTGTGGCGGTCCCGAAAATTCGACGTTCGCTGCGAAACTGGCCGCGGTAAAAATTGATTTCTTGTTTCATATTGCCCGGTCCTTACGCCGCCACCGGATCGACCCGAAGGGCGGCGCCGATGGCCAGCAGGCACTCATTTTGTTGTTCCTGAGATACAGCGTTTTGCACCTCAAACAGTTCATTCAGATCCAGCTGGCTAATACTCAGGCCGAGCTGCTCGCGGAGCGTGTCGCCCAGCCCGCATATATCGGAGCCCGGACCCAGCACGAGTTCGGCGAGCGGCCGCCGGTCGAAGTGGCTTTCGTAATAATCGAGTGAGCGCTGAATATCGAGAACAAACGTGGCAAGCGCCTCGGTACGTGCGAAGTCGTCCGTTGCCGACCGCAGATACTCTTGACCACGGTCGATGCGGCGAATCATGTACAGCGTACCTTGGCGTGAGACGGTCAGAATGCCCTGCTGCTCGGTCAGGTGCAGGAATGCGACTCCGCTGCTGTCCTGGGGCAGGTGCGCGGCAATATTGCGCATGCACAGCTCGGGGATGTTGATGACCTCCAGCGGAATGCCTGCACTTTGCAGAAGCTGAATATGATCCTCGACGTTGCTGCGTCGGGTCGCGACCGCGTAGGCGGTGTCAGGCGCGCCACTGCCCATGGAGGTCCTGGGCATTGGGAGAAGTTCGATGACGGTTTCGTCGACGGGAAAGTCCAGCAAGTCTTTGACTTTCCAGCGGATGGCGTCATTCACCTCGTCGGCGGGAACATCCGGGACCTCAACCAGCAGCAGCTGGTACGAGCCTTCCGGCAGCGTCGATACCAGGGGCAGGCGGGTGGTGTCGATGCCACGGACCTGACTGTTCAGCTGCTGTGCCCAATTCTTGCCAGCGGCCTTGTTGACAGCCGCCGCCACGATTTCGGGACGGCCGTCGCGGTGTTCGCGCACGCGCGCGTAAGCGACACGGGAACCGCTCACCGACAAACCGGCTTGCCCGCCATTACCCGCGATCTTCCTGAAACGCTGCAACATTTCCAATGTCTCGAAATCCATTTAACAGAATGCACGAGTCTATAGCCGGCTCTGCCATGAGGGCGTGAGGGCGGTCACACTTCTGAAGTGCCATGGACGCTGCGCGCCAGCCCCGCATAATGTGAAGCGGAACAAGTTATTACGGATACTCGCTGAAGTATGATCAGTTGACTTAAGACGGGACTGTACGCCGCACCCGGACGGGCAAACGGCGAGCAGTGTGCCGAAGCGCAGCTTATTATGTGGAACGCTTTTCCATGAGTGACGGAGACGACCAGGAAATCATGTGGCATACGGGTCTGTTCGCCCGTGTTGATACGTCGTTTCCGAAGAAGTGCCCGAATTGCGGCCGCGTCTTTCGAACGGCGGAGCAATATTTCTCAGAGACCCAGGATATCAACGGTAAAGACCGGGGCCTGAAACCCTACGTCGAGGATGATTCGTCGACGGTCGTCGAGGCGTTTCGCAACTGTCCCTGTGGCTCGACCCTGATGGAAACGTTTGACGACCACCGCGAAGAAACGCAAAGGATGCGCGTCAGCGCCGAGGATATGCGCGCACCGGCCGAGCGTGAACGCGTCACCCGGAATTCCGGCAACTCGATTGAGGATGCCCTGGGCATGGAATTTACAGGTCGATTCGCGGACGAAACCGGGCCCTGGGGCGACGCCTGGTTTGAAGGCCTCCGCCCCCGGGGTGAGAGTGCTTTTCCCAAGGAATGCAGGAACTGCGGGCGTATCTACGAAACGCCCGAGGATTTTTTCAAGGACACCGGAAACGGTCACTCGCAAAAGACAGGACTGCGCGAAAGCGTCGACGACGACGAGGAAATCATGGTGGAGGTGTTCCGCAACTGCGCATGCGGATCCACACTGATGGATAATTTCTCCAACCGCCGCGACACGTC
>SHLT01000057.1 GCA_004282875.1 Chromatiales bacterium | reverse complement strand
ACTTCGGCGATACGGGCGTCGCGTTTGTCGCGCTGCCGCAGATACCGCCGCGCAATACGAACTGGGCATCACGCGGCAAGTGGGTGCATCTTGCGAAGGTCGCCTACGAGAAATACTTCCTGCACAAGGTGCGTGCGGCCAAGACGGAACCGTACTACGAGAAAACGATCATGAAGTTGATCGGCGTGGAGCGTCTGAAAGAATCCGGTTAGAACCGGACGAATAACCTTATTCGGGCGGTGCCGTTGAGCCCGCCGCCTCGGCAGCAGTGTCTCGCTGCTGTGCGCGCCGCATGAAGATGATCCTCAAACCCCAGACGGCGGAAAGCGCGCCCAGTGCAACGGAAAAGTACTGGAACATCTCGCCACCCTCGGACCCAACGCGAAAGCCGAGCAGCGCCAGCAATGCGCCGACGACAAGCCAGTAGAAAGGCGCGTACGTGTAAATGGACTTAGGTATGTACATAGTTTGGTGCCTCGTAGTTCCTGTGCCGCCTAGCGACAAGCCTCGTCTTTCTTCGCGCGGGTTTCTGCGATCGTCCGCTCCATTTCCTCGTCGCTCAGGTACTCGCGCTCGCCTTTCTCGTTCGTCTTGAAAAGCTGTGGCGCGTTAACGTACGAGTCGTAAATCTCTGTTGCGCGTTTGCAGTAGTAAGCCTCTGCCTGTTCGCGCTCTGCACGCTGTTCAGGTGTCTCCCCGGAGAACGCGTCACCCGAACCGCTGTCTTCTTCGGGCTGTTCGGGCTCTTCCAGCTTGCCACTGGACACCCACACAAGTTGCACGGAAACCGCTCCCTCGTGACCGGGCGTATCGCTGTAGTGCACGTCACCAAGCTCATCGACCCACGTGTAGATCGCTGTTTTCGAATCAACCAGGTGGACATTGCCGTTGGCGTCGACCCACTTCCAGATATCCGCGTGTGCAGCTGCCGCGCATGCAAATACAAGCAATAGTGCGAAAACAATTCTCATGTAGCGCTCCTTATGCGGCCGGAGTATGCACACAAACCCCGGTGTTGCCGTTGACCCACTTCACAAAATGCCCGCGAGGCCGCCAAATATGGTCTTGCCCTCTCAGCGTGAGTCACTCGCCGCGAGTGTGATCCAGTCCACAAAAAACGCGGTCATCTAGTGACGCACATCACGATTGATTCCGCTAATTTTGGGGTGCGAGGCCGCATCAGGGCATTATTTGAAGACTATGAAACAGAACGGATTCACACTCTTTGAGTTGCTCGTCGCCCTGGGGATTGCCGCACTGCTGGTGACCGTCGGCGTGCCGAGCATGCGTGGCATGATTATGGACAATCGGATCATCTCCGAGACCAACCACTTTGTCGCCACGATCAACGCCGCGCGCAGCTCGGCGGTACGCTACCAGCGGCCGGCTATTGTGTGTTCGACAGCAAACTTCAGTGCAGCCGTCCCCACATGCTCGGGGAGCACCGACTGGTCGAACGGCTGGATGGTTTGGGTCGACAAGGACCTGGACGCTGCCACGTCAGCGGACGAAGTGATCGTGGTGAGTCCGCCGGTGAGCGGATCCGTTTCGATGACAAGTGGATCGCAAAACAGGTTCAGCTACGACTCACGTGGCTTCGGCACTGCTGCCGCTGACACGATCAGTCTTTGTGACGACCGCTCGGGTGAAACCGGGCGCGTCATTCGCGTTAATGCCGCCGGCCGCGTCCACATCGACGCGCAGGGGTGCAGCTGATGCGCGGCCGTACGAACATGCGTGCCCTGAGTCGTGGCAAGTCCCGGCTTCACCAGTCTGGCGTGTCGCTCATCGAGGTGCTTGTCTCCACGCTGATTCTCGCGATCGGTCTTGTCGGTGTTGCCGGCATGCAGGCGCTGGCATTGCATAACAACCAGGAAGCGCAAATGCGCTCGCACGCGAGTGCCCTGGCTTACGATCTGGCCGATCGCATGCGCAACAACGTGGCGGCAGCCAATGCCGGCGTGTATGACCCGGCGACAGCATCCGCCTCGTCAACCTGCTACACGCCGAGCGGCTGCGCCATGGGTGACATGGCGCGCGACGACATGCAGCGCTGGTTGACGAATGTTGCCGCAACCCTGCCAATGGGCGCCGGCTTCGTATGCATCGACAGTACCCCCGATGACGGGACCGACGCCGGCAATCCCCAATGTGACGGCAACGGCACGCTGTTTGCGGTCAAGGTCTGGTGGGATAACGATCACGACGGCCAGATTTCGGTCACCGCGCCCAACGTCGAACGCCTGACCATCTCGTTCCTGCCGTAGTGGTGTATCCGATGAACGTGACTAACAGCCGCAAGAAGCAGTCGGGCGTATCACTGGTCGAGGTGATGATCGCCATGCTGCTCGGTATTTTCCTGCTCGGGTCGGTCGTGCAGTTCTTCGTCTCGTCGCGCCAGTCCAACCGCGTTCACGAAGCGACCTCCCGCATGCAGGAGACCGGCCGCATGGGGCTCGAGATCATGGCCCGTGACATACGCATGGCCGATTTCTGGGGCTGTGCAAGCGACATCACGAACGTTGTCAACAATCTGAATTCCGCCGGCACGGGTTACGTCGACTACCAGACCGGCGGCGTGGCGGGTATAGAGGGTGGCTCCGGCCCCGACACGCTGATCCTGCGTGGCGGATTTGGCACAGGCCTGATGCTCGAGCCGCCTTACGGCCCCCAGGCATCCGCAAACGTCAAAGTGGCTGCCGGTAATGACCTGCAGCAAGGCGACATTGTGCTGCTCAGCGACTGTACGCAAGGCGATATCTTCCAGATTTCGAACGCTAACCCGGGTGGTGCAGGAACGGTCGTTCACAACACCGGATCAACGACCGAACCCGGCAACTACAACGCGTCGAACCCGGGCTGTCCGGGTGCAAACGCACACTGCCTGTCGAAAGTGTACGGTGCCGACGCGAGCATGTTCGCCGTCCAGGAAATCACCTACTCGGTAGCCACCGGGTCGGAGGGCGAACCCGCCTTGTTCAGGAATGGCGCCGAGTTCCTCGACGGCGTCGAGGACCTGCAGATTCTGTACGGCGAAGACACGTCTGCCGCCGGCTCGGCCGGCGAAGGCATCGCCAACTATTTCGTACCGGCCAACCAGGTCGCCGACATGGAAAGAGTCATCGGCATTCGCATTGCCGTTGTGGCGCGATCCGACCATGACAACCTCGTGACCGGAAACGCGCAGTCCTACGCCGTACTCGGAAGCACCGTTACCGCGGCCGACCGTCGCATCCGCCGCGTTTACGAAACCACCGTCAATATTCGGAACAGACAGTAAGTCAGGGAACACTCATGATGCCAAGGAATAAATTTCGGCAAACCGCAGCCCGGCGCAGGCAAGAAGGCGCAGTGCTGGTCGTCACGCTGATGATTTTACTGGTCGTTACGCTGCTGACCGTCAGCAACATGCGCAGCTCGGTGCTGGAGGAAAAAATGGCGGGCAACACCAACGATCGTAACGTGGCGTTCCAGGCCGCCGAATCGGCGCTGCGCGAAGGTGAGGTATTTCTCGAGGGCATCGTGAGCCTCGGCGACTTCCAGGGCCAGGCCGGGCTGTTCGGACGGACCGACGACGAACCATCGTTTTACGGCGGCACCACCTGGAGTGACGCCACGAATCACGTGGTCGCGGACACCGATGTCGGGACCTACCAGAGACCACAATATTTCATTAAGAACATGACCACGGTGCAGGGCGCAGAAGGCGCACTAAACATGTCCGGCTACGGCGACAACAAGGGCTCGGGCGACGTCACGATTTTCCGGGTCACGGTTAAGGCGACGGGCACGGGCGCGGACTCGGCCGAGGTCATCCTGCGAACACAATATGGGCGAATCTTCTAGATGGGCACCAAGGCGGAACGAATCATGCGAGCTTCAATCAGAAAATTCAGCATTACGGCAGGCAGTGCGCTGCTGGGCATCCTCAGTATCGCGCCCACGACCGCCCTGTCCGCACCGGGTACGCTGGCCGACGTGCCGCTATTCCTGACCAACCCGGTCGAGCCCAACGTCTTTTTCATGGTCGACGACTCCGGCAGCATGGACTGGGGCCTGATGACGGAAGAGGCCGATGGCGTCATGTTCCTTAGCTGCGCCTACTACTATGCACAGCCCGCCGCCGACAACAGTTACACCTGGGTCGTACCGACAGAGGCCGGCCTGGCGGCCCAGGGCATCGCCGCACCGTATGGTGGCGTCTGGCGCGCGCGCAACTCCGATTACAACCGGCTCTACTACAATCCGGCAATCACCTACACACCCTGGCCCGGTGACGACAGCAGCAGTTCGCTACTCGTCGACGCCAACCCCACGGCGGTACCGCTCGATCCCTACGTACCGTCCGCGGGTACGGTTGATGTGACGGCGCGTACCACGTTCAGTACCGACTATTGCGCTGGCGGCCTGGGCTCGTTCAACATTACGAATTTCCTGCCGGCCCAATACTGGGCGTGGACAGACACCGACGCGGACGGTGTCGTCGACGCGGACGATGCTCACGTTCTCGTCGAGATCCAACCCACGACGCTGATCTACAAGGGCAGCGTGCGGCGGCGCGACTGCGCGGCAGCGCCTGTCTGCACCTACGCCGAAGAGATTCAGAACTTCGCCAACTGGTTTGCCTACTACAGGAAGCGCGAGAAAGTCGCCAAGGCAGCCTACGGCCGCGTCATCGCGGGCGCCAGCAGCTCCCGCATGGGACTCGCGACACTGCACAACAACGCGACCGTCAATACCAGCATCGCGTCCATGAACGAGGATCCGCGCACGGGCGCAAAGGACACCCTGCTGGAATCCCTCTATGAAATGGTGCCATCCGGTCATACGCCGCTGCGTGATGCGCTGGACGATGCGGGCAGATACCTGAGTTGCCAGACTAACGGCCTGTTTGGCAGTTGCCCTGCGGTGACCGTCGCCGAAGGCGCGGAATGCCAGCAGAACTTTACGATCGTGATGACCGACGGCTACTACAACGGCACGTTTAGCGGTCTCGGCAACACCGATGGTGACAACGACTCGCTGTGGGACAGCGGCACGTCCGGCCCGTACGGCGACAGCCAATCGGATACGCTCGCTGACGTCTCCATGCAGTATTACGAGACCGACATTCAGCCGGGCACGGATAACAACCTGTCGCCGCCGCCGGGAGGGATCGACGAAAATACGGCACAGCACATGGTGACGTACTCGGTCGCGTTCGGTGTCGAGGGCAACGTCACGGCGATGCCGTCCGACCAGACCAGCCCGTTCCCCTGGCCGTCAACCCTGACTAACGAAGGGCTTATTGACGACCTGCGGCATGCCGCCTGGAACGGCCGCGGCGAGTACTACAGCGCGCAGGATCCCGATGAGCTCATCACCGGTCTGCGTGGTGCGCTGCACTCAATCCAGAGCCGTCTCGGCTCTGCCGCCTCGGTGGCGTTCAACACGGGATCTCTGAGCACCAATTCGGAGGTGTACCTCGCACTGTTCAACAGCGAAAAATGGAGCGGCGACCTTCTCGCTTTCCCGCTCGACCCAAGTACGGGTGCGGTGAGCGTTACACAGAAGTGGTCGGCAGCCACCCGACTGACGAGTCGCAACCTCGCCACGAGTCCGCGCACCATCCTGACGTATGACGGCTCGGATGGGTCGGCCCTCACCTGGGCGGAGCTCACTGCGGCCCAGAAACGCGATTTCCAGACCAATTCATCTGGCGCCCAGGATACCGAGGCGTCAGGCATGGCGCGCCTGGCCTTCCTGCGAGGCGATCGTTCCTGCGAATTTTCGTCGGGCGGCACCTGCTTCTACACCGACGGCACCAATACATTTGCGACCAAGTCGCTCCGCGAGCGCTCGAGCCGCCTTGGCGACATCGTGCATTCCGGTCCGGTTTTCGTTGGCACGGCCGAGTCCAACTGGCCGGACGTGGCGCCATTCCCCGGCACCGCGGGTGACACCTACACCGAATTCCGCGACGCAACGGCATCGCGACCCGGCATCGTCTATGTCGGTGGCAATGACGGCATGCTGCACGCGTTCGCACAGGCGAACGGTCAAGAAGTCTTCGCCTACGTCCCGAGCGCCCTGTACTCCGATGCGGCTACGGACGGCTTGCACTATCTTTCGGACCCTGCGTATGTACATCAGTATTCGGTCGACCTGACGGCTTCGGTCGCCGACATCTACGCGAAAACCAGGCCGACAGGAAGCACTTCCTGGAAGACGATACTGGTTGGCGGCCTCCGGGCCGGCGGCCGCGGGCTATTTGCTCTTGATGTCACCAATCCGGCGGCCATTTCCGAATCGGGGCAAAGCCCCGAGGACACGGTCATGTGGGAGTTCACGAGTACCGACGATCCCGACTTCGGGCATACGTTCAGCCGGCCGTCGATTGTACCCCTCGCGGACACCGGTAACTCGATACGCTGGGCGGTCATCGTGGGTAATGGTTATAACGATCTGGGCAGCGGCGAGGCGAAGTTGTTCGTCCTGTTCATCGAGGAGGGTCTCGACGGCACCTGGTCGGCAGGCGACTACGTGGAAATCTCGACGGGGGTCGGTACCACGACCGACCGCAACGGCCTGTCCACGCCTGCGGTCATCGATACTGACGGCGACGGTCTGGCCGACCGCGCATATGCCGGTGACCTGAAAGGCAACATGTGGGCTTTCGACCTGTCCGGAACCAATTCCGGCAACTGGGATATTGCCTACACGCAGGGCAGCAACGTCAATCCATTATTCACAGCGCCGGCCGGCCAGGCGATTACGTCAACACCGGCCATTGTTCGCAACAGCGAGATCCCGACATCAAGTCAGAACTTCCCGAATACGATGGTGATCTTCGGCACGGGCCAGTACATGGTATCGGGCGACGTCTCGACGACAAACCTCCAGTCGATGTACGGCATCTGGGACGCTGGTGACGACGAACTCACGCGGTCGGATCTCGTTGCTCAGACGATCAGCACTGGCGTGACCGTCGATGGCGTCGTCGGCCGAACCCTGACCGACAACGGCATCAACTTCGCTTCGGACAACGGGTGGTACATGGACTTCCCGGACTCGGGTGAACGGATTGTCACCGATGCCGTCATCCGCGGTGATCTCGTGTTCTTCAACTCGATGACGCCCGACACGAATCCATGCCAGGCGGGCGGCTCGGGCTGGCTTATGGTTGCCAAGTGGCTCAATGGCGGCAGGCCGGCCGAAATCGCGTTCGACCTGAACAGCGACTCCTTACTCGACGACGACGACGGGATCGGCGGCAACGCGGCCGCGGGCGTGGAGATTGTCGGTATACCGACCGCGCCTGTGAACCTGTCGAACATCCGTTACACGTCGACCACGCAAACCACGGGTGGAAGCACCATCGATACAACCGACATTCTCAAGCTGGGCGGACCAAGGACTGGGCGCCTGTCGTGGGAAGAGCTGAGCCGATAGCTGCTTGATTACGAGGATATAGATATGCGTACTTTTCACTTGGCGATGGCAGTTATCGCTCTCTTGCTCGCCGGAACCGTCGCGGCACAGAACCTGCCGCGGTATTACAAGGACGCGGACTTCCAGCGGACCGGCCGTATCGACTCTGTGCAGATCGAGGCTCAGCGAGTCGTCATCGACGATATCTCGTACTCGATCTCGTCGAACCTGATCGTGCACTCACCCAGGGCCTACAGCGTGCCTGTTTCCAATTTGAAAGTCGGTACGCTCGTCGGCTACAAGATGCTTAACCCACGCAGCCGGCTGATTGGTGAAATCTGGCTGCTCCCCAATGACTACAACGACCGTCCCCGCCGGCGCTGATAAGGACCCTGACCGATGAACCAGAGAACGATACGGCGCCAGGACGGCATAAACCTCATTGAGTTGATGATCGTCGTTGCGATCATTTCAATCATCGCGGCTGTCGCGTATCCGGCGTACACGCGCTATGTCGAAAACGCGCGGCGCGCAGATTGCACGGGCGGACTGGCCGGCCTGGCCAACGCCATGGAAAGGCACTACTCGATCAACGGCAGCTACCTGGGCGCTGCCGCCGCCGGCGCGAATACCGGTGCACCGGCTGTCTTTGACACAGCCTGTCCCATCGACGGCGGTACGGCCACCTACAACCTCACCATATCCGCCGCGACCGCATCGACGTTCACGATACAGGCTGCGCCGACCGGCGCGCATGCCGGAGACCGCTGCGGCACGCTGACGCTGACCAATACCGGCGTAAAAGGCGTAACTGGCGCGGCCGCGGGCAACGACTGGCAGGCGTGCTGGAGGTAACCTAGTCCTGCGGAGGACAGTCTGCTGCGGAGCCGCAGTAGATATCGTGGAGCAGGTTGATCACGCGATCGGCAGGTCCCTCGGCCAGCGAGTAATAGATGGTCTGCGATTCGCGCCGCGTCTTCACAAGGTTTTGCTGACGCAGGCGCGCAAGCTGTTGTGACAGGGCTGACTGGCTGAGTGGCACGATCGTATTGAGATCGCTGACCGAACGTTCCCCCTCTGCCAGTACGCAGAGAATCATCAAGCGGCTTTCGTTGCCTAGTGCCTTCATCAGACCGGCCGCATCCGAGGCATGCAATTCCATATCGCGGGCCGGGTGCATATTGCTGTCCATGGCATTCATAACACCCCTAATATAAGGAATATTATATTAGAAGTCCATAATTTAGTCTTTACTGGATTATTAGCGGCTGCTCGATCGCGTCGATTGCCTTGCGCTGGAACTCGGCAAACTCGCGATAGTCCTCAGGGCCAAAGCGCTCCGCCGACGCCGTATAGTCGAAACGAATCTCCCAGGACCTCTCATCCCGGCTCACCTGCCGGCGCCACAGCCCGAACTTCGATTCACCGGAATCCGGCTTGGTTGTGGCTTCGTCGAGGTTCAGCCCCGATGGCGCCTTCACCGACGTCACCGCACTCACGCGTAGCGGGAAAACATGCTCGAACGGAAAGCGCCGGTCGGCGATCCGGTCAAACTCCAGGTAGTTGGCCTCCAGGAACCCCGGCACGTCAAAGGTACCGTCGGCATCCAGCGGCAGCGTGTAGCTGATCTCGACCGTGAGGTCGTAGCCGGCATCGAAAATATTGTCGACAAAGTACTCGGTGACCTCCGCGTCCGAATAGCGTGTCGTCACCCAGCGTTGCAAGGCCGCTTGCATCTCCGACGTCTCGATGTTGCGTAGCTGCCCACGCAGATCGGCGGCCTGGTAGCCCGTAAAGCGGGCCGACTCGATTACGTCCATGTAGCCGTCGCCGCGCGGCTCGACTACGCGCTCGACGGTGATCCCGGTCAGGTCCGACGCGTACCCCGGTATCTGAATGAGCTCCGGCCTGTCGCTGAGCTCGAGCGCGAAATTTCCCGCCATCGATCGTGGCGGGAGCCGACCCAGCCGCAGATCCTTGTCGGTTGCGTCGATAAAGACCTTGCCCAGGTCGGTTTCCACGGACACGATCATGTGATCGAACTGGTCGGTATTCGGCAGTCCGGGAAGAACCTGCTGGCTCAGGTTCACGAGCGCCAGCGATGCATCGAAGCCGGACGATTTCAGCAGGGAATACAGCAATACCGCGTGGTCCTTGCAGTCGCCGTAACGGTCGCGCATCGTCTCCCGCGCTGTCTTGGGGATGTACGCACGTCGCCCGAACTCGATGGCCTCGTAGCGGATTTCATCCTGGACCCAGGCGCTGAGTATCTCGACCTTGCGAGCATCGTTACCGACGTCCTGTGTCAGCCGCCGGGCGCGCTCCGCCACTTTCGACACATCGAGTTTGTCCTCGATCTTGCCGAGGTACTCGGCGCCCGCGTCCGTCCAGCTGGCATTCACCGTGCCGAGCTGCACCCACGGCAGGATTTGGTCGACATAAGGCTGCAGCGGCTCCCAGCGAAAGGCAATGGGTCGCTGCAGTTCAAAGATCAGTGCGTCGCCCGAGGTGGTCGGCGCCGGCAGCCCGCTGGACTGGTATTCGAGATCTTCGTGTCGGCCATTGACGAACAGCGCGCTGTACTCGATCGGGCGGTCGCTCGACATGTACTGGGTCTCGAGCGGGAACGTCCCCGCTTCCACCGACACGCGCTTCGTGACCACCGCTTCGATGATGTTGCCGGCCGTAAGACTGGGTACGGGCAGGTGCACGGTTTTTTCCGTGCTGGCCTCATAGCCTGATTCGTTGTTGGTGATGTAGTAGGTGTTCAGCTCACCTTCGGCGATGACTTCACCGGCCGCATCGCGCACCACGAGCCTGTTCACATACAGCTGCTCGAAGCTCGGATCGAAATCGAATTCGAGGGTGCTGAACTGCGTCACGCCATTGTCGTCGAGTACACGAATCTTGCGATACAGGCTTTCGCGCAAGACCTCGCCGCCATCGAAGTCATACCCCGTGACGCGAGTCAGGAACACGGCACTGTATCCCTCCTGCACCGTCTCCAGATCCGACGCGTCGAACACGCGCTGGATGCGATCGGGCAACGTCACGGCCCGGATCTCCTGGCTGATGGTCGCGGTATCGCCCTCGCCAAGCATCAGGTCGATCGCATCAAGGTAATCCCGAATG
This sequence comes from Chromatiales bacterium, assembly GCA_004282875.1. Taxonomy (GTDB): domain Bacteria; phylum Pseudomonadota; class Gammaproteobacteria; order Steroidobacterales; family Woeseiaceae; genus UBA1847. The sequence continues at coordinate 9,180 of SHLT01000057.1, read as the reverse complement.
TTGGCGTTCGCGGGCGAGAATTTGAGCGCCTCTTCGAAGGACTCCTGCGCTTTTCGGTAGGACCGTAACTGGTACTCGGCATCGCCCTTGTAGTAGTAGCTCTGCAGCGACCGGTAACCATTCTCAATAAGGGCCTCGGCGATCTCGAGCATCTCTGCGGGGCGGCCCGCCTGGTCGAGAATCGACAGGCGTTCATAGGCAATCTCCGCGCTGAAGGGACGCCCGGACGCCATCTTGTCGAGTACGGCCAGGGCCTCGTCAAAGCGCTCCCGTCGAGTCAGCAGCTGCACCTGCAGCATCTGCGTGCCATCGTCTGCCTCACCCGCCGTATACGCGGAAAACGCCAGGTCCAGATCGTCCCAGCGCCCTGCGTCGGCGAGCAGGTTCATGTACGCCGAGAAGTCGTCGTTGTCCCGGTAGTCGGTTGCAAACAGCTCATCGTAGATACGCACCGCCTTCTCCGGATCATTGGTCTGGAAAGCGAGCCAGGCATCCCAGCTCTGCACGACCTGGTTGTCTGCAAACGGCTCCATGCGCGTCTCGATCCATTCCGCCGCCTCCACGTACGCGTCGATTTCAACCAACGCTCGCACCGCGTTGACGATGTAAGCCTCGTCGTCCGGGACGAGTTCGTTGGCCTGCGCGAAGTGGGTGAACGCGTCGCGAAAACGCCGCGCTTCATACGAGTGCAACCCGTACGCATTGACCAGGTAAGCGTTAACATCGCGCTCGGCCTGGTTGCGGTACTCTCCGGCGAGGGCCGTCGGGTCGCCGCCGATCTCAAAATCGGCCCAGATCTTCTCCAGGTCCTCTACTACGGTACGGCCGTCTTCCGGGCCCCAGGCCGCGACGGTGTAGGAACACCGGTCATTGGCCACGATCCACTGGAAGTACAGGAAGTCCTCGCCCTCCGCTTTTTCGCGGCCGATGAGCAGCTTGCCGACGGCCCCGTCCTTTTCGATATCCCGTTCCTCGAAAATGAAATCTGACGGATAATCTTCACCAAACTGCTGCATCATGACCCGGTAGATGGCGTTGTCCGCAGGCCTGCCCCCCTGCCAACAAGCCGGCAACACGACGGTGCCGTAATCGCGCCCCGAGAGGGCCCCAAAATCGGCCCCGTCATTGGTTTCAGCAAGATCCTTCCACCCATACCAGCCGCGACCGCGGGCCTGAAACCGATAGCCGAACGTCGGCGAGCGATAGTCCCGCACGCCGGGTGACTGTGCGACAACCTGCCGATTCTTCTGCGAGTCAATGACAGAAAAGCCGCTCAGCAGGAGGTCCGCCTCGGCGCGTACGACATCGTCGCCCTGGTTGGGTGCAAAGGTGAGGAGCTGGTACGCGCGCACCCCGTCGACATACGTCGTCAGGACATAGGTGACCGGCGTAGACCTGACGTTGGCGTGGATGCGCTTCTGAAACACCTGCATGCCGCGCTCGTTGCGCGCGCCAATGTCCGTGGAATTCCCGAACTCGCTGTCATCCTGTGCGTCGAGTTTCTCCTGCATCGCGATCACGACGAATTCGGCGTAGTCCTCGGCCGTCATGCCCTCGCCCATGTCCTCGGCGACCACCAGCGAAAACGCATTTGGCTTGAACCGGATGGCCGCAAAACTCGCGTCGGGGACCTCGTCAGAAAAATCGACGAACGTGTACGCATGGTCAGCCAGGTCGAGGCGATAGTTCAATGTTTCCTGCTGGAAGACCTTGACCCGCTGGCCGGCCATGCCGGTGTATTCATGGATATCCTGCGCCGCTGCGCCCTGACACAACAGGACGAGCGCGAGGATCGCGACATTGATCAGTTTCATGAAATCGATTGTACCGGCAGGCAGTGCAATAAGACCGCTAATCGTATCCCAGACTGCACTTTATGACGCCGTGTTGTTATATAATCGCCCGCCTCAGCCGGACGCCCTGTCCGGCTGAAACTCTTTAAATCAAGCTCCGGAGCAAGACGTTGAGTCGGGACCAGAAATTCTTTGACATGTATTCCCTCGTTATCGGCGTGCTCGCCGCGGTCGCGCTGGCGATCCTCGTGCTGGCCATGAAGATGTCCGATCTGACGCAGGGCGTTTACACGCGTGACACCGCCGAATACCAGGCCGCGGTTGCCGAGCGCATCGCCCCGGTCGGCAAGGTGTACCTGCCGGGCGAGGAGCAGCAAGCTGCAGCCCCCGTCGTCACAGCGGCCGAGGAACCCGAGCCCGTCGCAACGTCGATGACCGGACCTCAGGTCTACAACACGGCCTGCCTGGCTTGCCACGCGACCGGCGCCGGCGGCTCGCCGATCGTCGGTAACACCGCCCAGTGGACCGATCGCATCGCCCAGGGCGCCGATACGCTCTACGACCACGCGATCAATGGCTTTGACGGCGACGCCGCGACACCGATGCTGCCGAAAGGCGGCCGTGCGGACCTCACCGACCAGGAAGTCCGGGATGCCGTCGACTACATGATCGCCGAGTCCTCCTAGACCCTACGATCCAGACACCTCAGAGATAGCGCCTCCGCAACGTGCGGGGGCGCTATTCTTGTATCTTCCGCAAGGTCCGCTGTCCTACTTGCAGCCCTCACATCCTCCTAGTCCGCACATGCCGACATCTTGAATTGCCCTGCGGCGTCTTCCCGCAGCACCCGCAATCGATCAACAAACACGCTCCTCATGAGGGGATTCGCCTGCGAATTGCGCTTCTAAGACCACATAGGGTCAATTCGAGTGTCGCAGCGTGGCGCTTGCGCGCGACCTCACGCGAGGTGGGTTATGAGCACTTATGCAAGAACGTGGGTTAGATTTCGCCGGCTAGCGATTCTATTACCGGTACTTATCGGCGCTGTTGCGCCGTCAATGGCACAAACTACCGCAGACGAATCAAGCGTCCCCTTGCGGCCAATGCTCGCAACAGAACTCGAGCTGAACGGCTATCGATTCGATCCACTGGCCGTATCTCCGGGCGTCGCCGATATGATGGAAGCCGAGTTGGGCGACGACGAGGCTGGGTGGCGGATTGTCCAGTTCGATGGTCCGCTTAGCCGATCCGATTTTGTCACCCTTCGCGATCAGTATGGACTCTCGCTTGATGCATACGTTTCGCGCAATGGGTATCTCGAATACCTGCCGGCCAGCGCCGTAGCCACTCTCCGCAAATTCGATCGAGTGCGGTGGATTGGGGCCTACCAACCGGCGTTCAAGATCAGCCGCACTATCGGTGAGCTACAGATGCGAACTGAGGAGCGCCGTACGATGGACGGTCTCCTCTTACGCGTAACGGCATTTGCGAACACCGATCTGGATCAGCTGGTGGCTCGTCTTTCGTCAATGGCGGGCGTCGAGGTCAAGGCGAGTTTTGACGAGACGGCAAACGGCGGCGCAAAGCGAGTACAGATTCAGGTGCCCGACTCGTTCGATCCAATGCAGATTGCCCGGATCGATGGTGTGCGCTGGATAGAAGAAGTACCGGAGATTGTCGACCGCAATGGCACAACCACCTGGGTGATCCAGTCCAACAATGCACCGGGACCTGGCGTCAATGCGACGCCATTCTGGAACAACGGCATTAACGGAGAGAACCAGATCATCGGCATTCTTGATGGCGGGATAAACGTCGCCCACGACTTCTTCGAGGATGCTGTCGACAACACGGTCCGGCCTGACCATCGGAAGGTCATCGGCGAAAGGAAGATTACAGGTGGTGCCTATACCAATCGCCCGCACGGGACGCACGTATCCGGCACGGCCGTAGGCGACGATCGCCAGAACCCGGGTACTAACAATAATCGCGGTATTGCATGGGCAGCGCGCATGACGTTCGGCTACAACCGCGACATCACGAACGGGACAGTGTCACTACTGCAATATCTTCAGGATGCGCACAACGATGGCGCTCGAATCCACTCCAATAGCTGGGGATACGACGATGTGTACGTCTATGATCAGGATACCGTCGACGCCGATCTGTTCTCCTGGCGCAATGAGGACTCACTCGTCGTATTTGCCGAGCCCAACACGGATAATACCGCGCCATTCAACCTGAGCGTTGGCTCGCCGGATCACGCAAAAAACGTATTATCGGTAGCCGCCGCCGGGCAAAGCCCGAACCAGAATAACTTCTGCAGCGGTGTGGCGGGCCCGACAGTTGACGGACGCCGCAAGCCGGAGATCCTCGCGCCAGGTTGCAATATCGTTTCCGCCGATAATAACAACGGCAACAACACCAGAACGACAACCGGCACAAGCATGGCAACTCCGGCTGTTTCTGCCGTCGGTGCACTGCTGCGTCAATACTACGAGGAGGGCTGGTACCCCACCGGCACCGAGCAGACTTCTCACGGATTCACACCATCCGGGTCACTGCTAAAAGCGTCGCTCCTGAATGGCACCGTCGATATGAACATCAATGCCGGCTACCCGAGTAACACGCAGGAAGGCTGGGGACGATTACTCGGCGACAATGTGGCCTTTTTCCAGGGCGACGCCGGCAACACGAGGGTGTGGGACGTCCGTCATGCGTCGGGCCTGAACAATGGCGACAGTAATACTCACAATGTATTCGTATCGACGAATGGCCAGCCACTCAAGGTGACGCTGGTCTGGGCAGACCCACCCGGCACCGTCGGCTCAAACACTGCCGCGAATATTGTCGTCAACGACCTCGACCTCGTCGTGACATCACCTGATGGCACGCAAACTTACGTCGGCAACAACTTCAATGTCGCAGCGTCGCAGTCGATCAACAACGCAGCGGGGCCGACAGACACCTTGAACAATGTCGAAATGGTCCTTGTCCCCGCGCCGATGGTCGGGAATTGGAACATCACCGTCAACGGCCCGGTGGTTAATCCCGTGGCACCGCATCCAGCCCAGGGCTATGCCGTGGTGGCTACCGCAGACTTCCCCGAGGCGACGGTGCCGACCGGGGACCAGAACATGCTGGTAGTGCGCGTTGAATTCAACGACGCCAGCCTGGGTGCCGCGCCGTCACAGCCGAACGTACAAAACCAGATCAACGACGCGAAAACGTATTTTGACCGCGTTGCATACGGCGGACTCACAATTAACGAAACGTTCCACACTGACGTCATCTCGCTGAGCCAGGCCCCATCGGCCTACAAGCCGCCCAACGGACACCCACTCGTCGAGATCTTCGAGGAAATACTGCCTGCGATTTCGGCAGAACTTGACGGTGGAAACGCGGACCCGACAGACGACATCGATCGATTGCTCATCGTAACCAATGATCCGAGCTTTTCTGACGACATCGACGGGTCGTGGGCGACCATTGGCTCTTCTACCGTCAGCCTCATCGCAGGTTGGACGAAGCCGATATCCATTTCGGTACACGACGCGAGCGAGTCTCAGCCCAAGTTCAATCATGGCATAGCCAACCAGCTGGGCATGGTCGATCTCTATGCCTATCCGGGCGTCGACTTCGGCGGGATTGCTCGAGGCTCCAACTGGACCAATATGGCCAAACCGTTTGCAGGGCAGAACGTCCTCGTCTGGAACAAGACCCTTGCACAGTGGATTGCGAAGGCCGGTCCGAACATTACATACATTGCTCGGCCTCCTGTCGCCGCACCGGTAAATCAGACAATCGGACTATCGTTCCAGGCCGATGACGACAATAGGACCAAGGCAATACTCATCGGCTTCACGCCAGGTGTAGCGAACGCGGCTAACGAACGATCCTACTTCCTGATCGAAGCTCGTAATGCGGGCGACGGAACAGGCACGCCGCTGCCGGACGACGCGCTGCCCGAGACGGGAGTAATCGTCTACAGAGTGGACGAGGATCGACCCTCCGGCGAAGGCCCGGTCCGCCTGCAAAATGCCAATGTTGCCGTCGCCGATCTCACCGACGCCGCGATGGGCGTTGGCGAAACGATGACGAACATCGAAGGATCCGGGCTCGACATCACGGTGCAGGCGCCTACGAATCCCCTCGATGCGTTCGATGTTCAGATCGGCTACGCACCACCGGCTACCGACAACGACGTACAGATCACGAAAGGCGACACGATCGACGGAACATTCCGTTCCTACATGAGCCCGGACATCTGGGTCGACAGCCTGCAGAACGGCGGATTCGACGAAGATGGGGGTGGTTCGCCCGATCCAAACAGCGAAGACCAGGCGATCGAAGGGCAAACCAACCGGCTCTATTTCCGACTACGCAACGATGCGGCGGATGCCGGAGACGCCTTTGATATCCAGGTGGACGCGAGGATTTCGGAGCCCTACCACACGGTGGCACCCGGCGGTTCTGCCGATTTCAACCGGACCCTCGGACAGCTGCTCATAAGCCGCCTCGGACCAGGGGCTGGCGTCTATTCGGCTGACAACTGCCGAGTAAACAACGGTAATGCGACTTGCTTCATCGAGTGGACACCCGATGAAGACGGCGTGCCGCATAGCTGCGTGTGGATCGAAACCCGGCCTGTCGTGAATGACGTCAACGGGCTCAACAACGCCGCGCAGGAAAACTTGCGCGAAGCACCAAGCACGACGGCGAGCCCCTATGACGAGATAGTGCACGAGTTTTCCCTAACGAACCCTTACGACGTCGGAACCCTGTTCTACTTCAACGTAGAAGGTGCTCCGCCAACCTGGACAGTAACTTACTCGCAGCGCAAAGTATTTCTTGCGCCCGGCGAGCTTGTGACTGCAAACGTGCGCATCAAGCCTTCCGACGCGGAGCCACCATGTCAGGACGTGTTACTCACAATTGGCAGTTTTGCTGCACGCGATGACGTTCTGGTCGAAGTAGGCGGCGCACTGCTGAATATGCAGCTCCGGGAGCGGACCACGCTATCAAGCACCTCCGAACTGCGGCAATGCTCGCGCGACCCGATTGGCGTCGCCGCCGCTAGCACGCGCAGCCTCGCGTCCTCGGGTGCCCATGTCGCCATGCACGCTCAGAACAAACAGTGTGCTGGCGTCGTTATTCAAGGCTGCACAGTACCGCCAAGACCGTTCGAGGAAATCGTAGTTCGTTACGAGGACCCCTCCGGAAATCCGATCTACAGAGTAGTTACCACGGATGCGGCCGGCTGCTATCAGGACGTTCTCGAAGTATTTGAGGGAGGCAATTGGGAGGTTGGCGCCGAATATCCGGGCAAAGATTGCTCCGGCCCGGCGGCAGCAGATCCGATTGTTCACACGATCGGCATTCAGAGCACCGGCGACCACGATGGAGACGGACGGCCGGATGACGAAGAACATCAGTCGGACGCAGACGGTGACGGACTGTTCGGTGTCATGGATTTCGACAGTGATAACGACGGCATACCCGATGGTGACGAACCCGACGGTGATATTGACGGCGATGGCTTCGTCAACGTCATCGATTCAGACTCGGATGGTGATGGCACGCTGGATGGCGATGACCCAACCCCGTTCGGTGACACGTGCGGTGCCTGCACCACGCGACCGGAACAGTGGACTCTCACGGGTTACATTGGCAGAACCTACCCGCACGGCACCCTGAATTCTGTGGCGGACGGGGCATTTGCGATTGCGGCACAACTCGACTACCAGTGGCGGCCGAACCTGTCGGCTGGACTGATGCTCGCGTACGACTCGTTTGACAGCTCTACAACAGCCGGTGACCCGGAATTCACCCATCTTTCACCGCAGCTCCGGTATTCCCTCCCCGCTGTTGGTGCCTGCCTGAATCCATACCTGGCCGCCGGAGTCGGGCTATATGTCGATGACAACAGCAACAACGAATTCGGCTACAACATTGGAGTGGGTGTTCGCCGCTGCCTATCCGGCCGCCTGGCTCTTGACGCTCGCTACGACCGGCATAGCGTGGACGGCAATCGTATTGAGTACTCCGTGATTCGCCTGGGACTGCGCTGGCGCTTTTGACTAACGCCGCCGGTCGAGGCACCTCAGAGATAGCGCTTCCGCAATATGCGGGGGCGCTATTTTTGTATCTCCCGCAAGATCCGCAATCGTTCGTGCAACGCGCAACACGCGTTGATGAGCGCGCGCTGACAGGTTGAAGCGCTCGGCGGCGTTTTCCAGTAACGACCAGCAAGAGTTATCGATCGCACAGTGCGTTGCCAAAAGCTCGCCTTCGAGCCTCGCGTTCGGCACACCCGAGCGCTGCAACTGGCGATGCCAGGCGTCGCGAACCCGCTTTGCCACCTCTGCACTGCCCTCACCGCCGGCACTATTGCGTAACGTCGCCGTCGACGGCCTGAGCACTTCCACGTGCAGATCAACCCGATCGAGCAACGGCCCCGAGATCTTGTTGCGGTAACTGGTGACCCGGTCGCCGCTGCAACGACAGTCGGCCTGGCTGTCGCCAAGGTAGCCGCAGGGGCAGGGATTCATTGCAGCGATGAGCTGAAAGCGTGCTGGAAATTCCGCATGTACACCCGCCCTCGCGATCGTGATCGAACCGGCCTCAAGCGGCTCACGGAGTGCCTCCAGCACATTGCGATTGAACTCGGGCAGTTCATCAAGAAACAACACACCATTGTGCGCCCGGGATATCTCGCCTGGCCCCAGCAACCGGCCACCGCCGACTAGCGCAGCGGCCGATGCGGTGTGATGCGGTGCGCGGAACGGCCGCTGTCGCCACTTACCGGCGTCAACCGCCAGTCCTGCAACTGAATCTACGGCTGCTGACTCCAGGGCCTCTTGCTTCGACATGGCCGGCAAGAGTCCGGGCAGGCGTCTCGCCAGCATGCTCTTGCCGGTGCCAGGTGGCCCGACAAGCAACAGGTTGTGATTGCCGGCGGCGGCAATTTCAAGGGCGCGCTTCGCGTGCTGCTGCCCTTTGACGTCCGCGAGCTCAGGCGCCAACACCGTATCCGTCCGGGCCTCCGTCGCTGTCTCGTATGCAATGGGCTCGCGCCCGGCCAGGTGGGCGGTAACTTCGAGCAGGGAGGACGCACCGATCACATTGGCGCCCGCAAGCGCGGCTTCGCCGGCATTTTCCTTCGGCACGATCACGCTGCGCCCGCACGAATGCGCCTTGAGCACGGCCGGCAGCAAGCCGGAAACCGGCCGCAGCTCACCACTCAGGGCCAGCTCGCCGTAGCATTCAACGTCGCTTAGCGCTGCGATGGGAAACTGTTTGCGAGCCGCCAGGATGCCCAGCGCAATCGGCAGATCGAAGCGGCCGCCGATCTTACGCATTTCGGCCGGGCCCAGGCTGATCGTTA
>SHLT01000154.1 GCA_004282875.1 Chromatiales bacterium | reverse complement strand
ACGTTACAACTGAGTCCCGCATGTTCGTAAACTGGGCCGACCTGCCCTCAGTGACGGCACTGAGCGACGACCATTGGTTAGCACACTGGCTGCGTTACAGCGCGGACAAGACCTACTCCTATGATGTCGTGGTATCCCAGTCTTTCGACGGCGGCGATACCTGGAATGAGGCCACGGCGACCCACACGGACGGCACCCCGACCGAACATGGCTTCGTTTCTGTCCTGCCCGACGACAATGGCGCCCTTCTTATCTGGCTGGACGGGCGCAATACGCCCGATTCGAGCATGACCTTGCGTTCTGCCGTCATTACCCCGCAAAGCGGCCGCAGCAGCGAACAGGAAATCGACAATTCGGTTTGTGACTGCTGCCAGACCGACATCGCCCTGGCGGCAAGCGGCCCGATTGCCGTGTATCGTGATCGGACCCAGGAGGAAATCCGGGACATCTACCTCAGCCGCCGTATCGATGGCCAATGGCAGCCCGGCACGCGCGTGTTTGCCGACAACTGGCATATTGCCGGCTGCCCGGTGAACGGGCCATCCATTATTGCCGACGGTGAGCGGGTTACCGTCGCCTGGTTCTCGGCCGCTGATGACAAGCCGGTCGTCCGGGCGGTCCTGTCGTCCGACAGCGGCCAGTCGTTTGGTGAGCCCATTGAAATCGCCTCCGGTCGCGTTGCCGGCTATGTCGGCCTGGTCGCCGTGACTGACAATGCGGCGGTTGTGAGCTGGGTCGCCAAGGCCGACAACGGTGAGAACTCACTACGCATGCGCCGGGTGTCGGCGAAGGGCGCCGCAGGCCCGGTCGTCGAGGTTGGGCGTACCAATCAGATTCGAGTGTTTCCACAGCTGGCCTATGCCGATGGCTACCTGTATCTCGCCTGGACGAGCAACGTGGAAGGCACCTCGCAACTGAAGACAGCCAGGCTGTCTGTGAACGCATCCACCTGAGAAAACAACCGCGTAATACGCTTCACCCGATTACGCGAATTCCGCCAATACGCAAACGCCGCAGGCGGCTTCCTTATATCCGTATGTTGCGCTGCAGGACCGCATGATTTTATACGCCACGCGCTCTGCTTCGCCGTGGCGTCGGCAGGGTTGCGTTCACTAAAACTTCCCTGAATTGAGGAGCACATCATGAAACGTCCAATTGTCGTAATCACGTCCCTGCTGCTGGGCGTCACGCTTGCGACACCAGCACTCGCGCACGAAGCTGGCCAATGGATAATCCGCGGTGGCGTCGGCACCGTAATGCCGAAGGACGACAACCTTAGCCTCGGCGATTTTGACCTGGTCGTCCCACCGGACGTTGACCTGTCGGTCACTAGTTCGGCTGTACAGGTAGACGACGGCACCAGCCTGACCCTGTCATTTACCTACATGTTCACCGACAACTGGGCATTCGATGTTCTCGCCGCCTGGCCGTTCAAACATGACATCGATATCGATGCCACGATCACGGACAACATTCTCGGTGGATCGTCAAGCGGTGCAGTGCCTTTCGGTGAAGTCGAGCACCTGCCGCCGACGTTCTCGGTGCAATATCACTTTACGCCGGACGCCGAGTTCCAGCCTTTTGTCGGTCTTGGCCTGAACTACACGATGTTCCTCAGCGAAGATCTCGACTCACTCTGGCCCACCGTGGGTATCGTCGACTATGAGCTCGACGACTCGTTCGGCCTGGCCGTACAGCTTGGTGCAGACTGGATGTTCAGCGACCAATGGCTGCTGAATTTCGACGTCCGCTGGATCAACATCGAGACAGACCTGTCGGCAACTCTGGACGACGGTGTGAACCCGGTCGTTACCGGCGATCTGGGAACGGTCGAAATAGACCCGTGGGTCTTTGCGATCAACCTGGGCTACCGGTTCTAAGCCATTGAACGAAAAAGGCCGCCCGATGGGCGGCCTTTCTTTCGTTTGGAGCGGGAAACGAGGTTCGAACTCGCGACCTCAACCTTGGCAAGGTTGCGCTCTACCAGCTGAGCTATTCCCGCGAAGGGGCGAGATTGTATCCCCTCACCCGCCACTGTCAAGGAGAAAAGCGGGTTTTTGGCCTACTCCGCTGAATCCGCCTTGATAAAGGGCCACGCGGCGCGCAGGTACACAATCATGGACCAGATCGTCATGACCGCCGCCAGTACCAGCAATACGAAGCCGATCGTGTAGATCGGCAGGCCGAGGAAATCGTTCTGGTAGACCATGAAGCCGATGCCGAACATCTGCAGCGTGGTCTTGATCTTGCCGGTCACGTCGACCTTGACGTTGGCCCGTTCCCCGATGGTCGCCATCCACTCCCGCAGCGCCGATATCGTGATTTCACGGCCGATGATGATCATCGCGATGATGTCCTCGAACCACCCCGAGTCGGCCTGTACGAGCATTACGAGCGTAATGGCCACCATGAGCTTGTCGGCAACCGGGTCCAGGAACTCTCCAAAACGGGACATCTGCCCGAAACGACGAGCGACCCAGCCATCGATCATGTCTGTCACGGCGGCCAGGCCAAACAGCACCGCCGCAATCGGGCGTGCGTATTCCATCGGGCTGTAGAAACAGACCACGACGATCGGTATTGCCGCGATCCGCAGCAACGTCAGGAAATTGGCGAGATTTAGCTTCAAGACAAAGCCCGTTGTTGGTTCTTATTGGTCGACGTGGAGCTCATTGTATATCGTTTCGGCCAGCCTGCGACTAATCCCGCGAACTTTGGCGAGATCGTCTATGCCGGCGCCCACGACGCCCTGCAAGCCGCCAAACTGGCGCAATAGCTCCCGGCGCCGCTTGGGCCCGAGCCCGGGGATCTGCTCCAGCGGCGATTTCTTGCGGGCCTTGGCGCGCCGCTGCCGGTGGCCCGTAATGGCGAATCGATGCGCTTCGTCGCGAATCTGCTGGATTAACAGCAGTGCCGGAGAATCCGCCGGCAATTGCACTGGTCGGTCGCTGCCCGGCCGAAACAGTCGCTCGGCACCGGGCCGACGCGCCCTGCCCTTGGCGACCGCCACCACGGTGAGCCAGTCGAGTTCGAGCGACTCGAGCACTTTTATGGCTTCGGCGAGCTGGCCCTTGCCGCCATCCACGAACAGGACGTCGGGCATCGGTACCTCACCCTTCTTGATCCGTTCATAGCGACGGCGCAGCGCTTCTGACATCGCACCGTAATCATCCCCGGCAGACTCCGGACTCAGGTTGAAGCGCCGGTAGTCGCTTTTCATCGGTCCGGCCGTATTGAACACGACGCAGGAGGCGACCGTCGCCTCACCCGAGGTGTGGCTGATATCGAAGCACTCCAGGCGCTGCGGTGGCTCTTCCAGTCCGAGCGCTTCTCCCAGCGCGGCGAACTGCCGCCGGATGGTCGCGTTGCTCGCCACTTTCAGGCCCAGTCCCTGTTCGGCATTGGTGCGGGCCATATCCAGCCAACGAGCCCGGTCGCCGCGCACCTTGTTGCGGATCGCCACCTTGTGTCCCGCCCGTACCGTCAGCTCCTGCTCCAGCAATGCCGCATCTTCAATTTCAGCATCGAGCACGATCTCTGCCGGCGCATCCCGGCCCAGGTAGTACTGCGAGACGAAGCCGTTCAGCAACCTGTTTTTGTCGGTCTCGCCCGGCAGTTTCGGGAAGTGGTCGCGACTACCGATTACGGACCCGTTGCGAATGAACAGGACCGCAACGCAGTGAATTGCGCCGTTGGACGCAAACCCGAGAATATCGAGATCCTTGCGATCAGTGCGTTTGACGAGCTGCTTCGCCTGGATTTCCTTGAGGCGTGAAATCTGGTCGCGAAGCCGCGCCGCCTGTTCGTAGTCCTGCGCCTCTGACGCCTGTTCCATGCGTCGTATAAACGTATTCACGACGCTCTTGTTCTTACCTTCTAGAAACAGAATCGCCGCGTCAATATCCTTGCGGTACTGGTCCTCATCGACGATGCCGACACAAGGTGCCGTGCAGCGCTTGATCTGGTATTGCAGGCAGGGCCGCGTACGATTACTGAAAAAACTGTCTTCGCAGTTTCGGATCAGGAACAGCTTCTGCAGCTCGTTCAGCGTCTGACGCACGGCACGCGTGCTCGGATACGGACCGAAGTAACGTCCCTTGCCCTTACGTGCACCGCGATGGAATTTCAGGCGCGGAAACGCGTGTTTCGTCGATGCGTAGATATAGGGGTAGCTCTTGTCGTCGCGCAGCAACACGTTGAATCGCGGCTTGTGCTGCTTGATCAGGTTGTACTCGAGAATCAGCGCTTCGGCTTCCGTGTTAGCGACGGTTACCTCGACACGAGCGACCTGTTCCATCATTGCCACTGTCTTGGGTGACGTCTGCGAACGATGGAAATAGCTCGCCACACGCTTCTTTAGATCGCGCGCCTTGCCGACGTAGATCACCTTGTGCTTCGCATCGAGCATGCGATACACGCCCGGACGATGCGTCAGGCTGCGCAGGAAAGACTTAACCTCGAATGCCGCTGCGTCGCTCACGAGCCTATTTATCCAGCATGTTCCTTACGGCTGCAAATATCGCATCGAACATTTCTTCGGTGAGGCGGCGGGTATTCGTGTTGTAGCGGCTGCAGTGATAAGAGTCGAGAACGCGAAAACTCCCGAGGTCATGCAGCGCGGCATGCCCAAACTTGAAATCGGCCTGCCGCAATCCCATTGCCTTGACGATGGCGCGGTGCGCGATTCCGCCGAGCGCCACGACCACGGAACCCTGAGGCATTTGCTTCAGCTCATTGGCGAGAAAGGTATTGCAGGTATTGATCTCTGCGCCGACGGGCTTGTTGTCCGGCGGCAGGCACTTCACGGCATTGGTAATACGACAATCAATGAGTTCGAGACCGTCATCGACGGACTCGGAGTGGTCGCGGCTGCCGAACCCGTACTTGTGCAGCATCTGGTAGAGCAGGATACCGGCGTGGTCACCCGTGAACGGCCGGCCCGAGCGGTTGGCGCCGTGCATGCCGGGCGCGAGCCCAACGATCAGGAAACGCGCATCCGGCGCGCCGAAGGGCGGTACCGGCCGGCAGTAGTAATCGGGATAGCGCTCGTTGACCTCGTCGAGAAAACCGGCAAGCCGCGGGCAAGCCCGGCAATTCTTGTCGAAGACCGTCACTTATCCATCATGTGGCGAATGATCGCGCGCCCGAAGCCGCGCGTGCCGACCAGGCGAGCACCCGGAATCAGCTCCTCGAGCTGCTGCTGCACCTCTTCCTTGTTGTGCGTTTTCGCCTTGCGTTTCGGCTTGCGAATCGCGCTGCGCAGGCGCGCGAGATCAAAGGTCAGTTCGCCGTTCTTGATGGTGCCGGCGACGCCCTTGATGATCAGGTCCGCCGCCTCGGTCCAGCCGAGATAACGCAGCATCATTTCCGCCGAGAGAATGAGCGAGCCCGGGTTGACGCGGTTCTTGCCGGCAAAGCCCGGCGCTGTGCCGTGCGTTGCTTCGAAGACCGCCAGTCCATCACCGATGTTGCCGCCCGGTGCAATGCCGATGCCGCCAACCTGAGCGGCCAGCGCATCGGAGATGTAGTCGCCGTTGAGATTCATCGTCGCGATAACGTCGTATTCTTCCGGCTGCAGCAGGATCTGCTGCAGAAAGTTGTCAGCAATCACATCCTTGATGACAATCTCACGGCCGGTCACGGGATTCTTGAACGCCAGCCACGGGCCGCCGTCTTTTTCGGTCGCACCGAACTCCTCGCGCGCCACCTCGTACCCCCACTGGCAAAATGCGCCTTCGGTGTACTTCATGATGTTGCCTTTATGCACCAGCGTCACGGACCCCTGGTCACGTTCGACACAGTGCTGGATCGCTTTGCGTACCAGGCGCTCGGAGCCTTCGCGTGAGAC
>SHLT01000153.1 GCA_004282875.1 Chromatiales bacterium | reverse complement strand
GCGTCCAGGTAGAGGTCTTTCAGTTCGCCGCCATGCGGCTCTTTAAACGCACCCATTATGTCAATCCTTTAAGTCCAAACTGAGAGAGCCGCGCGGACACTATTGCCCCGCGCGGCTCTAAAAAATGTACTGGCTCCGTCGTCGTCTAGAACGGAATATCGTCGTCGAAATCGTCGGGGCCCGGCTGTGGGGGCGCATTGCCGCCACCCTGCTGACTGCCGCCCTGCTGACTGCCACCCTGGCTACCGCCGCCAAACGAACCGCCACCACCGGCGCCGCCACGGCCACCCAGCATCTGCATTTCGTCCGCGATGATCTCGGTCGTGTAGCGATCCTGGCCATCCTGGCCCTGCCACTTGCGCGTGCGCAGCTTGCCTTCGATGTAGACCTGCGAACCTTTGCGCAAGTACTCGGCCGCAATCTCGGCCAGGCGACCGAACATGGCAACCTTGTGCCACTCGGTGCGCTCTTTTTGCTCGCCTGTCTGCTTGTCTTTCCACGACTCGTTGGTCGCGACCGTCATATTGGTAACGGCCGAGCCGCTTGGCATATAGCGCGTCTCGGGGTCGCCCCCAAGGTTTCCAACGACGATGACTTTGTTAATTCCGCGGGCCATATACGGATCCCCTGTCTAGTAGTGTGTATTTAAGCTCGCCGCGGTACAGCGAGGGGGCACTATTGTAGTCAAGCGCCGCCAATTTACTAGCCCGATTTACGCCTCTTTTGACCGGAAACGCCCGAACCCTTGCAGTGCCAGCCAGATGCCGCCCATCAGGGCGCACACGAAGAAGACATCCGCAGGCCGGCCCTGCCCCAGGAAGCGCCCGCCGACCAGGCCGCCGACAAAGGCCCCGAGGAACTGCGCGCTCGAGAAGACACCCAGCGAGGCGCCGCGTACCTCGTCGTCAGCGAGCACAGAGAGACGCGCAGGCAGGCCGGCTTCGAGGAAATTGAAGCCGCCGAAGTACAGCACGAGGGCGAGGAACACCGGGACAACCGAGAAGCCAAAGAAGGTCAGCACCAGCTGCGCCGCGATCACCATGGTAACCGCGAGCCCGATCAGGCGGCCCCGGCCCTGGTGGTGGTCGGACATGATCATCGGGATCGTGACGGTCAGGGATACCAGCAGCGCACCGACGTACATCTTCCAGTGATCCGTCAGCGCAAGATCCAGGCCGTCGGTCAGGAGGAACGGCAGCGCAACAAAGGTCGCCGTCATGATGGCGTGCAGCAGGAACACGTAGAAGTCGATGCGCAGCAGATCGCCGCGAAATGCGGGCATCAGGCTCCAGCTCCTCCTGGCCTCGGGCTTCGGTATGTGCGGCAACAGGCGCAATAGCAGCGCAGCCACCAGCGCCAGCGCCGCGCCGATCCAGAACAATGACGGTACACCGAAGCGCGCGGCGATCAATGGCCCGGCTACCATGGCGACCATGAAGGATGCGCCGATGCCAACGCCGAACACGGCCATTGAGCGGGTGCGCACGTCTTCCCGGGTGGCATCCGTGATCAGCGCGGATAGCGTCGCGGAGATCGCGCCGGCGCCCTGCAGCAGGCGGCCCGCGATGATGCCGTAAATGGACTCGGCCATGCCGGCCACCACGCTACCCGCGGCAAAGATCGCGAGCCCGCCAACGATGACGGGTAGCCGGCCGATGCGGTCGGACAAGGCGCCGAGCGGAATCTGGAAGCCTGCCTGCGTCAGGCCGTAGGCGCCGACGGCAAGCCCGATCAGCAAGGGCGTCGCGTCCCTGAGATCCGCGGCATACAGGGACAGTACCGGCAGCAGCGCGAACAGGCCGAACATGCGGATCATTGCGATGAGCGCAACCACGCCCACCGAGCGGCGTTCTTCGGCCAACATCGCGATGCCGTCAGACTTCTCTGGATCCAATTCATCGTTCCTTTGCGCCGCCCGGGCGCGGCGGCGTATATTAGCAGGTTGTTCGCCCTTCACTGAATCTCCTTGATGAAATCAATAGAACGCAACATTCGTATCGCTGGCGCGAGGACCCACAACCTCAAGAACATCGATCTCGACCTGCCCCGCGACCAGCTGATCGTGTTTACGGGACTATCGGGCTCGGGCAAATCCTCACTGGCGTTCGATACGATCTACGCCGAGGGCCAGCGCCGCTATGTCGAATCGCTGTCGGCTTACGCGCGCCAGTTCCTGTCGATGATGGAAAAGCCCGACATCGATCACATCGACGGCCTGTCGCCCGCGATCTCGATCGAACAGAAGTCGACGTCGCACAATCCACGTTCGACGGTGGCCACGGTTACGGAAATCTACGACTACCTGCGTCTCCTGTTTGCGCGCGCCGGCACTCCGAAGTGCCCGGATCACAACGTCACGCTCGAAGCACAGACGGTCAGCCAGATGGTCGATCACGTACTGGAGTTGCCCGAAGGCACGAAGCTTATGCTGCTCGCCCCGGTCGTCGCCGAACGCAAGGGCGAGCACGTACAGCTCATGGCCGACCTGCAGGCCCAGGGCTTTATTCGGGCACGGATCGACGGCGAGATCTATGAACTCGACCAGCCCCCGGCACTCGACCTGCGCAAGAAGCACAGCATCGACGCGATCGTCGATCGCTTCAAGGTCAAGGAGGATCTCCGCCTGCGACTGGCCGAATCGTTCGAAACCGCGCTGCGGCTCGCCGACGGCGTGGCTCGCATCGCCTACATGGACAACAGTGATGCGGACGAAATCACGTTCTCCGATCGCTTCGCCTGCAACATTTGTGGCTACAGCCTGACGGAACTCGAGCCACGCCTGTTTTCGTTCAACAACCCGACCGGGGCGTGTTCGAGCTGCGACGGCCTCGGCGTCAAGCAGTTCTTCGATCCCGAGCGCGTCGTCGTGAACCCCGGCCTGTCGCTGGCTGGCGGTGCCATCCGGGGCTGGGATCGCAAGACGACCTACTACTACCAGATGATCAAGAGCCTGGCGTCGCACTACGAATTCGATATCGAGACGCCGTTCAACAAGCTCGGCAAGAAGCTGCAGGACATCGTCCTGTACGGCAGCGGCAAGGAGAAGATCGAATTCTTCTACGCCAATTCTCGCGGCATGCAGATCAAGAAACTGCATCGCTTCGAAGGAGTCCTGCCAAATCTCGACCGGCGTTATCGCGAAACCGAGTCGAGCGCCGTTCGCGAGGAACTGTCGAAGTTTCTGAACAGCCAGGCCTGCCCCAGGTGCCAAGGGACGCGCCTGAACACCGCCGCTCGCAATGTTTTTATCTGCGACCATTCGCTGCCCGAAATCACGCGCCTGTCGGTCGGCCATGTTCGCGAGTTCTTCGACACGATGCAGCTCGACGGCTGGCGCGCCACCATTGCCGACAAGATAGTTAAGGAAATCAGCGATCGTGTTGGTTTCCTGTCCGACGTCGGCCTCGACTACCTGTCGCTGGATCGCAGCGCCGAGACCCTGTCGGGCGGAGAGGCGCAACGTATCCGGCTCGCAAGCCAGATCGGCTCCGGCCTGGTCGGTGTGATGTACATTCTCGATGAACCCTCGATCGGTCTGCACCAGCGCGACAACCAGCGCCTGTTGGGCACGCTTACGCACCTGCGCGATATCGGCAACACGGTCATCGTCGTCGAGCATGACGAAGAAGCCATCATGTCCGCGGACTTCGTTGTCGACCTTGGACCGGGCGCCGGCGTGCATGGCGGCCAGGTCGTGGCTGCCGGGTCACCGGAAGAAGTGCAGAAGGAACCCCGCTCGCTGACCGGCCAGTACCTGTCCGGCAAGCGCGCTATCGAGGTACCCGCGACGCGCACGCCCAGTGACCCGGACAAGCAGATTCGGGTGGTCGGCGCGACGGGCAACAACCTGCAGGCCGTCGACGCCTCGATCCCGGTCGGACTCATGACCTGCGTGACGGGCGTCTCAGGGTCGGGCAAGTCCACGCTCGTCAACGATACGCTGTACAAGGCCGTGGCCGAAGAGATCAACCGCGCGAGTCGCAGCCCTGCCCCCCACAAAGCCGTCGAAGGCCTGGAAGCGATCGACAAGGTTATCGATATCAGCCAAAGCCCGATCGGGCGCACGCCGCGCTCCAACCCGGCCACTTACAGCGGCCTGTTTACGCCGATCCGTGAGCTGTTCGCCGGTACGCAGGAGGCACGCTCACGCGGCTACATGCCGGGACGTTTCAGTTTCAACGTCAAGGGCGGCCGCTGCGAAGCCTGTCAGGGCGACGGCGTCATCAAGGTCGAGATGCACTTCCTGCCGGATGTCTACGTGCCCTGTGACGTTTGTCGCGGACAGCGCTACAACCGCGAAACGCTCGAAATCCGCTACAAGGGCAAGAACATTCACGAAGTGCTCGACATGACCGTAGAGGACGCCGCTGTATTCTTTCAAAACGTTCCGGTGGTGGCTCGCAAACTGCAGACGCTCATGGACGTCGGCCTGACCTACATTCGCCTGGGCCAGAATGCGACCACGCTCTCGGGCGGTGAAGCGCAGCGCGTCAAACTCGCCAAGGAACTGTCAAAGCGCGATACCGGCAATACGCTGTACATCCTCGATGAACCCACCACCGGCCTGCACTTTCATGACATCGAGCAGTTGCTCGGGGTGCTGCACCGCCTGCGCGATCATGGCAATACCGTGGTCGTCATCGAGCACAACCTCGACGTCATCAAGACAGCGGACTGGATTATCGACCTCGGTCCCGAGGGCGGCGATGGCGGTGGCCGCATCATCGCGACGGGCACGCCCGAAACCGTGGCTGAAACAAAAGGCTCATTTACCGGCGAGTTCCTCAAACCGCTGGTCAAACGCCCGCGCAAAGCGCAGCGCAGCGCCTGAGTCGGTGCGCAGGTAAAGCGACGGCTCGATCAACTCGAGTTCCATGAGGAGGAAGCGCCCGTCGGGCCCGCGCACCCAGTCGCCGCGTCCGTACACGGGCAGCGGCTCGAGGTGGGAGAAGACGCGCGCGGCGACGGCCTGCAGGCCGTCGGGAGGCGATACCGGCGTGATCGTCGCGCCGTGCTCTTCCTGCACGCGAAAGTCGCCTGTCTTCGGCGTCTTCAAAATCGCGTGGCTGTATTGCCCGTTGAAGAAGAACAACGAGTACTCCCCTTCCTCCTGGATGCCCTCGATGAATGGCTGCACAATAAATGATCGCCCTGAAAAAGTCTGCGTGAGGCGATCCAGCAGTGCATCGGGAACCGGATTCGTGAGCACGAAAGTATCCATCGCATTGGCACCGATGGTCGGTTTGATGACGACTTTGTCAACGTCGTGCTCGCCAAAGAACGCGGACACATCGGCTGCGGAAAAATCGTCATACCAGCGGCTTGGCACGATGTCGTCACCCCGTGCCTCGACATCCTTCATATAGGACTTGTCGAGATTCCATCGCACGGTCTCGAGCTCATTGAGCAGGAGCGCGCGGCTCGCCTCGATCGTTTGGAGCACACTCAGAAATTCCTCGGCGAACTTCGGATAGTCCCACGGCGTGCAGATATACACGGCGTCGAACCTGCCCCAGTCGGGATCACTGCGCCACGGGACTCCCACAACCTCCCAACCCAGCTCTGCCATTGGCGCAACACTGAGGTGAAAATCGGTAACGTAGTCGCCCATGTCGTCCATGACCAGGTAAGCGACGCGTTTGTTCTTCATTGACCCGCGTCTGCCGCCGGCTCCCTGGCTGCCTCGAAAGACCCTTCTCGCAAAAACGCAATGGTCAACTCTATCGGTTGCTGCATGCGCATCATGAAGGCGTGCGAGTGATCGACGACGACGAAATCCGTCATGCCCTCCAGCTTCGTGTCCTCGACAGAAACGCGGCCGTCATCGGGGTCGGGCAGCACCGCCGACGTTATCGGGTCGATGGTCCGATTGCCTGCGATGACGCCGAGCTCAAAATCCGCGGCCCCGAGTTGCAGCGGCACGCTGTCCTCGCCCTTTCCAAGCTGCTTGCCGGCCGGACCATTGAGCCAGTCATAGCCCGGCACTCCGGCAATTTCGTCGGCAGC
>SHLT01000152.1 GCA_004282875.1 Chromatiales bacterium | reverse complement strand
AAATGCGATTTACCACGGCATCGAACTTATGCCGGACGGCGGCGAGATCCTGATTAGCGGCAAGCGTGACGGCCGCAACCTCGAAATCGCGGTGTCGAATCCCGTGGCCCCTGGAAAATCGACGCACAAAGACGGCAACAAGATGGCGATGACCAATATTCGGCAGCGCTTCGAGCTCGCCTACGGCAGCCGCGCGTCGGTCGACGTCGACGACAGCGACAATACGTATACCGTAACCCTGCGTTTCCCGGTCGACGAGGGTGACTTGTGAAAGTATTGATCGTCGACGACGAAAAGCCCGCACGCGACCGGCTCCGCCAGATTCTCGCCGATGAAGACGACTATGACGTCGTTGGCGAAGCGGCTAACGGCCATGAGGCGCTGGCCGAGGCTGCCAGGGTCAGGCCCGATATCGTCCTGCTCGATATCCGCATGCCGGGTATGGAGGGCATCGAAACCGCGCATCATCTCAATACGATGGACCCCGCCCCCGCCGTCGTCTTTACAACCGCCTATGACGAGTATGCCGTCGATGCCTTCGAAGCACGCGCGATCGGCTACGTCCTGAAACCTGTGCGCCGTTCCCGCCTGACCGGAGCGCTCGAACAGGCCACTCGCCTGGTCGGCAATGCGCTGAGCGAGGCCGCCGTCGACGCGAAACTCGATGTGCAGCGGAAACACGTCTGCGCGCATGCGCACGGCGAGCTCAAGCTGATACCGGTTCACGAGGTAATCACGTTCCTTGCCGACCAAAAATACGTTTCGGTTGACCACGATAACGGTCAGGACCTCATTGATGATTCACTCAAATCCCTGGAGGCCGAGTTCGGTGATCGCTTCGTGCGCATCCACCGCAGCGCGCTCGTGGCCGTCGACCGCATCGACCGCGTCGAGAAGAATAACGAAGGCAAAAGCCGCATCGTCTTGCGAGACGACTCGCAAGTCGAGGACAAAGAGCTGATAATCAGCCGCCGGCATGTCGCCGAAGTAAAACGTCGTCTGAAAGAATCGTGAAAATAAGCATCGCTACAAGAAAGTCCGCCCTCGCACTCTGGCAGGCGGAACACGTCGCTGACTTGCTCAGGGCCTTGCCCGAGGTCGAGAGCGTCGAACTTGTGCCGTTGTCGACGCGCGGAGATGAGATTCTCGACCGCAGCCTGCAGAAGATCGGCGGCAAGGGGCTGTTTATCAAGGAGCTGGAAGTCGCCATGCAGGCCGGCGAAGCCGATATCGCCGTGCACTCCATGAAAGATGTCCCCGCCGAAATGCCGGCTGGCTTCTGCCTCGCAGCGATGCTCGAGCGAGCCAATCACGCCGATGCGCTGGTGTCGCCCAATGGCGAGCAGCTCTCGGACCTGCCGCAGGGGGCCCTGATCGGCAGCTCCAGCCTGCGTCGCCAGGCACAGCTCAAGATGCTGCGTCCCGACCTGCGGGTCGAACCACTGCGCGGCAACGTCAATACGCGCCTCGCCAAGCTCGACAACGGTGACTACGACGCCATCATCCTCGCAGCGGCCGGGCTCGAGCGGCTTGGGTTCGACGAACGAATCAGCCAGCTGTTCGTCCCCGACCAGATGCTGCCGGCAGCTGCCCAGGGTGTGGTCGGCATCGAATGTCTCGAGGAGGCCACGGAACTGCGTGCCGTTCTCGCGCAACTGAACCATCCGACATCCGTGCAAACCACGCTCGCCGAGCGCGCGATTGCGCGCGTCCTCGAGGCCAGTTGCCAGTCGCCCGTCGCAACCTATGCCGTCGTCGAGGGAAATGCGTTGACTGTGTCGGCGCTCGTCGCCATGCCCGACGGCAGTGAATCGATTCGCGACAGCGTCGGCGGCGACGTGAGCGATGCAGAGGCGCTCGGCGAAAGGCTGGCCGGCCGTCTGCTCGAGCGCGGCGCGGCCGAGTTACTGGAAGCCGCCGGCGAGGGAACACATGGCTGATCGCCCGTTGCAAGGCGTTGGCGTGCTCGTCACGCGGCCGCGCACGCAAGCGATCGAACTCGTCGATGCCATTGAAGCGCAGGGCGGCAATGCTTACTGCTTCCCGGTGCTGGATATCGCGCCGCTCGACGAACTCGAGGTTCGCGAAATGGCGGGGCAACTCAATACGCCGGACATCGTCATTTTCGTCAGTCGCAACGCCGTCGAGTACGGCATCGAGCATACGGACGGCGGGAAGATTGCGGCGATCGGCCCGGCGACTGCCCGGTCCGTGCGCGCCGCAGGGCGCGTCGTCGACATCAGCTCTGCAGCAGGCTACGACAGCGAACACCTCCTGGCTGAGGATGCGCTGCGGCAGGTAAGCGGAAGGCGTATCAGGATTATTCGTGGCCCCCGGGGCCGGGAGCTGCTCGCCGATACGCTGAGGGAGCGCGGCGCGCTCGTCGACTACCTGTCCGTCTACGAACGGCGCCTGCCGGCGGTCGGCGCGGAGACACTGGCCGATCTCGAATGCCGCTGGCGCCAGGGACATATAAACGTGGTCACGATCATGAGCGTGCAGTCGCTGGTAAATCTCGCGAAACTGCTGCCCGCATGGTGCGCCGGCCAGCTCGAATCGACCCCACTGGTGACGCCAGCGGGTCGTGTGTTAAAAGAAGCTCTGGACCGTTACCCTGCGTCCCGGCCGATCCTTGCACCAGGCCCGGGCGCAGCCGATATGGTCCAGGCGATTATCGCACTACAAAGCACCGATTCCGGAATAGCACCATGAGCGAAACAGACAGCGAAACAGACGTCACGCCCGTTGAGGAAGCTGCAACGACCGAACCGGTCACGGAAGAGCCCGAGGCTCGCCCGGAAGAGCCCGAGGCACGCCCGGAACCGCCGAAACGCCAGCGTTCGGGTAATTCGGTCGCCTGGCTGGCCTTCCTGTTCGCGATTATCGCGGTCGCGGCCTCCGGCTACGTCGCGTGGCAGGACTGGCAGGGTGCGAGCGATACCAGCGCCGACGATCAGCTGGCGCGACTCGACGGCCGCATCGATACGCTGGCCGGCCTGCAGTCGGAACTCGAAACCCTCGTTACCGGGCTCGGCGAGCCGGACCCGGCCGTCGGCGCGGAACTGGACGCAATTCGGCGCGAGCTGGACGACCGCCTGCGCATGCTGGACTCACTGCCTGCGAGACTGTCGACGCTGGAAGGCTCCGTCGCGTCCCTCGCCGGCGTATCCGAGGGCGCGCGTGACGCATGGATCCTCGCCGAGTCCGAGTACTACATGCAGATCGCCAATGCCCAGCTCCAGCTGGCCAACAACCCGCACCTGGCAGCACTCGCGCTCAAGATGGCCGACGAGCGCATTGTGCAGCTCGCTAACCCGGCCCTGACCGATGTGCGCCGTGCACTGTCCGACGAACTGGCGGCGCTCGACGTCATGGAAAAACCCGACATCGAGGGCGCGACACTGACTTTGTCGAGCCTTGCCGGCATCGTCGAGTCGCTGCCACTCGCAAGCGCCGACGAGACGGCGGACCAGGCGGCGGAAATCGATCCTGAGCTCAGCGGTGCCGGACGGGCATGGGCTTCAGTAAAGGGGGCCATGTCTGGCCTCGTGAAAGTGACTCCCCCCGAACGCGCCAAGCTCGTTGCATTGTCGCCGGATGCCGAATTTTTCCTGCGCAGCAATATTGCCCTGCAGCTGCAGTCGGCGCGACTTGCCCTGCTGCGCGGCGAACAGGCTATTTTCGTGCAGACGCTCGATGATACGAGTGCACTGTTGAATGACTACTTCGACGTCGACAGCACGCCCGTCACGAGTGCGCTGGAGACCATCGCGGATATTCGCAGCCATGTCTTCACGACAGCGGCGCCGGACATCTCCGGGTCGCTGCGACTCCTGCGGCAATACCGCACCCTCAACGAGAACGCGCAGTGAAATTCGGCATCGTCGTTGTCGTTGTACTGTTCGTCAGCGCGTTCGGCGCACATTTCCTGCTGGCGGACCCTGGTTACGTCGTCATTAATTTTCGCGGCTACGTCATCGAGATGTCGGTGCCCGTACTGGCCGGGCTCGCCATTCTGCTGTTGCTCGCTGTCTGGGTCGTTCGCAAGATCATTGTCGCCCCTCGCCGGCTGGGCGAGACCTACGGCCGGCATCGTGCCGCGCGGTCCGGCAAAAAGCTGACGCGGGGCATGATCGAGGTAGCCGAGGGCAACTTTGCACGCGGCGAGAAACTGCTTGGGCGCGCAGCCGGCACGAGCGATTCGCCGCTATTTAATTACCTGCAGGCCGCCCGCGCCGCGCATCTGCAGGGCCGCGATGAACGCCGGGACGAGTGGCTGCGCCTTGCCTACAGGGATGCGCCCGAGGCCGCCAATGCCGTATTGCTGACGCAGGCGGAATTCCAGATCGACCGGGAACATTACGAACAGGCGCTCGCAACATTACGGCGACTCGAGGAGGACTCGAAGAACCATGCACATGCCCTGGCGCTGATGGGCCGGCTGTACTTCCAGCTTGAGGACTGGGACGCGCTGGCCGACATTCTGCCCCGCCTTGGCAAGAACACGCAGATCAAGCCCGATGTTCTCGAAACCTGGACGATCCGGGTTCACAAGGAGCGGCTCGACAGGGCTGCAGACATCGAGGTCCTGGAACAGGCCTGGAAGGGCGTCACGCGCAAACAGAAAAGTGAGCTGACCCTGCAGGAATCGTATTACAACGGGCTCATGCGCCTCGGCCTGCACGATCGTGCGGAAAAAGAGCTGGCCAGCGCACTGAAGTCAAACTGGCGCGGACCGCTGGTCCGCCTGTTCGGTCTCGTTGAGGCAACGGACACGACCAAGCAACTGAAGCGCGCCGAGGGCTGGCTCAAAAACCACGGCGAAGACGCGGATCTGCTGCTCGCCGCTGCCCGCCTCTGCCTGCGCAACGAACTCTGGGGCAAGGCGCGCAGCTATCTCGAAACCGTGATCAGCATGCGGCCGACACCGGAAGCCTACCAGGAGTACGGTGCACTACTGACACAGATGGGTGAAGCCGACGCCGCCGCCGACGCGTACCGAGACGGCCTCGGCATGGTGGCGGCCAAGCCACTGCCCGCAATCCCGCACATCGATAGCGAGTAGGACGTGTTCACGGTCGTCGCCGGAACCGGCTATACGGGACGCCGCGTTCTGGAACGTCTCCCGGCCAATGAGGCCCTCGGACTCAGTCGCTCCCTTCTCGACACGGACCGGCCGTTCCATCTGTTCGACTTCGACCAGCCGGGGCCCCTGCCCGTCGACCTTCCAGACGACTACGCCGTGCTCTATACCTGCCCGCCCGGCGGCGAGGATGACGAGCGCCTGCGGCGCTTCCTGTCTTTGCTGGCGCCCGCCCCCATGCGCCTCGTGTATATCAGCACGACGGGCGTCTACGGTGACGTCGGGGGAAAAGTGGTCACCGAGGCGTCGGCTGTCGATCCGGGCAACAGCATGGCAAAAGCACGCGTCGCGGCTGAGACGATCGCCGCCGAGCACGTAGCCCGGTTTGACTCCCGCCTCGTCATCCTGCGCGTACCGGGCATCTACGGTCCGGGGCGGCTGCCGCTGCAGCGTTTGTCCGAAGGCGGCGCCTTTCTCACCGAAAACGATGCAAGCCCGGGCAACCGCATTCACGTCGACGACCTTGTGGCCTGCTGTATCGCTGCCTTGCAGGAAGACACGCCGGGTGGCATCTACAACGTTGGCGACGGCGACAATCGCAGCGCCACCTGGTTTGCGCAGGAAGTCGCTCGCCAGGCTGGCCTGCCGGCGCCGCGCCTGATCAGCCGGGAAGCAGCACAACAGGAGTTCTCGCGCGTCCGGCTCGCGTTCCTGTCGTCATCGCGAATCGTCGACACGACCAAGATGCGCGAGGTGCTTGGTGTCACCCCGCGCTATGCGAATCCGGTTGATGGGATCGAGGCCAGCCTGGCCTAGTGTCCTGTTTGCGCAGTTCGCATACTCTCAGCACTTCCAGTAGCCCGTCCTGCGAGGCGCGGGAGTGCAGGATTAGCGGGCTACTTCAAGCGACTGCAACGCGGCAGGACGGGCTACTGGGAGCGCCCGCT
>SHLT01000151.1 GCA_004282875.1 Chromatiales bacterium | reverse complement strand
TTGTATTTCCAGCGACACGTATTCGTGCAGGCGCCCTGGTTGGAGTCCCGGTGGGACAGGTAACCCGAGAGCAGGCACCGGCCAGAGTACGCAATACACAGCGCGCCGTGTACGAAGACCTCGAGTTCCATGTCGGGGCATTCCTCGCGAATCTGGGCAACCTCCTTGAGCGAGAGTTCTCGAGACAGGATGATGCGGGTCAGCCCCATGGACTGCCAGAATTTCACCGACGCGTAGTTGACGACGTTGGACTGCACCGAGAGGTGTACGGGAACCTCGGGAAAGTGTTCGCGCACCATCATGATCAGGCCCGGGTCCGACATGATCAGTGCATCGGGTCCCATGTCGATGATCGGCTCGAGGTCGCGGATATAGCTCTTTAGCTTGTTGTTGTGCGGCGCAATATTGCTCGCCAGGAAGAACAACTTGCCGGCCGCATGCGCTTCTTCGATGCCCTGGGCCAGCACTTCCTCCTTGCTGAATTCGTTGTTGCGCACGCGCAGGCTGTAGCGTGGCTGGCCTGCATACACGGCATCGGCGCCATACGCGAACGCAAAACGCATGTTCTTGAGTGTGCCGGCGGGCGAGAGGAGTTCGGGCTTCTTCATAGTGGGGCGACCTGGTTGGGATCGGGGATTATATACGGGAAATAGGCGAATCTACGTAGCGTGGAAGGCAAAAAAACGCGCGAAAATTCGGGTAGCAACTCTCGCTATCTATTCAGGTATCGTTTTGGAGGCACAGCCATGCTAGACAAGAGAACCGACCTGGCCGGCCCAGGAATCAGCACCTATGAGGCCGTGGAACAGGTACTTCCCAGGGATTATGCGTCCTTGCTGGATGTGAAACGCACGCAGCAGGCCATATACGACGTCAAGGACTATATCGAGAAAGGGCTCGCGAAAGAGCTGAACCTCATGATGGTGCAGGTTCCTCTCATCGTTGAGGCCGCGTCCGGCATGAACGACATGCTGGACCGCGACGGTTCGCGGACGCCGATCGAGTTCCCGTGCGGCCTCGGTCTCGAGCAGCCGATCCGCGCATCTATCGTACAGGCGGCCACCAAGTGGAAACGCTGGGCGCTGCAGCAGTTCAAATGTGAGGTGCACGAAGGCATCAATACCGATATGCGTGCGGTTCGCAAAGACTACTTCCTCGACCATGATCACAGCGCTTACGTCGATCAGTGGGACTGGGAGCAGGTCATCGCCGCAGAAGATCGCAATCTCGAATACCTGACCGAAGTCGTGAAGAAGATCTGGAAGGTCTTCGTCGGCGCCGAAAAGATGGTCATGGACAAGTATCCCGAGCTCAAGGATCCCCGTTTTCCGCCGTTGCCCGAGGAACTGCACTTCATCCATGCCGAGGAAATCCTGGCCAAATACCCGGACCTGCCAAGGAAGCAGCGTGAGACGAAGATCATCGAGGAATACGGTGCCGTGTTCATTTACGGTATCGGCTGGGTTCTCGATGATGGCTTCCCGCACGAGATGCGCGCGGCGGACTACGATGACTGGGTGACGCCGACAATCGAGAAAGACGGCAAGCTCATGCACGGTCTGAACGGGGATATCCTGGTTTACAACCACGTGACCAAGCGACGCCATGAACTATCGTCAATGGGAATTCGGGTAACCAGGGACACGCTCGTCGAGCAGATGAAACTTGCCGAGCGCGAGGATGAACTGTCGCAGCCGTATCACCAGATGATCCTCAACGATGAAATCCCGCTGTCGATCGGTGGTGGCATCGGCCAGTCGCGTGTGCAGATGCTGTTGTTGCGCAAGGCTCATCTTGGCGAGGTCAGCACGACAGTCTGGCCGGAACCACTGCATGAGATTTGCGAGCAGCACAATATCCACGTCCTCAGGTAAGTAGTTCCTCGAATACCTGCACGCAGAGGCGTCACGGTAACGTGGCGCCTTTCTCATTAGAAGCTCCTAATACAAGGAATCTGCGATGCTGAACCCGATTCTCCGCGCCAGGCCGCTGCTCGCCAGCGCTATCGTTCTGCTGCTGCCGTTTTCCAGCCTGCATGCGGCGGACTTGCAAAGCGGCAAGGCGGTTTTCACTTCAACCTGTGCCGTTTGCCACGGTCCAGCCGGTTCGCCGGATCCCGATAACCCAGTGGTGCAGGGACTCGGTGTAGTTCCTGCGGACCTATCCGATCCGCTGTTCAACAGTCGCGAGCCCACGGGCGATTGGGAGATGGTGGTCAAGTACGGTGGCCATGCCATGGGTCTTGCCGTGCAGATGCCGCCCCATAGCGAGTCTTTGAGTGACGAGCAGGTTGCCGACGTCACGGCGTATGTGAAGTCGCTCGTCGATACGAGCGCGTACCCGCCGGGCGAGATGAACCTGTTTCTGCCGACCCGGACCAAGAAAGCGTTCCCCGAAGATGAGGTGGTCTACAAGGGTCGCTACTCGGACGAGCCGGGAGAGAACCCGCTCAAGAGTGTGCTGGAGATCGAAAAACGCATTGGCAAGCGCGGGCAGGGCATCCTCGAACTCGTACACGTAAACGACGCGTTGAGGAGCGAGCTCACCGAAGTTGAAGTCGGTTACAAGCATGCGTTGTCATGGAGCGCGGAACATATCTTGTCGGGCGCCGTCATCTATGCGATACCCGTCGACTCCGGTGACAGCGATGGTGAGCTGCAAACCTACCTTGCGTACGGCACAGAATTGTCCCCCGCCTGGGTACTCCAGAGCAGTCTGCGCCTCAAATTCCCGATGGATAAAGCGAGCGATGGCGCAGCCGAACTGGCCGGCTCGCTGCATTATGTTCACTCGCCGTGGCCTCGCCGCGTGTTTCCGGGCCTGGAAGTCGTCGGGGAGACACCCTTCCGGTCGCGCAATGGGGACCTGGAATGGACGGCTCTGCCGCAGGTGCGCATTGGCCTGACTCGGGGAGGGCATGTGGCGCTGAACCTCGCATTGGAGCTGCCTTTGTCCGACCAGTCCTGGGACAATCGGGTCTGGGTGACCCTGCTGTGGGACTTCGCCGACGGTGGCTTTTTCAAAGGTTGGTGATGAAACCACTTTGTGAAATTAACAGTGTAAAATTCTTTTTGTAAAATTTGATGCAATACTTTCGTAGTATCGAGTCAAGGTTTCTGCACGGAGAAACCACGGACCAGATCCTTACGGGGGGATTGCCATGCAACACACGACGCAGGAAAGAACGGAAACCCAGCAGGGTATTTTAGCTAACGAGCTCTGCCGCGCATCGCAAGGCGACGCGGGCCTGCTCGAAAACACCGCAAAGATTCTCGACAGCCTGATTCCGCTGCAGGGCGCCAGCCATGCAGACGTCGTTGAGTATCGGGTCGAGATTCCCATGCGTTATGCCGAATGCCGCGCCATTCTGACCGACGGCCGCCAGGTGCGTTTCAAGAACCCGCGCAAGTTCCTTGGCTGGTCAAGTCATGCCGAGCGCCGCTCGCTGCTGTTCCGCAACAACGACATTACGCTGGAAGTCGAAGTAGACAACCAGGCGGCGGCCAACGATCGCAGCACGGTGCGGAGCATCAACCTGCAGGCGGCTATGCGCAGGGGTGCCGACCGCCTCAAGAAATTCATCGGGATTGACGGCGACCTGCTTATCCTGCCGGCGATGTAAGTCGATAGATTGACTCGAAATCCGAGGCGGCGAGATCGTTAATTACGAGCGCCGCCTCGTCAAACCTCTGCTCTGACGTGTAGATCCCCGGCGTCACGACCGTCGGAATGCCCGCTGCCACCGACGACAATAATCCATTCCGTGAATCTTCTATGGCCACGCAAGCCGTGGGCGGCAAGGCGAGTTGCGCCAACGCCAGTTCGTAAACGTCCGGCGCAGGCTTTTTGTTTGGAACGCTGTCACCCGCGCAGATGACTTCGAAGCGTTCAGTTCCGCCCAGCGTTGCCGAGAGGAGCGCATCCACGTTGGCCGGCGTGGTCGTGGTTGCAATGGCCAGCCGGAACCCTCGCTCGGCGGCATCTTCGATGAATTCGCGAATTCCCGGGCGCAGCGGTACGCTCCCACTGGACACCATGTCCGTATACGCCTTCGTCTTCATCGCATGCAGGGTTCGAATGTATTCGTCCAGTCTGTCGGCAGGTGCGCCCGCGCCGCCGAACGACTCGATGAAGTAACGGATGCGTTCCTTCCCCCCGGTCACCTCGAGCAGGCGCGCATACAGCGCCTGGTCCCAGTGCCATTGCAGGCCGCTGCTCTCGAAGGCGCAGTTGAATGCCTTGCGATGCGTTTCCTCGGTCTCTGACAACGTTCCGTCGACGTCAAAGATGACTGCTTTGTTCATGTGCCTACCGGACAGCCGGGGTCGTCCAGCCGTCAGGCCTCGGGCCCTGGTCGGAAATGATTTCCCGATGAGCGCTCCAGGTCACCGCGATGGCCTCGGGCGTCCCGATCCCGGCGCCGCGCGGGTCTCCGCTCGGGCCGAACCAGTGGTTTTGCGGTGCGCCCGTCGTCCGCGCACGCATGCCGCAGTAGGTGGTGCCGTTGACGGTTGCGCCGAGCACCTTCTGCTGGAACAGGACGTCACCGCTGACGACAGCGGCCGTCAGGTGGTTTTGCATCCTCTCGAACATCTCAAGAACGGTGTCGAGTTCATCGTCGCCGTAGCTAACGACGATCTGGAACGGGCCAAATAGCTCGCGCGCGACGACGTCGAACGCGTCGCTGTTCATCGCGCCGAGCGGCACCCGTATGGCGGTCGGCGCGTAGGCGCCGAAACAATCGGGAATAGTGTGGCCGGTCAGCGGTGTGCCACCGAACAGCAATTCCGTGCCATCAATAGCGAGGACTGCGTCAATGTGTGCCTTAATCTGCTCATTCGTCCAAGAGAGCACCGGCCCCACGGTCAAATCCGCCAGGCCGCGGCGGGCCGCAAGCTCACCGAGCCTGGGGAGGAGTTTCTCGACCCAGTTCTCATGCACGAATAACGCACTCTGCGCCGAGCACTTCTGCCCTGTCGCGTTGTAGGCGTCTTCGTCACATTGCCAGGCGACGTATTCGAGCCAGTCCTCGTCGTAATCGGGCCCGATGATCTTCCAGTCGAAGCCGGCGTCCTCGAGCCGCACGCGACCGTTGAGGGTCTCGGCGACACGTTCGGCCACGCCACTCGAGCCGGTAAATTGTACGAGGCGAATCGTGTCGGCGGCCTCGGCAATTAGCTCGCCCATTTTTTCGCCACGGCAATGCACGTAGTCGAGGTCGGCGGGGTCAAGCCCGCAGTGAATTAGCATGCGCAGGAATTGCTCGAACACCACGCTCACCTTTGAGTCGACCTTGATCAGCGGCCGGTTGCCCATGAACAGGGCACCCATCGCCTGCAGAGCCGGAATCTCGAGCGGGAAATTGAACGGTGCCACCACGGCAACCGGCCCGAACGGCCAGCGATAGCCGCGCGACTCCTGCCCGGGATGGTCGCCTGGGTTGGAGAATCCTCGCGCCAGGAAACGCACGCCGTCGCCGGCGAAATTTTCGAGGAAGATGCGTGTTACCCGGACTTCGTTCAGGCACTGCTGCCAGCTCTTGGGCATGACGCGTTGCGTGAGCCTGGTAAAGTATTCCTCGACCTCGGTCGTCGCGAGCAGCGCGGCGGAGCGAGCGCATACTGCACCAAGATGCACATAGCGATTGTTGTTCTTGAGCGGGTTGTGCAATCCGGACTTCGGGCAGCTCTCGAGCCCCGCGATAAAGGGCGACATATCCTGCGTATCAGGGACGCGCAGGAATGGCTCGCCGTTCATCGGATCGACAATATCCTCGCGATAGCGATCCACATCGACCCAGCGTCCGTGTGCGAGGTTTTGAAGCTGCCCTGGCTGGGTGCCCGTCATGCCCGCGAACGGGTCAACCGTCGCGAACGCTTTCCACGATGCTGTCATGCTGGTGTCCTGGATGATCGGTTGCGCGCATTGTACTCGACCTGCTGAGCAGTTACTTGCTGACCTGCAACATGAACTCGGCGGCCGCCATGCGGACCTCTTCCGACAGGTAATTCTGTGGCGGCATCTCCGGATAATCGTCGCGCTTTTTCACGGGATTCGTGATGTAGTCGACAATGCCTTGCGGATCATCCATGTAGAGCGCCTGGATGATCTGTGTCGGCGGCCCGATCATCTT
>SHLT01000056.1 GCA_004282875.1 Chromatiales bacterium | reverse complement strand
GGGTACCGGCTTCTTGTCGCTTACTGTCTTCCAGACGTTGTAAGCCATGATGATCATGCCCGTGAAGAAGATGAGGCCGCCGAGGAGTCGGAAGTAATGGTATGGCTCCACCGCCTTCAGCGACTCGACGAACGAGTACGTCAGCGTGCCGTCACTGTTGACCGCGCGCCACATCAGGCCTTCCGTGACACCGGCAATCCACATGGACACGGCGTACAGGACCACGCCAATCGTCGATGTCCAGAAATGCACATCGATCAGCCTGGTCGAATACATGCTGTCGCGGTTGTAGAGACGTGGCAGCAACGAGTAGATCGAACCGATCGTCATCATCGCGACCCAGCCAAGGGCACCTGAGTGCACGTGGCCGATGGTCCAGTTCGTGTAATGCGACAGCGCATTGACCGTCTTGATCGACATCATCGGGCCCTCGAAGGTCGACATGCCGTAGAAGGACAGGGCAACGATCATGAACTTGAGGATCGGGTCTGAACGCAGCTTATGCCAGGCGCCCGACAGGGTCATGATGCCGTTGATCATGCCGCCCCAGCTTGGCGCGAGCAGGATGATCGAGAAGACCATGCCGAGCGTCTGCGCCCAGTCGGGCAGCGACGTGTAGTGAAGGTGGTGCGGGCCGGCCCACATGTAAATGGCGATCAGGGACCAGAAATGCACGACCGACAGCCGGTACGAATAGACCGGACGGCCTGCCTGCTTCGGTACGAAGTAATACATCATGCCGAGGAAGCCGGCAGTCAGGAAGAAGCCGACCGCATTGTGGCCGTACCACCATTGCATCATGCCGTCCACGACGCCGGTATACAGGCTGTAGGACTTGGTCAGCGTGACCGGGATCGCCAGGTTGTTAAATATGTGCAGCACGGCGATCGTGATGATGAATGCGCCGTAGAACCAGTTGGCAACGTAAATATGTTTAACGCGGCGTTTGGCGATCGTGGCGAAGAATACGATGGCATAGGCGACCCAGATCACGGCGATCAATAAGTCGATCGGCCATTCGAGCTCGGCGTATTCCTTGCTCTGCGTAATACCCAGGGGCAACGTGATGGCCGCGAGCAGTATGACGACCTGCCAGCCCCAGAACGTAAACGCGGCGAGCTTGTCGAACGCCAGCCGCACATGACAGGTGCGTTGCACGACGTAATAGGATGTGGCGAACAGCGCCGAACCGCCGAAGGCGAATATCACCGCATTCGTGTGCAGTGGCCGCAAGCGGCTATAGGTCAGGAATGGCAGATCAAAGTTGAGCTGCGGCCAGATGAGCTGCGCGGCAATTAGTACGCCGACGAGCATTCCGACAATGCCCCAGATGACGACCATGATCGAAAACTGGCGGACTACCTTGTCGTTATAGGAAGCTGCTGTGTCCAACGTAGGACCCCTGTGGTGTTTTATAAAGTCTTTAGCGATACCGCTATTCTTGTTTGGTCTGCAGTATAGCCCTGTGCGAGTGCCGCAGATTATCAAGCAAACGCTAATATACGAATAGGTACCCTTACGTATGGACGCCCGGGCGTAACAAATGTCCAGATTTGCGACTTTTAATGCCTATAATCCGGGGACCTTAGTGACGTCTGGACGACTCTTTGAACAAACTGCCCTTACCTGCCCACATGATTGACGATCTATTGCAGTCATCCGCGGACGCCCAAATCCTCTGCGGGGCCGATGGCCTCATTCGCGTTGCCAACCGCGAGGCGGAGCGCCTGTTCGGCTACGACCCGGGCGAACTCGACGGCGAGTCCATTGAAATCCTGATCCCCGGCGATTTCCGGGAGCGTCACCGGGCGTTGCGCGAGCGCTATAACGAATCGCCGCGCGCGCGGCCTATGGTCTCGGGGCTCGACCTGTACGGGCGCCGCAAGGACGGCACGACATTTCGCGCGGAAATCGCTCTGAACCCGGTCATGACGGACGACGGCATCCTGGTGACCAGCACCGTACGGAGTATCGACAGTGCCGATGATTCCGAGGCCTATTTCCGCCACCTGCTGGAGTCAGCGCCTGACGCCATGATTACGATTGATGACACGGGCAAAATCGCGATCGTCAACGGGCAGGCCGTCAAGATGTTCGGCTATGATCGCGAGGCGCTGTTGGGACAGCCCATCGAGCTGTTGCTGCCCGATCGCCTGCACGCGGCCCACGAGGGCCACCGCAAGAAATTCCTGTCAGCGCCGCGGCTGCGTCCCATGGGCGCCGGATTGCCGCTGCTGGCGAAACGTCGTGACGGCAGTGAGTTTCCCGTGGAGATCAGTCTGAGTCCGACTGAATCAAGAGCAGGCCGCTTCGTGTCCAGCGTGATCCGCGACGTCACCGAGCGCAAGCGGATGGAGGAAGAGATTATCGCTGCGCGGCAGGCGGCTGAGCGGGCCAACAAAGCCAACAGCGCTTTTCTTGCAGCGGCGAGCCATGACCTGCGGCAGCCCGTACAGGCGCTGAGCCTGCTAAACGGCGCGCTTCGCCGGACCGTCAGCGACGAGCGGGCGCTGCAGATGATCGAAAGCCAGGAACACTCGTTGACGGCGATGACGAATCTGCTTAATTCCTTGCTGGATATTAGCCGGCTCGACGCGGGCGCCGTGAAACCCGAGCTTGAAGTCTTTCCGATACAGCGCCTGATTGACCGCTTGTCGGACGAATTTGCACGGCAGGCGCAGCACACGGGCCTTGAGTTCTCGGCGTCCTCGTGCGCGGCCGTGGTCAACAGCGATCCAAACCTGCTGGCTGAAGTCATCCAGAACCTGGTTTCGAATGCGATTCGTTACACGGATAAAGGCAGCGTGCAACTGGCTTGTCTCGAGCAGGATGGGCAGTGCGTTATCAAGGTAACCGATACCGGAATTGG
Organism: Chromatiales bacterium; assembly: GCA_004282875.1. Lineage (GTDB taxonomy): Bacteria > Pseudomonadota > Gammaproteobacteria > Steroidobacterales > Woeseiaceae > UBA1847. The sequence continues at coordinate 18,322 of SHLT01000056.1, read as the reverse complement.
CATTGCCGAGGACCAGCTGGACGAGATCTTCAGGGAATTCCATCAATGCAAGGCGCCCGGCGCGAGCAAGGAAGGCTTTGGGCTTGGGCTGGCGATCGTGAAACGCTTGTCCGACTTGCTGAAACTGACGATCAAGGTCGAATCGGATATTGGCCGTGGCTCGTGTTTCAGCATCTCGATGCCGACCGTGCAGGAAGAGGCCGCGGCCGAGGATGCGGATGACGTCGCCGATACAAATCTGCACGAGGCCGCGTCCGGCCTGGTTATCCTGATCGAGGATGACGTGCATGTCGCCAATGCCTGGGGTCTGCTGCTGGAAGCGGACGGGTACCGGGTCGCCACTGCCGAATCGGCGAGCGAGGCGCAGGCGCTGCTGAACTATGTCGACGAGACGCCGGCACTTCTAATCTCGGACTTCCACCTGCTCGATGGGTCTACCGGTGTCGAGGCGGTCAGTCTTATTCGCGATTACTATGACGTGCCGATACCGGCGTTTATCGTGAGCGGTGATACGTCAAAGGTCGTCAAGGACGCAAGACTGCTCGATAACTGCACGTTGATGTGCAAGCCCATCGACACGAATCGATTGTTGTCAGCCGCTCGTCTCGCGGTCGCGAGCGGGCGTGTCCCGCAGGACTGACAGGCGCTTACATTGCCAGCCAGCTGAGCGGGGATTTTGCTATGGCGACGCCGACAACGTAGGCAAATGCCGTCATTGCGCTGACGAACGCGATTGTCCGAATGCGCCTGGTTGGGCCTCGCCTGATCGCGATCATCCCGAGTAAGACGTAGGCGAACAGGCCGGCGAACTTGGCGAGCAGCCAGGGCTGCGCGAGGGGATTCAGGCGCAATAGCCAGAGCAGGCCCAGGCCAGCCAGCAGGAACACGGTATCGAGGATATGCGGTGCGATCTTCGCCGCAGTGTGCTGCAGGTGCGGTGATGCCTTGAGCATCCAGATGCCGCGCAGAATGAACCCGGATATTGTCGCGGCCGCCGCGATCACGTGCACATACTTGAACGCGAGATACATCTCCATCAGCGCATTGTGTCACACAAGCCCAATGTGAAAGACGTCGGGATGTACGGCGTTCTACCTATGTTCTGGAGGCTGGTTTTTCGTCACAGTTACGGCTGGCTCAGGTGGCGCAGGACATCGCTGCCACGCACCAGGTTCACAGCCCACTACTAGAGCGCAGTAGGAAGCTGTAACGGCGGGGTCCGGTCATTGATCGGGCCCCGTTTTTTTTGCCCAAAAAAACAGCCACCTCGCGGTGGCTGTCTTCGTTGGCCGGTCGATATCCTGGTAGGAATCAGGCGGCTTCGTGACTGTCGAGTCCCACGGGTGTCTTGAACCAGTCCGGTTTAATAATCAGGAGGTCGCAGGGCAGGTCTTCGAGCGTGCGCTCGGCGGTTGCGCCGATAAACAGACGTTTCCAGCGATTCCGGGCCACGGCGCCCATCACGACGACGTCGGCTTTGAGCTTATCTGCGATGCGCGGCAGTTCCTCGTGCGTCAGGCCGGCAACCAGGTGCGCATGCGTATCGGCGATCTTGTGGAACTCGGTAATTTCAGTGAAGCGCTTCTCGTGGTCTTCATGCATCTGTTGTTCGATCTCGTCGAACGGCAGTGACACCGGAATATACGCGTTAGCCGTTGCCGTCGCGACTGCGATACGCGGATCGTAGGCATGGAAGGCATGAACGTCGCCACCGACATCATCGGCCAGGGCTTTCGACACATGCAGGATTTCGTCGTCAAGCGCCGCCGGTTTGTCATGCTGGTGCATCGGGTCGATTGCCGCGACGAACACCGGTTTGTCTGCGATCTCCTGTGGCTTGACCAGCCACAGCGGGATCGGGCAGGTGCGTATCAGGTTCCAGTCTGTATTCGTAAGGAGTGCACGCGTCACCGCGGAATGGTGATGCGTATCCTTGAGAACAATGTCACTGCCCGACTCCATGGCGTGGCGTACGATGCCCTCATACAAAGGGTGATCCCAGATAGCGCTGGTCTTGACGACGATGCCATCGCCGCGTACTGGCTCGGCCAGGGCCTCGAGGTGCTTCTCGTGACTTTGAATGACCTCGTCGCGCGCTTTCTCCAGCGATGGCGAATCGAACAGCCGATCGCCACTCAGATACTCATTGTAATAGCACACCAGCAGTTCGAGCTCGGCGCCACTGTGTTTCGCTAACCACGCCGCTCGATGCACCGCCGGTTGATCCGCCACAGTCGGGTCGACTACGGCAAGAATTTTCTTGATGTTCTTCATTGTCGCACCAGACGCCGATAGAAAAGTCTTGTCAGAGGTTTACACTGAGAATACCCGCAGGCGCTGAGCTTTCCATAAGGCGTGTTGCTTAGGATGTAGCGGATTGTACTTATGGGTTGGTAAGTGCTTTTACTAATTACGAAAAACGCCTGAATGCGCGTACATTCGGGCAACTATTTCGTGCAGGAGAAAATGATGTCGGGCGTCCGCAACGACGAGCTCAGGCAGGTTCTTGAAGCCAAGAAGCAGGAGCTTACCGCGCGCCTTGAACGCATTAACGCCAACCTGCGGCGCGGCTACGAAGCCGACTCCAAGGAACGCGCAAAGCAACTCGAGGACAACGAAGTCGTTGACGCGCTCGGCAACGAGGCGCGCGAAGAGCTGGCAAAGATTTCAGCCGCGCTGCAACGCCTCGATACCGGCGATTTCGGTATTTGCGTCGAATGCGGTTTGCCGATCAAGAAGGGGAGGCTCGAGGTCTACCCGTACGCGGACGAGTGTATCGACTGTGCGGAGTTTGACGAACACCGGCGGCGGCATTCGTAGTTATTGGCCGAGCTGACCTCCGTCAGGCCGTCATGTGCATCTTGACGAGATCGGCCAGCGATCTCGCCTGCATTTTCTCCATGACACGGGCGCGGTGAATTTCCACGGTCCGTTGGCTCACGCCCAGTTCGTAGGCAATCACCTTGTTTGGCTTGCCGGTGACGACGAGATCGAACACCTCGCGTTCGCGATTGGTCAGCCGGTGCAGCCGCTCGACGACTTCCGCATGCTGCTGCTGTTCTTCACGGCGCTCTTCGTCCGTCGCGAGCGCTTCACGAATACGGTCGAGCAGTTCCTGGTCACGAAACGGCTTCTGAATAAAGTCCACGGCGCCTTTTTGCATGGCCTCCACGGCCATCGGCACGTCGCCATGTCCCGTTATGAAGATGATCGGCAGCGTGTTGCCGCGTTTGATCAGTTCTTCCTGGAGCTCCAGCCCGCCGAGACCCGGCATCCGGATGTCGAGTACCAGGCAACCGGGTCGTTGCTCGGAAATTTTCTCAAGAAATTCATCGCCGGAGGCAAAGATCTCATGCTCCAGGTTAACGGAGTCCATGAGCGCCTGCATGGCGAAACGAATAGCGGCATCGTCGTCGACGATGAAGACCGTGGGTTTTTGTGAGGATTGAGCTGCCATGGGCGATGATTGGACCAGATTAGAGCCAATTTAGCTAGTCCAGACGCTTCGTGAAGCGCAACGCCGCTATGGTCATGGCGACCAAGGTGAACCCGACCAGGTAATAGAAGTCCGTGGTCAATTCAGCGAGCGGTGCGTCGCGCAACATGATGCCGCGGGTGAGCCGGATAAAATGCGTCGTTGGCAGTATCTCGCCGATGAACTGGGCTACCGCGGGCATGCCGTCGAACGGAAACATGAAGCCCGACAGCAGGATCGAGGGCATCAGGATGAAGACGGTCATCTGCATGGCCTGGAACTGCGTATGAACGGCGGTGGAGATCAGCAGGCCCAGTGCGAGTTTGGCCGCGATAAACGCGATGCCGGCGATATAGAGGTCCATAATGCTGCCGCGCACGGGAACATCGAACAGCAGCTGTCCTACGCCCAGGATCAGCGCGAGTTGCAACAGCCCGATTGCGATGTAGGGCGTTACTTTGCCGATCATCAGCTCGGCGGAACTCACGGGTGTATTAATGAGTAATTCGAGATTACCGCGTTCGCGTTCGCGCACGATGGCGACGGCTGTGAACAACATCATCGTCATCATGAGGATAACGCCCATGAGTCCCGGCACGATGTTGACGGGCGTACGCCTCTCAGGGTTGTAGTAGGGGCGCGTTTCGATGGCCGTGGCCCGGTTACCGGTGCCCGCCGCGGGACTGTACTGAATCGGGACATTGCGAAGCTGACTGGCCACGCTCAGGACGGTGGGGTCACTGCCGTCGAGGAGTAATTGGACGGCAGAGCGCGTGCCGTCAAGGACGCGCCGGTCGAAATCGGCAGGAATCAGGATGCCGATCGAGATCTCGCCACGCCGAAGCAGCGACTCAAGCTCTTCGGGTGTCGACACCTCGTCGATAATGTTCACTACCTGCGTCGCGCCAATATTGGCAATAAATTCGCGCGACAGATGCGTGTCTGCCTGATTGGCGACCGCGGTGCGAAGGTGCCGCACGTCCGTATTGATGGCGTAACCGAACAACAATATCTGGATGACCGGCAGGCCGAATACCATGCCGAAGGTCAGCCGGTCCCGGCGCAGCTGCCGGACCTCTTTCTTGATGATTGCCCCGAGCCGGGAAAGGGATTTCATGCGATGCGCTCCTCCGGCCCCATCGTAACGGCGACGAACACGTCTTCGAGCGTCGCTGACGAGAGGCTCGACTGCGCGTCAACGCCGGCGGCGGATAGCGCACGCTCGACGATCTGCAGCGCGTTGTCATGATGCTCTGGAATCAGGACCCGCAGACGCACACCCAACTGTGTAACGCTGGCGACTTCGGCCAGATCATGAATGACGGCCTGCGCCGCGTACGGGTCGTCCGCTATAACCTCGATCACCCGCATGCCGGTGCTTGCCTGCAAGTCGCGCGGCGTGCCGTCGGCAACCTTGATGCCGCGATCGAGAATGGCGAGGCGATGGCAGCGTTCCGCCTCGTCCATATAGTGCGTGGATACCAGGATGGTCGTGCCGCGTTCCGCCAGCCGGAAAAGATTCGACCAGAAGTCCCGGCGGCTCTGCGGGTCGACGGCGCTGGTTGGTTCGTCGAGCAGCAACAAGTCCGGACCGTGCAGCACGGCGCAGGCGAGGGCCAGGCGCTGTTTCTGGCCGCCACTCATGGTGCCGGCCATTTGCCTGCGTTGCTGGGTGAGATCATACTTCTCCAGCAACTCGTCGATACGGCCAATGCGCCCCGACTTGGGGTAGGAGTAAATCTCTGAAATGAACTGCAGGTTCTCAAAGACCGTCATGTCGCCGAACAGGGAGAACTTCTGCGTCATGTAGCCGATCTTCGGTTTCAGGTCACGCGAATCCCCGGGCACTTCGGTATCGAGTACCGTCGCGGTGCCCTCGGTCGGCGTCAGCAATCCGCACAGCATACGAATCGTTGTGGACTTTCCGGAACCATTGGGGCCGAGAAATCCGTAGATTTGGCCGCGCGGTACCTTGAGGTCGAGCTGGTTGACGGCCTTGAGACTGCCGAAGTGTTTTGACAGTCCCCGTGCCTCGATGGCGTACTCAGACGACATTACTCACCTCGACCGTTGAGGAATTCGACCTCGACAGGAACACCGTCGGGCAGGCGCTCACGATCATCTGTTATGTCGACCTTGGCAACGAAGCTCAGGCGGCCCCGGTCGCGCTCGGTCAGCGCATAGTAGGGCGTGAAAGCGGCCTCGCTCGATACCCAGCGAACGCGGCCGTTCACGGGCGCATCCAGCCCGTCAATATGGATCAGTGCTGCGGTACCGGCGTTGACGTGCACGCGCAGGTCTTCCGGAACGAAGACTCGCGCGTAGGGTTGTGAACCGCCGAGCAGGATGACCAACGGCTGCCCGGGCGACGGGCGTTCGCCCAGCTCAAAAAGGCGCGTGTCGGCTACGCCGTCGACGGGTGCGCGCAGCGTGTGGCGCTCGAGATCGACCACTGCGCCGTCCCGGCGGGCTGCCGCCTGTTTAACCGCCTGCTCCGCCTGGGCCAGTTCCTCCACGGTCGTGCCGGCGAGTCGTTCTTCCAGCTGTGCCCGTCGCAGTTTCAGGTTTGCTTCCGCGGCGTCCAGCGCGGCGCGCGCGCGGTCGAGTTGATCCGGCGCGGCGAGGCCGCGTGCATGAATCTCCTCGATTCGGTCCATCTCGCTGCGGCGGAACTCGAGCTCCTGATTCGCACCTTCCACGTTGGCTCGCGCAGCCGTTATGTGTTCGGCGCGCGGGCCGCGCACCAGTTCGTCGAGACGCGCCTGCTGCTGCGCCAGCGCCGCTTCGGCGGCGGCGAGCTTAGCGACGGCTCGCGTGGTGTCCTGTTCAACGAGAACCTGGCCGGCCACCACGGTTTCTCCTTCAATGACAGGGATTGAACGGATCGGTTCACTGACTTCGGCCGATAGCTCATGGCGGTCTGACGCAAGTTCGCCGACGACCCGATTGGGATCATCGTCGGCAGAGCAGGCCGCCAGCGCGGTCAGGACAAGGCACAGGGTCAGGGTTGTTTTCATGCGAATGGCTCCGCTCACGCTTTCAATTGCGCAAGCAACATTTCAATTTGGGATTCCATGAGTTGATCGGTGTCGAGTGGCTTGTCAGCGAAGATCAATCGCCAGATCATCGACAGCATCATCGGCGCGAGGAACAGATGCGGCTGGTATTGCAGCGCGTCGCGATGAAACTCTCCGCGTTCGACGCCGCGCGTAACGAATTGCCGGATTGCGCCGAGACCACGGGCGACGACGTTTTCGTAGTAATAGTCGACCAGGTCCGGATGCCGCGGTCCCTCTGAGATCAACAGGCGAATCACGATGGCGATCGGTGAGCCCGGCACCTGCTTCATGAAGTCGAGGAGGGGGCCGCGAAGAAAATCTTCGGACGAGAGGTTCGTGGACTCGACATTACCGATCAGCGTATCAACGCGGCGCACCACCACGTTCTTGACGACGGCTTTGAACAGGTCTTCCTTGGTCTTGTAGTAAAGATAGGTCAGCCCCTTGCTGATACCGGCCCGCTTGGCGACATCGTCGATGCGCGTGGCGGCATAACCCTTCTCCGCGAATGCCGCGAAAGCGGCATCGGCAATCTCCTGCGGTCGGTCCTCTTTCCTGCGCTGGTACTTGGGTTGGCTGCTCATGATCGACATTACTGACTCACCAGTCATTAACTATACTTAATGACTGCTGAGTCAGCAAGTGACAGGCATCGCATTATTCACCGAAATCGGCATAATCCGCGGCATGTTCACCTACATCGACCCCTCAATCCGCGAGCGGCTGACCGCGCAAGGCACACTTTTTCAGATCAATCGTGATGGGGCGCGTCTCAAAGCGAGCAGCGTGCCTGCAGCGGGTTCGACCATCAGCGTGCTGGGGCCGATTCCATTGCCGCTGGCGCTGGGGGAGCTGGAGGTCGAGGTGCAGTGGTATGCCTGTGTCCGCAATACCGAGCTCGGCAAGATCGAGGAACTCGCTGATGATCTTCGGGCGCAGCAGGGCCAGCGCTCTTTTGCGACGCTGGCGTCCTACATGGCGGTCAACAGCGTCATGATTGTTGGCGACCCGGCCACCTGGAAGAATCCGCTGGTACGGGTGCATTCGAGCTGCCTGACCGGCGACGTATTCGGCTCGCAGCGCTGTGAATGCGGGCCGCAAATGCAGTTGGCGCTGGAACGCATCAAGGCCGATCCTGAGGGTGGCATGCTCGTGTACATGTCCGGCCACGAGGGACGCGGCATCGGGCTCTGGGCGAAAGCGGCAACCTACCTGCTGCAGGATGCGGGCGAGGATACCTACCAGGCGAATCGCTCCCTGGGCCTGCCGGACGATTCGCGCGATTTCAGTGACGCAGCATCGCTACTCAAGTACTTCGTGGCGGGCAAGCCGTTCCGCCTGCTCACCAACAACCCGAAAAAAGTCAACGACCTGGGTGAGTATGGCGTCACGGGCATTACGCGCGTCAAGCACGTGTCAGGCGTGACCGCCAGCAATCGTCGCTACCTCAGCGCAAAGCAGGACTGGGGTCACGAAATATCCACCGAGGATCTCGACGACTGAGGAAGGCTTATTGCCGCCAGAGTCGCAGGTTCAGGGGTTTTTCGCTGCAGTTCGACCGTAGCGGGTTGATATCGATGCCACCGCGTCGCTGGTAGCGCGCCTGCACGGTCAATGCCTCACAGCCACACCGGTCCATCAGGTCGACGAACATGCGTTCGATGCAGGCCTCGTGAAAGTCGTTGTGTTCGCGGAACGATACGACGTACTGCAGCAAAGCGGCGTGATTGATGCGAGGCCCGCGGTAGCTGATCTGCAGGCTGCCAATGTCGGGCTGCGACGTCACGGGACAGAGGCTCCGCAGCAAGTGGGTATGCACGTCTTCCTGCGTCATGTCAGACGGATCCGAATGCAAGAGGTCGGTGTCTACTTCCCAGTCCGAGCAGGCAACGTCTAATTCGTCGAGACAGGCGCCCGCCAGTCGTGCGACCCGGCGTGCCTCTGTGCCGGCTACGGGCAATACGCTGACCTTGACCGGCGCACCAACACACGCTGCGAGGTCGCGCGCGATCGATTCGGCGACGGCGGTGGTGGACTCGAACGGGCTCATTGCGAATGAGCCCAGGTAGAGCTTGAGGGATTTTGATTCGACGATATTGGGTGAATCGGCGGGCACATGAAGTTCGGCGGTCGCCACCCGTGGCAAGCCGGACAGGCCGAGCCAGGTCAGGTCCCAGGCATTCCAGATATCAACCCCGGCAAACGGCAGCTCGTGCCCGATACCGAGCTTGGCGCGGCTCTGCGAGCGGGGAATCGGGCACAGGACTTCCGGTGCGTACTTGTGCGGATAGTCGGTCTCGTGACCCAGCGGTAAGTTCATTTCGTCCACGTGCGGTATTTTGCCGCATAGGGGCAAGAATTGCCCTTTTCTTGTGTAAACTACTCGCCTTTTTCGCTCCACGTCTTCCCAGAGTCTTCCATGAGTCCTGCAAATAATATCGACGGCACCGACCGCGGCTACATAGTTCCGATCGGCGGCGCCGAGGAAAAGCTGAATAACCCTGAAATACTGGATCGCTTCGTCGATGTCTGCGGCGGCAAGGATTCACGTATCGGCATCATCCCGACGGCGTCCGAACTGGAGGACACGGGCCGCAATTACGAAAAGCTGTTTCGCAACCTCGGCGTCAAGCACGCGCGGGTCCTGCACTTTGTGACGCGTGAAGACTGCCAGTCCGACGAGGATCTGAACTACATCGACAAATGTGACGGCGTCTTCATGACCGGCGGCAACCAGTTGCGCCTTTCGACGACCATCGGCGGTACGGCGATCGCTCAGGCCATCCGCCGCCGCAATGCCGAGGGCATGCACGTGGCCGGTACGTCAGCGGGTGCGGCCTTCATGCCCGAACACATGATTGCGGGTGGCAAGGAAGGCAGTACGCCGAGTCCTGACATGGTCAACATGGCGCCCGGTCTCGGCCTGACCAACTCATTCATCATCGACCAGCATTTCCGCCAGCGTGACCGCCTCGGGCGTTTGCTGACGGCGCTGGCGTACAACCCGTTCGCGGTCGGGCTCGGGCTTGACGAGGATACGGCGGCCTTTATCAAGCCCGGTGACGAGCTCGAGGTGGTCGGCAGCGGCGGAATTACCCTGATCGACCCCAGTGATCTGAAGTATTCTTCCATGGACAAGGCGCGTCGCGGCGAACCTGTCAGCCTGATCGGGGTGAAGCTGCATATCCTGGTGGCAGGTGGGCGCTTTGAGATTGCGTCCCGCGATGCCTTTGCGCGCTAGACTAAAAAAGAAACGCACAAATAAGAACAGGCGAGCGCTATGAGAATTGAGAGTACAAATATTTTTGTCGGGCCGAATCTCTTCGCCCGCTTCCCGGTCATCCGCCATGTGCTCGACCTCGGCGAGCTCGAAAAGTGGCCGACGGTAAGGCTGGGCGAAGATTTCATGGGTCCGTTGCTGGAAATGCTGCCCGGCCTGCACGAGCACGGCTGTTCCTACAAAGAGCCCGGCGGATTTGTACGGCGTCTCCGCGAGGGCGAGGGCACCTGGCTCGGGCACGTTATGGAGCATGTCGCCATCGAGTTGCAGGTTGTCGCGGGGTCGGACGTGACCTTCGGCCGCACACGCTCGATCGACGGCCGTCCGGGCTTCTATAACATGGTCTTCCAGTACAAGGACGCCGAAGTGGGCCGCGAGGCCAGCAAGCTGTCGCTGGCCCTGCTGGGCAGTCTCCTGCCGAAAAAACTCAGGTTTGACGGCGCACCGGGAGACGACTGGGATTTTGCCGAGCAACGTGACCGGTTTATTCGTTACGCGCAGCGCCGCGAGTTCGGACCGAGCACGGCGTCGCTGGTCCGTGCCGCGGAAGAACGCGCCATTCCCTGGCTGCGTCTCAATCGTTACAGCCTCGTGCAGTTTGGCCACGGGCGCTACCAGCAGCGCATCCAGGCGACCACGACGGGGCACACGAGCAACATCGCGGTCGAGCTGGCCTCCGACAAGGAAGAGACCAACGAAATTCTGCGCGACCTCGGTCTGCCCGTGCCCAAGCAGCTGCTCGTGCGTACGGCGCCCGATGCAGTAAGAGCAGCGGAGCGGATTGGCTACCCCGTGGTTCTCAAACCGCTGGCGGGCAATCACGGCCGCGGCGTGGCGATCAACCTGCGTACCGCCGAGGATGTCGAAGTCGGCTTCGAGAAGGCCAGCGAACACGGCCAAACGATCATCGTCGAGAGCTACATCGAGGGTTTCGACCATCGTCTGCTCGTCGTAAACGGCGAACTCGTGGCGGCAGCAAAACGCGTACCCGGGCATGTGGTCGGTGATGGCAAGCACACGATCGAGGAGCTCGTCGCAATTGTTAATGAGGATCCGCGCCGCGGTGTCGGCCACGAAAAAGTGCTGACGCGGCTCGAGTTCGACCACCAGGCGCAACGGCTGCTCGAAAAACTCGGCTATGACCGCTCAACCGTGCCGGAGAAGGACGAAGTCGTTTACCTGCGATCGACCGCCAACCTGTCCACGGGCGGTACGGCGATCGACGTGACCGACGTGATTCACCCGGACAACCGGGAAATGGCGATACGCGCGATCAAGGCGATCGACCTGGATATCGGCGGCGTCGACTTCCTGACCAAGGACATTACGGAGTCCTACCGGGACGCTGGCGGCGGCATTTGTGAAGTCAACGCCGGTCCGGGATTCCGCATGCACGTGGCGCCGAGTGAAGGAACGCCGCGCGACGTCGCGGGTCCGGTTATCGACATGCTGTTCCCACCTGAGTCCCCGAGCAAGATTCCGATCGCGGCGGTGACGGGCACCAATGGCAAGACGACGACATCGCGCATGCTGGCACACATTCTCAAGATGGCCGGCCGGACCGTTGGCCTGACGTCGACCGATGGCGTGTATATCGACGGCAAGCTGTCGGTGTCGGGTGACATGACCGGCCCCGTCTCCGCACAGATGATCCTGCGCGATCCGTCGGTTGACGCGGCGGTCATGGAAACGGCACGTGGCGGCATGCTGCGCAGCGGCCTCGGCTTCCCGGAGTGCAACGTCGCGGGCTGCCTTAACGTCAGCGCGGATCATCTCGGGTTGCGCGGTATCGACACTATTGAGCAGCTAGCCGAGGTCAAGCGCGTGCCGATCGAGATCGCCACGGACGCGGCGGTGCTCAATGCGGACGATCCGCTGTGCCTGCAAATGGCTGATTACACGGATGCCGAGAAGCTCAGCTACGTGACGATGAACCCGTCCCATCCCCTCGTCAAACGTCATATCCAGGCCGGTGGCCAGGCGTTCGTACTCGAGCAGGGCATGAACGGCCACCTGGTCACCATCTATGACAATGAAACACATACGCCGCTGGTCTGGACGCACCTGATACCGGCGACGATCGAAGGCCGTGCCCTGCACAACGTGCAGAATGCGATGTTTGCGGCGGCGCTGGCGTACAACATGGACATCAGCCTCGAGGATATTCGCCAGGGCTTGCGGACCTTTGACTCCACGTTCTTCCAGGCGCCCGGCCGCATGAATATTTACGACGAGCATCCGTTCCGGGTCATTCTCGACTACGCGCACAACCCGGCAGCCGTCAAAGCCATGTGCGATCTCGTCGACCGTTTCGAGACGGAAGGCAAGCGCATCGTGGTGTTGTCTGCACCGGGCGATCGGCGCGACGAAGATATTCGCGAGATTGCTGCAATCGCATCGAACCACTTCGACTATTTCATTTGTCGTCGTGATGACAATACCCGGGGTCGCGGTGAGGACGAGGTTGCAGTGATGCTCAAGAACCGGCTGCTCGAGGAAGGTATTTCGCCGGACCAGATCGAGGTCGTTCCGGATGAGCAGGAAGCCAATACGCGCGCCCTGGAAATGGCGGAATCGGGCGACCTGATCCTTATCCTCGGCGATCACATCAAGCGTACCTGGAAGCAGATCATCTACTTCAATTCGGGTTCGCGTGTCGATAACGGCGGCAAGAAGGCCGCCACGACCGTCGACCTGCCCGAGTTTGCGGGATTTGAACTCGCGGACGACCTCGAGATCATCAGCGATGAGCGCGGTGTGCGCATTGCGCGCGAAGAGGGCGATTGACGCACGATTATGGAGTTCCTCGACGCGCGCAGACTGACCGGACCCAGCCTGCTTTTCGACGGGCCGGCCTGCATCCTCGATGTGGCGTGTTCGCCCGACGAGGCGGATCGGCTGGTACCGGTTTGGGCAGACAACGTTGGACGTATGCTCGAAGCACTGGACTGGCCATCCGCCGAGTTCGCCAGTCAGAAGTTGCAGGGTGGCATCAGCCTGGCGTTCACCGCCCCGATCGATCAGCTCTACGCAGGCTCCGAGATCAACGAATGGGCCTGGGCGGCCAGTGCGTTTGAACTGGGCGCAGGCGATGCCGAGCCGGACTTTGACGAGGCGCTCGCCAAGCTGCAGAAGTCATCTGACGAGGAAGCCAACGTCGAGCTGATGTGGCTCATCGACGAGGCTGCGGTCCAGGGCAAAACCCTGCTCTGGGATGACGACTTCGTGTCCGTCGGACTCGGGCGCGGTTCACAAACCTGGGTGGTTCGCGAAATCCCCGATGCGCTCGAGTGGGAGCGCTACCATGACGTACCCATTGGTGTCGTCACGGGGACCAACGGCAAAACCACGACGGTGCGGTTCGCGACACACATATTGCGCCAGTCAAATCGCAATGTTGGCCTGAGCTCGACCGACTGGATCTCCGTCAATGACCGGGTGATCGATCGAGGCGACTGGTCCGGTCCGGGCGGCGCACGCAATGTGCTGCGCGAGCAGGATGTGGATGTGGCCATACTCGAGACCGCCCGCGGCGGCCTGTTGCGGCGGGGCATGGGCGTCGAACGTGCCGATGCGGCACTGATCACCAATATCAGTGAAGATCACCTCGGTGACTTCGGTTCACAAAACCTTGATGAGCTGCTGGCGATCAAGTGGATCGTAAGCCGCGTTGTGCGCGACGCGGGACGACTGATCCTGAACGCCGAAGACTACAGGCTCGTCGAGAAGGCGAGCGAGTACAACGGTGAACTCGTGTGGTTCAGCCTGGATCCCGACAACGATATTATTCGGCGGCACATGGACGCGGGCGGCGCGGTGTTTGTGCTCGACGGTGAAGAACTTGTAAAGATCGAGGGCGGCAAGCGCGACCTGATTTGCCGCAGCGACGAAATTCCGATCGCGCTGGGGGGCGCAGCGCGCCATAACGTCGCCAATGCGCTGTCTGCCGCCGCGTTAACGTGGTGCCTTGGCACACCACTTGCGGATATTGCTGCCGGTTTGACGACCATGGTGCAGGACGCGAATCCGGGCCGCTGCAACATCTACGATCTGAATGGCACCAAGATCCTCATCGACTTTGCGCACAACCCGGCCGCAATGGCGGCGCTCTTCGACATGGCAAGCGCCATACCCGCGAAGCGCCGGGCGCTGTGCTTCGGGCAGGCCGGCGATCGCCCGGATGATTTGATTCGTGAGCTTGCCCGAGACGCCTGGGAAATCGGCCTCGACCGTGTCGAAGTCTCGGAACTCGCCGCTTACCATCGAGGCCGCGAGCATGGCGACGTCTTCCGTCTCATTCGCGACGAACTGCTCCGCCTCGGCGCTGAGGACTCACAGATCGTACATAACGAACAAGAACTCGAGTCGTTGCAGGACGCGATCGACTGGGCCGAACCGGGTGACCTCGTCATCATGCTTGCGCTCGGTGGCGCCGCACCTGTGCATGCCCGGCTTATGGAGCTGGGCGCTCAATAAAACCGACAATAGCGTCGGCGATTTCGAGGGTCTTGCCGGGCGACAGTATGTCGCCGGCCAGCACGTGGCTGCTGGGATCCCCGGGGTCGCGAATCTGAACCGCTTTCTTGGCCGGCGAAAGGGTCTCATTGAATACCTGCAAAGCGGCGTCCGGAGAGACGACCATGTCGTCGAGTGAGTAGAACATCAACAGGCGCTGGCTGATCCGGGCCGGGAGAATGCGATTCGCGCGATCGACCAGGCGCATCATCTCAATCGCCGCACTCATCGGGTAGCACGTCGTCCAGTACCGCGCCTGCTCCGGGTTATGCGGTTTCCAGCAGCGGGTTTCCCCGGCTATCAATCGCGCCAGGTGGGGGCCTGCCGGCCGCGTCAGCCACTGCGCGTTGGTGTCGCGCGGCTCGAAATTCGGGGAAATCATGACCAGCGTGTCGATGCTGCTGGCGATATCCTGGTCGAGCAGGGCCACCGCTGCTGTTGCCCCGGTACTGGTGCCGATGACTATTGTCCGGTCACCCAGTCCGGACGCGGTCGTCAGAACCTGGTGGACATCGCTTAGCCAGTGCTCGGCGAGCACCCCGGTTAGTCCCTGGTGCTCGTGGCCGTGACCGCTCAGCCTGGCTTCAATTAGCGAGGCCCCCAGGCGTTGCGCAACGATTTCGGCGAGCGGCGCCGTCTCCTGCCGCGATGCGGAGAACCCATGCAGGGCGACAACGACCCACGCGGACGCGTTTCTTTGCAGCACGCGTTCTTCGGTGCCGCTAATGAAGGTCGTGGCGGGCAGCGCCGGCAGCTGTGCCTTCGGATCGAAGCCGAGGCGGGCCGGGGTGAGCAGCCAGAGCGCCGCGACCACCAGCGCCAGGGCTGCCAGAGTGAGGCGCCCCTTACTCAAGGCTCAGGATTTTCTTCCAGTGTTTCTTCTCGACCGGCATGATCGACAGCCGATTGCCACGACGCGTCAGGATCATGTCTTCCAGGCTCTTCTGCGCCTTGATCTCCGTCAACGTAATGTTCCGTTTCAGCTTGCGCACGAACTCTACGTCCACGAGGATCCAGCGCGGGTCCTCTTTCGAGCTCTTCGGGTCATAGTAGTTGGACTTCTTGTCGAACTGAACGGGATCGGGGTAGGGCTCGCTGGCCACCTTCATGATGCCGACAATACCGGGCTCCTTGCAGTTCGAGTGGTAGAAGAAGACCTCGTCGCCAATTTTCATGTCGTCACGCATCATATTGCGCGCCTGGTAATTGCGAATACTGTCCCACATTTCGCGACCGTCGCGTTTGAGGTCATCAATGCTGTACACGTCGGGTTCGGACTTCATCAACCAAAATGCCATATCGTAATCTACGGATTGCCAGGGGGGTGGAAAGGCGCGAGTTTAGCACGCTGGTGAGACGCGATCTGGGGCGACTCGCGTGGTAGGATTGCGCTTCGCGCATCCGTACGCGACCCTGGGAGGATAACAACAAATGGCAAATATGCTGGCCAATATTTTCGGCACCTCGCCGGTTAGGCCCCTCGAGCGGCACATGGATATCGTCTATCGTTGTGCCAAGAAATTGCAGCCGTTTGTGAATGCGGTCATCAAGCGCGATTTGAAGCGTATGGCCGAGGTGCGCAGCCAGATCGAGGCACTGGAACACGAAGCGGACAATCTCAAGAAGGAAATTCGGCTGAACATGCCAAAGAGCCTGTTCATGCCCGTGCCCCGCGAGGATCTGCTTGAGCTGTTGCTGGTCCAGGACAAAATCGCCAACAAGACCAAAGACGTGTCCGGCGTGATCATGGGTCGCAAGATGAAGATCCCGAAGGAGATCGCGCCACAGTTTCTCGAGTTTGTCCAAAGCAACATCGATGCCGCCAAGCAGGCGCGGAAAAGTGTGCGGGAACTGGACGAGCTGTTTACAGCCGGCTTCAAAGGCGCTGAGGTTGCGCTGGTGGCGGAGCTGATCGAAGAGCTGGACGAAATCGAGACGCATACGGACGAACAGCAAACGAGAATCCGTTCAGCGCTTTTCGCGATAGAGAAGACGCTGGACCCGATTGACGCGATGTTTCTCTACGAGGTAATCGAAATCACCGGAGAAATTGCGGACATGGCGGAGCGCGTTGGCCGCCGTCTCGAGCTGCTGCTCTCGTAGAAACACAAGAATAACAATTCGGGAATGCTTGCATACCCGGAGGACTCGGAATGGAATATCAGACTACCTATATTGTGCTCGCTGCTGCGTTCGGCCTGTTCATGGCCTGGGGCATCGGCGCAAACGACGTGGCCAACGCGATGGCGACGTCCGTCGGCTCGAAAGCACTGACGATCAAACAGGCGATTCTTGTCGCTGCAATATTTGAATTCGCCGGGGCCGTGCTGGCCGGTGGCGAGGTCACATCGACCATTCGCAAGGGGATCGTCGATGCCGACATGCTCATGGGTATGGATGACGGCGCCAAGATGCTGGTCTTCGGCATGCTGGCTGCGCTGCTCGCCGCCGGTACCTGGTTGCTGATTGCATCGAGGAACGGCTGGCCTGTTTCGACGACGCACTCGATCGTTGGTGCCATTGTGGGTTTCGCGGCTGTCGGCATCGGAGTCGACGCGGTGCAGTGGGGTAAGGTCGGAACGATTGTCATGAGCTGGGTGGTTTCGCCACTTACAGCGGGCTTCATCGCCTACCTGATCTATCGCAGCGTGCAGAAGCTGATCCTTAGTCAGGACGACCCGCTCGCGAAAGCGAAGCGTTATGTACCCGTTTACATGTTCCTCGCGGCATTCACGATTACGCTCGTGACGATCCTCAAGGGATTGAAGCATGTTGGACTAAACATCAGTTTGCAGAACAGTTATTTCCTCGCTATCGGAATTGCCGCCGCTATCGCTATTCTTGGATACTTCGTCATCGCGCGTATCAAGCCGGACCCCAAGGCTGAGAAAAGCCAGCACTTTTATACCGTCGAACGCGTCTTCGGTGTGCTGATGGTGATCACGGCTTGCGGTATGGCATTTGCGCACGGTTCGAACGATGTCGCGAATGCCATCGGCCCGCTGGCGGCTGTCGTTAGCATTGCCAAGAACGGCGTCATCGGGGCCAAATCGTCGCTCGACGCATGGGTCTTGATGCTGGGCGGTGCCGGTATCGTGGTCGGCCTGGCCACGTTCGGGCGTCACGTGATCGCGACGGTAGGCAAGAAGATTACCCAGCTTACGCCAAGCCGCGGATTTGCCGCCGAACTGGCGGCGGCCACGACGATTGTGATCGCCTCCGGAACGGGTATCCCGATTTCGACGACGCATACGCTGGTCGGTGCAGTGCTCGGTGTTGGCATGGCCCGCGGTATCGAGGCCATCGACCTGCGCGTCGTCGCGAGAATCCTGGTCTCCTGGGTTGTTACGATTCCGGCCGGCGCGGTTCTTGCGATCCTGTTCTTCCTCGTATTCAAGATGGTACTACCTTAAGGGAGTCCCTATGCGCTCACTGCTGATCGCGATTTGCGCGACGCTCATTTCAACGCCGGTCGCGGCCCAGGTCCCCGATAGCCCCATAATCCGCTACCAGGACCGGATTCATCCGCAGCTGGGTGCTGTCGGAATGGTCGCGTCGCAAAATCATCTTGCCTCCGCGGTCGGCGCGGAAATACTGGAAGCAGGCGGCAATGCCGTGGACGCAGCCGTTGCGGTCGGGTTTTCGCTTGCGGTTACGTTGCCCAGGGCCGGCAACCTCGGTGGCGGTGGCTTCATGATTATTCACGATGCCGAGTCCGGAACTGACCTCGCCATCGACTATCGCGAGATGGCGCCGCGTGCCGCAACACGCGATATGTATCTCGACTGGAAAGGCGATGCTGATCGCAAACGCGCTACGTTTTCGCACCTGGCCTCTGGCGTTCCCGGCACCGTTGCGGGGCTCTTCAAGGCACACTCCGAATTCGGCCGTTTGCCGTGGAAGCGGCTGTTGCAGCCGGCCATTCAGCAGGCACGTGAGGGTGTGACGATGAGTTACGACCTTGCGCAACTGCTCAGGACCCGCAAGGAGAGA
>SHLT01000055.1 GCA_004282875.1 Chromatiales bacterium | reverse complement strand
GCGGATCATCCATGTAGAGCGCCTGGATGATCTGTGTCGGCGGCCCGATCATCTTCACGTTGTAGGCATGGCAGCCTGCACAGACGCCGTAGTAGGCGCGCTTCCCCATGTCCTCGGCCGCGATAACGCGTCGCTCGGCGGGCTCCTCGAGCAGGTAGGTTGTGACATCGGCGGTCGTTGCAAAACCACAGGTACCGAAGCTCTTGAGGCCGACGGTCACGTACTTGTCGGGGTCGAGAATGCAGCTGTTGGTGCTCGCGCCGATATTCAGGATATCGACATTGCCTTCGACGAGTTCCAGGGTCTTAAGCGCGGTGATCTCCGGAATCGTGTTGTAGCCGTTGTTCCACATCAGGTTATCGAGAATGGCAATTTCGTCGGAGTTCGGGTCGGCGCCCGGGTCGAGCGTCACGTTTGGGGCGTTCATGTGATCGGTGATCAGAATGCCGATGACCTGGTTGCCGGTAATGACGTTGCCCTCGATCGTGGTCTGGTCGCCAGCCATGTTCAGTATGCCGGTACCGGCCGGGATGCCCGAGACCGTGGAACCGGGAATACCGAAATTCGGCGTGTTGTTGTTCACGATGAAGTTGTTACGGACAATCGTGTCGAAGGTCGTCTTGATGGGCAGCCCCGGCGTGATGAACACGAGAATGCCACCGGTGTTGTCGTGCACATAATTGTTCTCGACGATCGAGTGACGGGAGTTCTCGATTTCGATACCGGCAACGTTGTCGAATACTTCGTTATTCGTGACATGAATGTTGTCGCACATGCCGACATAGATCGCGGCATCCTCGATGCCGCTCAGGACGTTATGCGTAACCAGGCCGTTGGTGCCGAATTCGGGAAAAATGCCGTAAATGCCCGTGTCGATAATGTGGTTATTGCGGATCAGGAAATTGTTTCCCGCCTGACCCATGATCGCATTCCCTTTGTAGTGCTGGATTTGCAGGTTTTCGACGGTAATGTCGTTGCCCGAGTACAGGACGGCGTCGTTGAGCTTTGCCTCGCCTTCCATGACCGGCCATGCGCCATTAATGACGACACCGCTGAGAATGATGTCGTCCTTATCGATATACACGGTTTCGTGATAGGTGCCCGGGAAGATCCTGATAACGTCGCCGGACTGGGCGAGGGCAACGGCAGCCTGAATCGAGTCGCCGTCGCGAACCTCGTGCACGGTTCCGGTTCCCGACCCGCCGACCGATTTCGTCAATGCACCGCCACCCGCCGTTACTGCGGTGTATCGCGTCGAATCGCCAACCACTGTGTCGCGGTTGTCGCCAGCGAACTTCATGCCGGCAAATGCGCCAGCCACCAGCAGCCCGATAGCCGCGGCGATCATTAGGAGTTTCTTGCCCATGTTCGTTCCTTCCCCTGCTTATTGTTTATTGCGAGTGGCCCACTCGCTGGGCCAGTGCCTCGGGCAACGTGCCGATCGGCAGGAGGCCCGACGGTACAGCCTCGGGAACGCGAGGCTTGAAGCTCTCATCGGTCAACGTGGCGAGAAAGTCGACGAGGCGATCGAGTTCGGCATCGGCCAGGTTCGGCTCCCAGATGTGCCAGTGCACGATCATACGTTGCTTCTCTTCCTCGGGCAGCGCATGGCCACGGCCCAGCGTGTAGAACTCGGCGGCCTCACGCAGTGTCGCGAACGTCCCCGAGTGCATATAGGGTGCCGTCTGCGCCACGTTGCGTAAGCTGGGTACCCTGAAGCCGCCGCGCAGGCCGGCATTGCCTGTCACCGCTTCAGCGCCCTCGTCAAATGCCTGTCCCTCCGGCTCCGGCACGCCGATCACGGCAATTTGCTGGTTCGTGAACAGCGGTGGCGTGTGACATTCCGCGCAGCGAGCGACGAACGAACGGAAAACATTCATACCCTCTTTTTCCGGCTCCGTCAGCGCGTCGTGATAGCCATGCGCGTAGCGGTCATAGCGGCTGTTGAGCGAAATCAACGACGTCTGGAACGCGGTAATGGCGGTGTAAACCATATCGAGCGATGGCGGACCTTCGCTGCCCCCAAAGGCCTCGCCGAACAACCTGCGGTAGGTTTCATTCGCGGCGATTTCCGCGATGAGTTCGTTCGGGTTGCTGCCCATTTCCTGCGGGTCGTATAGCGGCCCCAGCATTTGCTCTTCGAGCGACTCGGCACGCGCGTCCCAAAAGAAGCGGTTCAGAAACGCAACGTTCCAGAGGGTGGGAGCGGCGCGTCGGACTTCGCGTCCGTCAGCACCCACGCTGCGTGCGCGTCCATCCGTGAAGCCGAGGTCCGGGTGATGGCAGCTCGCACAGGACATGCTGTCATCTCCGGACAACAGCGGGTCGAAGAACAGGTAACGACCTAGATCGATCTGCTGGGGAGAGAAGCCGTCCCGCGCTGCAGGCAAACCGGTTCGCGGTCCGCCAACACCTGCATAGCGCAGCGAGTCGTAGTTCTGGTAGAGCGTTTGCAGCTCACAGCGGTTGAGCTCCGTGAGCTCGAAGCCGGGCGGGCAGTAGTCTTGAAGTTCTATCGAGAACTCGGCCTGCGCAGCGGCGCCAGTGACGCATGCGAGCAGGCCGAGCAGGCAGACCTTACTGCTGCGTCTGCTCATTCAGGAAGGCGGCAATGTCGTTGAGTTCATCCGCCGTAACCGTCTTGGCCATCATCGCCATTTGCTTGCCGTACTTCGAGTCCTCATGAACGCCGCGCATGCTTTCCTGGAAGTTCGCCACCTGCCGGATCAGGTACCAGTCACCGATGACCGTCAGGCGCGGTGTGAACAGGGCTTCGTTGCCCCATCCCTCGCCGCCATGGCACGCGCCACATTTGCTCGTAAACTGCTTCTGGCCATTGGCGACATCACCCTCGACAGTCGCTGCAGGTTGAGCGGCCGGGAGTGCAGCAATATACGCGGCGACATTCGTGATCGCTTCGCCATCCGGCAGCGCCTCGGCCATCGGCAGCATCTGTGCTCCTGCCGTGTCGCCAGGCTCCTTGCCGCGCTTGCCGCTGCGGAAGTCCCAGAGCTGGCGAGCCAGGTAGGATTCGGACTGACCGGCCAGACCCGGCGCATTGAGCGCCTGGTTGCCTTCACCGTTGGCACCATGGCAGGCGATGCAGGTCTGGAATTCCGCCTTGCCGGGCATGTCATCGCCGGCAATAGCAAGACCAGGAAGAATAAGGGCCGTGAGCAGGAATATCGGTGTACGGAAGTTCATTGTCTGTGCGTTCCGGAAGTGTCAATATCAATGATCCGTCCAGTTTGGACAACCGTCCAAATAAAAACAAGTACGGGAAATCAGGTATGGCGCGACATAAAAGCGAAATCGTCATCGTCGGCGCCGGAGTCGCCGGTCTGGTGGCAGCCCATGAATGTCTCGAGCGCGGCAAGTCCGTCACCGTCATCGATCGACACTCCGCAGAAGATGTCGGCGGCCTGGCGCGTACGGCATTTGGCGGAATGGCGCTCGTCGGGACGCCGTTGCAACGCCGCATGGGTATCAAGGACAACCCTGCGCTGGCACTGTCAGACTGGCTGTCCTTCGCCGAATTCGGCTCGGCGGATCACTGGCCGAGACAATGGGCGGAGGCTTACGTCGAGCAGAGTGCCGAACGGGTATTCGACTGGCTGCGAGACAAGGGCATGCGTTTCCTGCCGGCCGTCAACTGGGTGGAGCGGGGCAATTTTCTGCCTGGCAACAGTGTGCCGCGATACCACATCCTCTGGGGTACCGGGCTGGGGCTCGTCGAGCGCTTTGCTGCCTTGCTCGAGGCGCACAGAAACAGTGACAAGCTGCGGTTTGTGTTCGGCTGCCGCGTTGAGGAGCTGGTCGCGGATGACGGCAGAATCGCGGGTTGCCGGGGCGTTATCGAAGCGACCGGCGAAGACTATGAATTTGTCGGCGATCAGACGATGGTTGCGACCGGTGGCATTAATGGCAACCTGAAAAAAGTCCGCGACAACTGGTACTGGGGCGACGCGCCGACGGACATCCTGAACGGCTCGCACCCGTATTGCGATGGTGCGATGCACGACGTTGTCGAGGGTACCGGTGGAGTCGTCACTCACCTTGAGAACATGTGGAATTACGCGGCCGGTATCCCGCATCCATTCCCGCGCTTCGAAAACCATGGGCTGAGCCTGATTCCCTGCAAGTCCGCATTGTGGCTCGATCACTCAGGCAGGCGCATTGGGCCCGAGCCGCTGGTTACGGGCTTCGACACCCATGACATGTGCGGCCGCTTGTCCTCGATGGAGAAACCGTGGAGCTGGCAGATCCTGAACTGGCGCATTGCCGCCAGGGAATTTGCCATCTCGGGGTCCGAGCACAACCCTCATATTCGCGACGGCCGTACGTTCTCGTTCCTCAAGGAGACGCTGTTTGGCAATCACCGCCTGGTGCGCCAGATGCAGGAGGAGAGCGACCACTTCATCGTCGCCGATACGCTCCCGGAGCTGGTCGCAGAGATGAACGCGCTGAACGGCGATGACCTCGTGCAACTCGACCACGTGACCGCAGCTGTTCAAGGGTTCGACGACAACGTTCGACGCGGACCCGCACAGTGGAACGATGACCAGATACGCCGCATCGTGCATGCGCGCGCGTGGCGGTCAGACCGCATTCGGACCTGCAAGCCCAGGCCGCTGCTGGAGCACGGCCCATTGATCGCCATCAAGCTACGCCTGATCACGCGCAAGAGCCTGGGTGGTATCCAGACAGATCTTGCCAGTCGCGCCCTCGACCGGAGCGGCCAGCCGCTCAAGGGACTCTATGCCATCGGCGAGGCGGCGGGCTTTGGCGGCGGCGGCGCCAGTGGCAAACGCTCGCTGGAGGGCACATTCCTGTCCGGTTGTATCCTTACCGCGAGAGCGGCAGTCGACTCGCTCGACTGATCAGAGACGCAGTTGCTCATCGACGGCGCGCACCGCCGCGTCGATCGCTCCGTCGACATACGCGTAGGCTGCCGCGTCGGAATTCGCGATCGAGATCCGGCCGATTCGGGCTGCGCCCAGCTGATGCGGCCCGTTCATTCGATTCCACTCGGGCGGGTCAAACAGTTCGTTGTACTCATAGGCGTAACCGTGCGGCCAGCGGTTGATCGTGATGGCCGCGATATCCCGGCCGGCGTCGAAGCCGCCGTCCCGCAGTGCGCCCTGCATCGTGCTCACGACAGACGCTTCGAGTTCGTCGTAACTCTGTTCGAAAAGGACCGCTCTGCCCGCGACGTTTTGCTCGCGGTGGCTGAGGCCCCGGTCGGGCAGCGTCGGACAGTAAACGCCGTGGACGATAATCGGGTCGTCCGGTGTTCGGGCGAACTCATAGCCGCCCATTGAGACCGGGTAATCCAGCGTAAACGCATGCATTATCGTGTTCCCCGGGACGTAAAAGCTGCTGTGGCCGAGTTCGGCAAATGCCCTCCAGTTCCGCAGCGCAATATTGATGTACACCAGCGGCGTCTTTTCCGCCTTGTTGATCGCCGCCACCTGTTCGTCCGGGGTTTCAGGACACAGGTATGGGATGGCGTGGTTGTTACACGCGAGGATTGCATGGCGCGCGCGGACGCGTTGCACTTCGCCCTGTTTCACATAGGTCACGTCGACGGCCGCGTCCTTATTGACGTGCTGTACGTTGACGACGGTACTGTTCAGCCGAATTCGGGCCGGGTTGGTTTCGAGGTCCAGCTCGGGATAGGACGCCCTCGCAGTTACGAGGTCTTCCATCGTGCTGCCGGGAATTGCGTTCGGAATCAGTTTGCGAACCAGCGCGCGCGCCACTGCGGCATTGCCGTCCGGGAAATGAAATATGTAGGGTTCGTCATCATCATCACTGAGCAGCGGATCCAGGGTCGGGTCGACATCCCAGCTGCCAGGCATGCCCATTCTTGCGCCTTCCAGTGCTGACAGCGCGTCGTGGCCAATGCCCCAGTAAGACTTCCAGTAGTCACGCAGGAAGACAACGACTTCCTCGTGTACCTGTCCGTACTTCCGAAGATAGTCGCAGTAGCTGATGCTCACCATGAGTTTCGACTTTTGCGCGCGCGGCATGTCGGGAAGGAGATCCTGCCGTCCCGTCAGTAATCTGTGGAAACTCTGCTTCGCTTCTGCCGACAACGGGTATGCATCCAGTATCGACTCCGTGTCATGGCCGTGCCCCTGGCCCCAAAGGACGACGGCGTCCCGATGCACGCTGTCTTTGCCGAAATGCTCCGCCGGAAAGTAGACGCCGCGCCCGAGATTACGGCTTTTATAGAAATCCTGGTCGAAGTAGTCGTAGAAGCGGCGCGGCTCTATGCCCAGGTCCTTGAGGAGCTGCCTGGCTGCAGGCGAGTACTGCCTCGGGGCCTCGAGGGACTGGCTGCCGCCGTAGCCGATGAGTTTTTTGCCGTCGACATCGAACTCGTTGCGCTTCGCGTGCCCGCCAAAGTCGTCGTGGTTGTCGAGAATCAGGATGCGGGCGTCGTTGCCGACGACCTGGCGATAGAGGAATGCAGCCGTCAGGCCGGATATGCCGCCGCCAACGATCACGAGGTCGTAGTCGCCATCTGTTTGCGATGCAGGGCGGGGCCAGCGCTTGCCATCGCGCGCCAGCGCGTGGGCAATCTCGAACGACCTGACATGATTGCCGCGCATGCCGGTTAGCGCGGGCGGATACGGGGCAGCAGTGCCGGCAAGGAGTTCGAGTGGCGTCAACGCGCTTCCGGCGGCCACACTCATCGCCACGCCGTTGATAAAGTCTCGCCGTGAAATATTGAGCTTGTCGCTCACGGAAGCTGGCGCGTTCTAGTCATCCAGGTGGATGTTAACACGCCGGTTATGGCGGCCTTTTTTCTCCACTTTGCCAATCCGTACGGCACCGACTTCCGACGTGGAGCGTAAGTGCGTTCCACCGCAGGGTTGCAGATCGACGCCAGCAATCTCAAGCAGTCGAATTGCGCCCTTGCCGCGTGGTGGCTGCACGGACATGGTGCGCACGAGTTCCGGATTGGCGTCGAGTTCCTCCTCGCTGATCCAGCGACAACTCACCGCATGGTCGCCAGCCACGAGTTCGGCGAGCGCCGCACCGACGGCTTCCTTGTCGATCGTATCTTCCATGTCGAAGTCCAGGCGGCTCTTCTCAGTGCTGATGTTGCCGCCGGTTACGCCGTAATGCAGCACGGATCCGAGAAGGTGCATTGCCGTGTGCATACGCATATGCCGGTAGCGCCGTTCCCAGTCGATTTCGAGTTCAACCGCGGCGCCAATGGGTGGCGCGGAGGCGCCATCCTCTAGGACATGACCGATGTCACCATCGATATAGCGTGTATCGACGATCTTTGCGCTGCCTCCGTCCCAGGAAGCGGACCCCGTATCACCGGGTTGCCCGCCGCCAAGCGGGTAGAACACGGTCTGGTCCACGTGGAAAGCCTGTTCGCTGCACCCGGTAACGGATGCAGTGCAGGATTTCAGGTAAGAGTCTTCGCGGAACAGTGCTTTGGTCAAAGGTGTGCCTCCAGCCAGCCGCTCATTTCGGCGAGCACTGCGTCCTGCTCCGGTTCATTGAAAATCTCGTGGTAGAGCCCCGGGTACAGTTTCAAGGTCTTGTCGTCCGACTCGATCCTGTCATGCAGTTCGACGGAGCCCGATGGCGCCGTGAGCTGGTCGGCGTCGCCATGCATCAGGATGATGGGGATCCGAATCTCGGCGGCTCTCGCCAGCGTGGTCTTCATCGCCGCTGACATCTCGGACAATAACCGAGCCGACAACTTGCCGTGATGCACCAGCGGATCTCGCATGTAGGCATCGACGACGCTCTTGTCGCGACTGACGCCGCTGGCGTCAAGCTGGATCAACGGTGCAGTCGGGGCGAGTATGGCTATCAACCGGATCAGCGCGATCACGATGGCGTGCGGCGCCTGGTCCGACTTAATGGCCGGTCCGGACAGGGCGCAGGCGCGGAATGCATTCTGCCGCTCGAGCAGGAATGCCGCGGCTATCAGTCCGCCCATGCTGTGGCCGATGAGGAATAGCGGTTGCCCGGGATGCTCCTTCTGCGTCTTTTCCAGCAAGGCCGCCACGCCGTCGAGATAGACACTAAATCGCTCGACGTAGCCTGGCAGACCATCGGACTTGCCGTGCCCGTAATGATCGAGCGTATGTACGGCAAATCCTCTTCGGGTCAGATGTTCTGCGACGTGCGTATAACGGCTGCTGTGTTCCCCCAGACCGTGCGCCAGCAGAATGCCCGCACGCACGTCGCCGTCGGGCGTCCACGATTGCTGGTAGAGCCGGCTCGAACCCCGGGCCTTGCTGTGCCGGACGTCGAGATAGCCGTCCGCATGCTTCAACTCGCCTTTCTCCTCGTCGCGGGCGAGGCGCGTCCCTTGCGCTGCTTGCCGGGTTTGCCAAATTCCTCGATATGCTGTTCCTCGTAGCGATGCAGGATCGGGTCCAGCGTCCGGCTGATGCGCGTCTGTACGCGCACGCGCTCAATGCGCGGCCATGTCGAGCGCTGACCTTCGTCAATGAGCGCGTGGATTTCTTCTCGCGTACGCCAGGACAAGGCTCGCAGCGGGTTGTGCAGTTTCTTGAGCGGTGAAATCGTAATGTCGCCGACATAGCTCTGGTTCATCAGGGACAGCGCAGAATTTGTCAGTTTCTGAACTTCGGGGATTATGCCAAGGGGCTTCTCGAAAATGGTCGCCCCGGCATTGATCCACGTCCGGGCCGTATCGATCACAGCGTACTTGAGTTCGGATACGGCATCGGTCTTGCGCTTGGTCGTGTCAATGAACGGAATGACGTAAGGGTTGGTCTGGCTGACGATGTAATGATTGACGCCGTACAGGCGCGCGAGTCGTTTGGCCGGGAGGTCCTCGCTGATTGAGCCGTCCACCCACTTGCGCGACGAATGGTAGGCCTGCCGCTCACCCTTGTCGTTCTTCGCCATGAGGACGACGGACGGGAAGAATCCGGGAATCGCCGTCGATGCGAGTACTGCCTCCCGCATGAATACGTTCGGCGACGTATCTGCGTTGAGCAGCCGCGATTTCTGGTGATTCTCGGCGGGCGCGACGGACACGTTCATGTGTCGCCCGGTGAGACGAAAGGCCTCGTCAAACGTGCGGTCCGGAAGGAACTCCTCGAGCACTTCCCAAATGTCATCCGCTGTAATGCGTTCGGTCTTGAAGCGGGAAAGGACCCGGTTGATCAGGCCTGTCGGGTCGTCCAGCGCCGGCAGGGTCTCCGGATCCAGGAGTTCATCGAGTTCCTCATCGGTGCTGGCACAGACGATGCTGCCCACCAGTGCGCCGCCGCTGGAGCCGGATATGATGTTGGGCAGGAGGCCTTCATGCCATAGGGCCTTGGCCACGCCGAGGTGGAAATACAGCAACGTACCCGAGCCGCTCATCATGAGCGCGGAACGCCCGAAGCAATGGCTGGCGCGCTGGAAGAAATCCAGCTTGTCCTCGAAGGAAATCGTATCGACCTCCGGGCTGGCCAGGTGCTCCAGTGCCAGGGCGATCTCCTCGACATAGTCTTCGATGAGTTTCTTGGTGCCGAATTTCGCCTTGCCGTAGAGGGGCGACGCCCCCATGCCACCCATGTTGCCGTGGATGCCTTCGTTCAGGGCAAACAGCAGGCCCTTGTCGTCTTGCCGCTCACGCAGGCTGCGTAAGTGTTCGAGGCGGGAACGTATCGATACGAAGTCGTATCGGCTCGACTGGTCGATCTGTTTCCAGCGCGCCGCACCGGACTCCTCATCGTGTTTGATGGCTGCGAGCTGCCACTCTTCGTAGCTGTCGGCCTCGTCCATCGCCGTTTCGAGTCTCTTGAGACGTGTAGCGAACACCAGAATAGTTTCCTTTGTCTAGGCGGCTTTTAGTTCCTCCGCCATCATCGCACGCATATCGATCTTACGGATCTTACCCGTTACTGTCATTGGATACTCGTCAACGAATCTTACATATCGCGGAATCTTGAAGTGCGAAATCTGCCCTTTGCAGTAGTCGCGAATCTCATCCTCGGTGGCCATCTCGCCATCTTTCAATTGAATCCAGGCGCAGACTTCTTCGCCCATCTTCATGTCCTCGACGCCGAATACCTGTACCTCGCTGACCTTCGGATGCGTGAACAGGAACTCCTCGATCTCCCGCGGGTAAATGTTTTCGCCACCGCGAATGATCATGTCCTTGATGCGACCCGTAATGCGCACGTAGCCGTGTTTGTTCATGGTGCCAAGGTCGCCCGAATGCAGCCAGCCGTCGACGATGGTCTCCGCCGTCTTTTCGTCGTCATTCCAGTAGCCTTTCATAACGGAATAGCCACGCGTGCAGATCTCACCCTGTTCGCCAATGGGAACGACACGGTCATTCGCGTCGACAATCTTTATTTCGACATACGGAATGGGTCGTCCAACCGTTTGTGTCCGATTTTCCAGTGAGTCTTCCGGCAAGGTCATGTGGTTGATCGGGCTGACCTCGGTCTGGCCGTAACCGATCAGCACGGTCTCCATATGGAGGTCGCCGATGATGCGCTTCATCAGTTCCTCGGGGCAGGGCGCTCCTGCGATGATGCCCGTGCGTAATGTCGAAACGTCGAAGTTATCGAACTCGGGGTGATCGAGCTCAGTGACGAACATCGTCGGAACGCCATGCAGCGCCGTGCATTTTTCCGCCTGGACGGCGGCCAGTGTGGACAGCGGGTCGTACACGGGACTCGGGAATACCATGGTCGCACCGCGCGACACGGCGGCCAGCACGCCGAGCACCATGCCGAAGCAATGGTACAGCGGTACCGGTATGCACAGCCTGTCGTCGGGCGTGAGCGCCATGCCTTTGCCGGCCTCATACCCGTTGTTCAGTATGTTCACATGGCTCAGCGTGGCACCCTTGGGATTGCCTGTCGTACCGCTGGTGAACTGGATATTGATGGCATCGTCCGGGCCGAGTTCGCTGTCCAGTGCCGCGAGGCGATCGTAGGCGTCGTCATCGCCGAACGCGCACACTTCGTCGAAGTTGAACATCCCCGGGGAATGCGTGGCGCCCATGCGAATGACAGAGGTCAGAAACGGCAGTTTCTCGGCGCGCAGATAGCCGGGTTCGCAGGTCGAGATTTCCGGCGCCAGCGTGTTCAGCATATTCAGGTATTCGCTGGACTTGAACTGTTCCGCTGCGATGATTGCCTTGCACTCAACCTTGTTCAGTACGAACTCGAGTTCATACAGGCGGTAGGCCGGATTGATGCACACCATGATTGCGCCGATCTTCGCCGTCGCAAACTGGGTCAGTACCCACTCGTAGCTGTTAGGTCCCCAGATCCCGACGCGGTCACCGGGTTCGATGCCGAGCGCGATCAGGCCAGTCGCCAGGCGGTCCACCTGTTCACGAAACTCGCGATATGTCCAACGGATATCCTGATGCCGGACAACAAGTGCGAGCGTGTCCGCGTTTTGTTTTGCAACCCGATCGAAACACCGGCCGATTGTCTCGTAGAGGAGCTGGCCGGACCCTTCGCCGGTCATGTAACTTTGGGTCAGTTTTTTCATGGCGATATTGTCCACAAATCAATTCCGGCAGGTAATGTGGCTAACCCCAATTGACCCCGTATTTGCCGCAGCGGATAGTATCTACCATGAACGATATAGCGAAACTGATAGGACATTCCTTGCTCGGCAAAGAGCTGTCGGACGCGGAGGTCGAGGTTCTCGGTGAACTGATGCGAGAGCGAACCCTGGCCGACGGCGAGTTCCTTTTCGAGGATGGAATGAGCGATGACTCGCTGCACGTCATCCTGACCGGCAAGGTCGAAGTCGTGAAACGCACGGGCGACGACAATTTCGCAAGCCTGGCCGTTCTTCGCGACGGCGAACTGGCCGGCGAGCTGAGTTTCATCGATGGCGCCGCGCATACCGTGGGGCTACGGGCATTGTGCGAGACGCGAGTGTTGTCGCTTGGGCGAGAGGGCTTCGAGGGCATCATCGATTCGAGCCCGCAGCTGGTCTACAAGGTCATGCGCGCCGTGGCGCGCTCCGCGCATCGCATCGTGCACCGCATGAATACCGAGTTCGTCGAACTCTCGAATTATATTTTCAAGCAACACGGCCGCTACTAAGGCGACGTCAGGACAAAGCTTGGGGGCTGAAAAAGGGCGCCGCGAGGCGCCCTTTTACCTATTCGGCCGCGGCTTTCAGTTGTTTGAGCTCATTCACGGGGACTTCGGCATAGTGGCTGAAGTCCATTGTGAAACTGCCGTCGCCTCCCGTCAGCGATTTCAGTCGCGAATGGTAGCCCTGCAGTTCTTGCAGCGGCACCTGCCCTGATACGACAACCCGACCATCCGGCAAGGAGTCGGTGCCGCTGATCATGCCACGCATGCTTGAGAGGTCACCGGTTACCCCACCGACGCAGTCGCTCGGAAGCGTGAAGTCGACGTGCACAATCGGTTCCATGACGATGGGCCGTGCCTTGGCGACCGCATCGACAAACGCTTTCCTGCCGGCCTGGACGAACGCGATTTCCTTGGAATCCACTGAGTGGTGTTTGCCGTCATAGACGGTGACCTTGACGTCCTGCATCGGGTAGCCGTGTATGGCGCCTTCCTTCATCACCTGCCGCACGCCGTTTTCGACCGCGGGAATGAACTGGTAAGGAATGGCACCGCCAACCACCTTGTTCTCGAACTCGAAGCCGCCGCCGGCCGGCAGTGGCTCGACGCGCAGGTACACCTCGCCGAACTGCCCGGCACCACCGGTCTGCTTCTTGTGGCGGTGGTGGCCTTCGGATTTCGCCGTGATGGTTTCACGGTACGCGATCGACGGCAGCGACGTGACGATCTCGAGGCTGTGCCGGTCTTCGATCTGCTGCAGCACTGTCGCGAGATGCAATTCGCCGAGGCCCCGGAGGACCACTTCATTCAAGGTGGCATTGTGCTCAACATGCAGCGACGGATCCTCGGCTTCGGCAACCTGCAGGGAATCCGATGTCTTCTGGGCATCGTTGTCGTGCTTCGGACGAATGGCCAGCCCGAACATGGGTCGCGGCAGAGTGATGGGCTTCCGATGGAAGTGATCCTCGTCGTGCGAATCGTGCAAGACGGCATCGTAGTGTGCCTCGTCAACGCGCGGCACGGCGCAGATATCGCCCGGCACGCCGGCCTCGGCCTTGGTGTGGGTTTCACCATTGACCTTGAGCAGCTGCGACGCCTTGAAAGGCTTGCGTGCGTCGCCGACAAACAGTTGGTTGCCGGCCTTGATCGTCCCCTGATGAATCCGGAATACGCCAAGACGCCCCTTGAACGTGTCGATATTGACCATGAAGACGTGCGCGATGGCATGCTTGCCGGGGTCCGGGGTCACCTCGACCTCGGTCGCCTCGGCGCCTTCACCCTTGAGAAAGACCGGCGGGTTGGCCTCTGTCGGATTCGGCATGAGCCGCTCGAAGATCTGTAATAACTGGCGGATGCCGGCGCCGGTCTCGGCCGATACGAAGCACACGGGTACGAGATGCTCTTCGCGCAGCGCTTTCTCGAACGGGTCATGCAGTTGATCCGGCGCGAGTTCCTCGCCCTGTTCGAGGTAGAGCTCCATGAGTTCTTCATCGACTTCCACTACCTGGTCGACAATCTGTGTATGCATTTGCTTGACGGAGCTGAACGCGGTGTCATCGCCCTCGGGCTGGAAGAAACAGTCGACCACACCGGAGCCGTCCGCAGACGGCAGGTTCATGGGCAGACATTCGGGGCCAAAGGCTTCCTGGATATCGTTGAAAACTTTTTCGAGATTTACATCTTCGCCGTCGATCTGGTTCACGATAATCATGCGACACATGCGCTGCTCGTGGGCTGCCTTCATCATGCGCCGCGCAATCATCTCGACGCCTTCGCGCGCATTGATAACGATGGCTGCGGTCTCGGCAGCCGGCATAACCGACAGGGCGCGGCCGTAGAAGTCGCGATATCCCGGGGTGTCGATCAGGTTGACGTGAATTCCCTCGTGATCGAGGTGACAGACTGAATTGTACTGCGAGTGACCTGTTTCCTTTTCGCGGGGCGTGTAGTCGGAAACCGTTGTGCCTTTCTCAATGGAGCCTTTTTCTTCAATTTTGCCGCCGGCATGCAACAGGGCTTCTGTCAGCAGCGTCTTTCCCGCGTGGCTCGGTCCAACCAGGCAAACGTTACGTATGTCAGCAGTAGAATAGGGCATAACATGGTCCTCTCAGTCTTGTTTCCCGACAGCATAGCGCAGCGTAATAAGCGCTAGTATTTCGGTTTTACACGTTGTGCCGGCCCTGCAGCCGGTGTTGACGCGCAGAGAAGAAGATCTATAGTTTTCAGCCATTTAGGCTAGCGCTGTTTTATTCTTCTGCTGGCGCGTCGAATGCTTTTGAAAAGAATAGCGCATTCAGGAACAACTTGTTGGTGCCGTACCAGTATCCGCGAAAATTCGGGTTATCGGCAAACAGCACGACGGCCCCCTTGCCGGCCCGCTCGGCAATCAATGCCGGTGTCC
Organism: Chromatiales bacterium; assembly: GCA_004282875.1. Classification (GTDB taxonomy): domain Bacteria; phylum Pseudomonadota; class Gammaproteobacteria; order Steroidobacterales; family Woeseiaceae; genus UBA1847. Next base: position 6,743 of record SHLT01000055.1, on the reverse strand, counting down.
CGCCAAGTGCTTCCTCATTTTCTTGTGACACGAAGCCGGAATACGCGGGCTCTTCGTCGTAGGTGATAACGGCAGCCCAGGGGTTGTCCGTGGGCTCCAATGGCTCCTTGAAATTCTTGTGCAGGAAAATAGCGCGCCGCTCGTAGCCGAAGCCGAGTGGATGCGTGTTATCGAGATCCGCTGAGAAAATGGCACCACCGACTACCTTGTCGGCCTCGGTGCTGCTCTTGTCGGCGTAGGGCTGGCGTGTAACAGGCTCCTCCTCTTCCTCGTCTTCAGCGGCGGCCTGCAATGCTTCTTCACTCTCGGGGTCAATCCAGTCGAGCGTACTGGCGCGCACCCACGGGGCCGCATTGCGCATCCCGATCAGCGTGCCGCCCTCGGCCACCCAGAGACGCAGGCGATCGGCGAACTCGGGCGCATACTCCTCGTATTCTCCGGCGGGGAAGATTATGTGCGTGTACTTGCTCCACTCGATGTCGCCGAGACGATCGCGGTGACGCAGGGTAAGCGGCATGTCCATGCGATAGTCGAGCAGGTGCCAGACTTCTCCGGCGTCATAGAGATTGATGCCGCGGCCGACAACGAGCAGCGCGTTAGGCTGCTTGACGGGGACGAACGACGGCCCGCCCAGGTCGACACCAGCCGTGCCGGTAGCGCTGCGCCCCGATACGACGGAATGCACAGCGATGCCATCGTCCGCAGCGATGCGGCGCATGACGGCGAGGATATCCTCTCGAGGTCTCTCCTGCCGGTCGAGGGTTACGAAAATGGCGCCGCGTGCCATTTTCACCGGACCCGAATCCGTTATTGCCGTGAACGGTTTGGTCGCGACGCTCGCCAGGAGTCCGGATTCAAGCACGCGTTGCAGTGCGCGCGGCGCGTAGTAAGCGTCCCATTCGAAGATATAGCCGTAGCTGGAGCTTGCCGGTGCCGCCGCACTGGGCGCGGGTGGAGTAAATCGCTCGCCGACGACATCGCTACGCACGTCGCGTCGGCCAAGGGCCGCATTCTGCAAGCCGAAGGCAGCCGGCATGGTCCATGTCGAGACATCGTAAAAGGTGCTGTCTTCGAACTCGCGGAGCGTCTCGAAGAGGCTGCGAATGAGGCGAAACTGAGGCTGCGCGGTCGGGATGACAATCGACTCATCGGGCGAAAACGTCGCGCCATTCATCGAAATCTCCCGCCCGAGCCGGTGGGTTTCGATGCGGTGGTAGTTCAGCAGGTCGGCAAAGAAATGCAGGCGGGCGGCATCGCCGCCGGCGCTGACGACCCAGGCCTTGGTCGGAAAGGCGGCAGCTTTCTGCAGTGCCGACGCGTAGAACTGTTGCTGGTACCGCAGGTAGTCAGGCCGCAGGTTTACGCCGGCCTGGATACTCGCAATGCTGGTACGAAAGTGCTTGCGGATATTCTCGCGGTTGGTGCGCAGGCCGTGCGGCGTGTCGAGTTCCCGCCCCAGCGTGGCAGCGGCTTCATAGAGCATGCCGACGCCGCCATTGACGAGCGGGAAGGTCGAGCCCTTGCCAATGTAGAAATTGTCGAAATCCTCGCCGTGGTAGTAGAGACGACCCTCGGCATCGAGAAACGCTTCAGACGTGCGTGCGGTCTCGGCCATCAGTCGTTCCGCTTCATCGGGCGCCAGTGGATTGGTTCGCGTTGCCACCCCCGGGTGGAAGTAGTACGTCTTGTTGCCACCCATCTCGTGGTAGTCGACCGTGATATTGGGGCGCCACTCGTGCCATTTCTTCATCCATGCGCGGGGTTCCGGCTGCGTCACCAACAGCCACTGGCGATTCAGGTCGAACCAGTAGTGATTGGTGCGGGCAAATTGCCAGACGAAGTCATGCTCCATGTGCGCGGGATCGCCGATGCTGCGTTTGCTGCTGTAGGCGTCGAGCCAGGCAACGCGCTGGTTGTGTCCGTCCGGATTGAATATCGCGGTCACGAGAATCACGCTCTCGTCGAGAATGCGATCCAGTTCGGGGCTCTGTGCGGCAGCGAGGTAATAAATGAACGGCAGAGACGCGTCCATGCCGCTGGCCTCCGCGCCGTGAACACCATAGTTCAGCCAGGTCACGACCGGCATATCGTCTGTCACGGTGGCGCCGGAGCTCGGCTCGGTCAGCGCAATATGCTGCTCGCGGATCTCGTCGATTCTCGAATGATTGCCCGGCGAGGTCGCGACAACAAAGAGAATAGGGCGGCGTTCGTGAGTATAGCCAATCGTCTCCACGGTTAGCCGATCGCTCAGGTTGGCGACCGTGGTGATGTAGTTGACGAGTTCGTGGTGCCGAACCGGTGCCGCGCCGAGCTCATGGCCGAGGATGCTGGCGGGCGTCGGTATTGCGGCATCGTAAGTGATATCGGTCGGGAACATGCTGGCGTCCGCATCGCGAGGATCGACATCCGCCAGGGACTTGCCCGCGACCAGGCTCAACAACAGGGTGAGTAGCGAAAGGCGCCACGTAATCATAGGGGTTCTCTGCGGTGTTGTTATTCTGAAGTGCTTCAATACTATCGTGATACGCTGCCGCGAGAACAGCGAAAGGGGATGCAGATGCGCAAGATCGTTGGAACACTGGTGGGCTTGCTGGCGATGGGGACCGTGCTGGCGCAGGGCCATAGTTCGTCGTACACGAAGGACTACCAGCGCGAGGCGTTGGCGATGTTCCGCGACCTCGTCGCGATGCGCACGGCCGCCGGCCACACCAAGGTGCCCGGCATGGCGGCGTATCTCGCCGATCGTTTCCGGCAGGGTGGTTTCGACGACGAGGATATTCACATCATCCCGCATACCGTGGAGTCGGGTGAGGCGGTCGCGTCACTCGTCGTCCGCTACAGGGGCAACGGGCTGGCGAACAAAAAGCCCATACTGCTGCTTGCGCACATGGACGTTGTGGACGCCATCCGTTCGGACTGGGAGCGGGACCCGTTTACACTGATCGAGGATGACGGCTTTTTCTTCGGGCGCGGGACCCTGGACAACAAGACCGGCATCGCCATGCTGACTACGACGTTTCTGCGGCTGCAGCGCGAAGGGTTCACACCGACCCGGGACCTGATTATCGCCTTCACGGGCGACGAAGAAACGACCATGGAGACGATTCGCTCCCTGGTAACGGAACATCGTGCACTGGTCGATGCCGAATTTGTATTGAATACCGATGCGGGCGGCGGCTACCGGGACCATGACCACGACGCGGTCGCTTATCTCCTGCAGGCGGCGGAAAAGACCTACATCACGTATGAGCTGACGATTCGCAATCCCGGCGGGCACAGTTCCCGGCCCCGTGCGGACAATGCGATCTACGAACTGGCAACCGTCTTGAAAAACATCGAGGCCTACCGCTTCCCGATACGCGTCAACGAGGTTTCAAAAGGCTATTTCCGCGAGATGTCCAGCCTTGTGGACGGTGAGCTGGGTGAGGCGATGGCCGCGTTTGCGCAGAATCCGGGCGACGAGGACGCGCAGGCCGTGCTGGAAGCTCACCCCGGCGAGGTTGGCGCGACGCGCACGACCTGCATTGCCACCATGCTGGCAGCGGGTCACGCCGAAAACGCACTGCCGCAGACCGCAACGGCAACCGTGAATTGCCGAATTTTCCCAGGCATTCCGGAGGCCGACGTGCGGGCACAACTGGCGCAGGTCGCCGGTAACCCGGAACTTGAAATACGCGTCGTCTACGAGCCCATGGAGGGTCCCATGTCGTCGCTGCGAGAGGACGTCACGTCCGCGGTGAGCGACGCAGCCAACGCCTTCTATGGCACGGTGCCACTGGTCCCGTACATGGAAGCTGGCGCCACTGACAGCCTCCACACCAGGCTGGCCGGCATGCCATCGTACGGCGTGAGCGGACTGTTCATGCGGCAGGAGGACATGTTTGCGCACGGGCTCAACGAGCGCGTTCCTGTCGACTCGTTCTTCAACGCGCTCGATTACTGGCACCAGGTGTTGACGGAGTTGGGCAGCGAGCAGGCCCGCTAGTTCCCGCATAAAAAGAGGCGCCCGCGAAGGGCGCCTCTGAATTGCCGTTAGTCTTATTATTGCGGCAAGGGGAACGTTACGGACGTACTCCGTCGATTGCCGGGTCGCCGGTCCAGCCAAGGGCTGCCCAGTCGAGCTGGCCTGAGAGGTGGCAGTCGCCGCAATCAGCGCCCATGCCCCAGGCATCTTCTTTCGGCGCCACTTCGTGGTTGACCGACAGGAACATTTCCGTTTCGACAAAGCCGAAGTCGCCGGCCGTATACGGCTGGCCTGTGAGCGCGGCTGCATCAAGAATTGCGAGATCCCAATCGTAGGTGCCCCAGTAGGCATTGGGTCCACCGGCTCCACCGAACAGGTGCGGAACCATGATGCGTTTGTTCACAACGTCTGCAACCTGGTTGCCGATCATCTTCTTGAACGGATAGATCATGGCATCCGGATCCAGGTAGTCGCCTACCGGTTCCGCGAGGACGACGGGTTCGTCAACGTAGGTATCGTTGGCGCCAACCAGCATCTTAGTGTATTTGCCGTTGAAGAAGCGCAGTTCGGGCCGGACGTTGTTCGCCCAGACGAAGGTGCCTTTCTTCTTGTCGTAAGTTGCGCGATTCGTGGCCGGGTCAACCGGGATCGGGTCAACGTCCTGACCGGCGTCGGCCCAGTACCACTCGACCTTCGTCGAAATCTCGCGAGCGAACGTCGGGATGTGGCAGACCTGGCAGGCGAGCCGCTGGTGGCGATTGTTGGCAAACACGAGTTCAACGGATGTGCCCGTGTGAATGTTGTTCACTTCACCATGGCAGTCGTCGCACTGTTTCATTTCGCCTTCTTCGATCGAGTGATACGGCATACCACCGATGCCATGTGACAGCATATTGCCGTCCACATCGCGTTTGACCTGGTGGCAACTCACGCATTCGAAATTCTCGCCGTCCGTACCCATGTGCACGTCAAATTCGCGCGTCGTATTGGCGAGGGTCGAAGCGATATCACCATGCTTGACGTTGTCGCCGCCACCCGCGAAGGCGTGGCAGTCGATGCAGTTTTCGATGGTCACTATAGGCGTCATCTCGTCCAAGTTCGTGGCAACGCTTCGCGCTACTGCGTTGAGATCAACCGTGCCTTCAGGTAGCCCGGCTGTCGTCTTGGCTTTCGCATACGTTGCTGTCTGGTCATGGCAGACCAGGCAGTCGATATTCTCGGTGTCACCGAAGTCGAACGTATCGTCGGCATAGCCGTAGCCGGCATGACATTGTGTACAACGGGCTTCATTCGAAGCTACTGCGATGCAGAAGTTGTTGAGGATGTCGTTCTTGCCGTGGGTTCCGCCTTCGAAACCTTCGATGTTCGACGCGGTGCCTTCCCACGTGAAGTGAGCGGTTTCGAGAAACTCATCGGCCAGCTTGCCATGGCAGTTCAGGCAGGATTTGGTGCCTTCATAGGGATGTTCTGTGAAATAACCCTTATGCAGCTGATCGATTTCGTAGGCGCCGCTTGCGTAAGCGTTGCAGTCGAACACATCGACAACACCGTCGCCGTTGATGTCTTCGTCAGGAAGATCGCCAACGCCGTTGTTGTTGAGGTCCCAGCAGGCCTGGCCTGCGGCCCCGTCGGCCCCCGCGGCGCCATTAACGCCATTGGCGCCGTCAGCGCCATCGCTTCCTTCGCATCCTGCCAGTCCCATTCCGAGCGCAAAAACGGACAGGAGAAAGGCGTGAGTTAAGATTCCATGCCTTCTGGTCATTGTTGTTTCTCCCAACATGAGGTGTAAAAGCGTAAGTCGTGCAGATTCAGGAATAGAATCGGCCCGGTTTGAAACTGGGCGCGGGCAGAAAGCGCGGGGGCGCCTGAGTGTGCGAAAAGCATTGTCTCGATTGCTTGCAGTTTGCCCGGCATTAGTAAATTCGCGTATTCGAAATTACTAATATCCGTCGCGTATCATCCGCTGTCCGCGAAAAATCTCAATAGGTTGGAGCCATGATGCCGGTAGGGGCTTTTACCTACGTTTCGAACGGTAGGGCCTGCATTGAATCGGCGAGTGTTTTCCCCCATGGTTGGGGAATGGCCGGCAAGACCCGCAATCGAATTCTCGTGACCAGCCTGCTGTTGTTCAATGAGCACGGCGAGCCCAATACCACGACCAACGATATTGCCGATGAGGTGGATATCAGTCCGGGCAACCTGCACTACCACTTCCGGAAAAAAGAGCAGGTTGTGGAAGCGCTGCTCGATGAGTTTCGTGCCGATGCGCGGCGGGTGCTGCAACCGCCAGAGGAGTTCCCGGTTTCGATCGACGATTTCTGGGTATTCCTGCACCTGTTGCTCGAATGTACGGCTGCCTACCGGTTCCTGTTTCGCGATCTCGAGTCGCTGACCGAAAAGTATCCTCACGTCGGGCGGGCGCTGGGACATTTCGCCAAGGGGCTGGCGGCAGTTTTCGAGCTCTATCTGCGCGAGCTGGCAAAAAGCGGCGAGCTTGATGTGAGCGAGGACGATGCGGCGATCGTCTCGCGCAACCTCGCTGTCATCGCCCTGTTTTCGGAACGCTTCGATGGTTTGACCGGGCGGATCGATAGCGCCGACGATACGGCGTTGAGGACGGCTGGCTCGATATTGAACGCGCTAAAGCCCTGGTCTGCGGCGGCGACGTTGGGGCACATTGAGGCCCTGGCGACGCACTACGAAGCCTAGACAAGACCACTTCATAAAAAAAGGGCCACGCAAGCGTGGCCCTTCAGTAGAGAAGCTGCCAGAGGGGGAT
>SHLT01000150.1 GCA_004282875.1 Chromatiales bacterium | reverse complement strand
CATCTTCGGCCATTGCCTTACTGAACTGGTCGGAGATGCGGCGGACAATCTGCTTCTGGCTGCCCTTGCTCTTTTTCAGCGCACCTTCAAGGACGCGATAGCGAAACGGGTGCAGGTGTTTGAAGCCGAGGTCTTCGAGCTGCACCTTGAGCCGGTTGATGCCGAGCCGGTTGGCGATGGGAGCGTATATGTCGAGCGTCTCGCGCGCGATACGTTTCTTTTTTTTCGCGGGCATGGCGCCGAGCGTCTGCATGTTGTGCAATCGGTCGGACAGCTTGACGAGGATGACGCGAATATCTTCGATCATCGCGAGCATCATCTTGCGGAAGCTTTCGGCCTGGGCTTCGGCACGACTGCGGAACTGAATCTGGTCGAGCTTGCTGACGCCGTCAACGATCAGCGCGACCTCCTCACCGAATTTTTCCTGGATCTCCTCGAGCGAGGCCGGCGTATCTTCGACGACATCGTGGAGAATTGCTGCACAGATGGCTTCCGAGTCGAGATGCATCTCGGCAAGTTCGTGTGCAACGGCGACCGGGTGCGTGATGTAGGGCTCGCCGGACCGGCGTGTCTGACCCTGGTGCGCGGCCGCACCAAACTCGTACGCACTGAGGATTTTCTGGACCTGGTCGTCGGGAAGGTAGCTTTCCAGCGTATCGACCAGCGCGCGCACACCCTTGACCCGGCGCGAGGCGCCAGGGAGCTTGGACAACAGGGTGGCCGCGTAATCCATACCCCCATCTTAACGGCCTTAAGCCGGATGGGGTACGGGGTTTTTAGTCGCCGATGGAGATTCCGCGAACCGGCAGAATCTCGTCCGTGGCCTCGGGCTGCAGCAATTCTTCGGCCGCCGGCTGCTCGATTTCTTCCAGAATGGACGAGGTCACGAGACCCTCGGCGATTTCACGCAGAGCGATGACGGTCGGTTTGTCGTTCTCGAGCTCGACCATCGGGTCAGCCCCGTGAGCGATGCGGCGCGCGCGCTTGGCAGCGACGAGCACCATTTCAAAGATGTTTTCGACGTTATCGAGGCAGTCCTCGACGGTAATACGGGCCATGGTTGTTCCCTGAGAGCAAGCTGAAACGTTGCCAGGGAGTGTAGGCGAGCAGCGCCGCCGTGCGTCAGTCTATATAGCCAAACGTTATAAGAGATCAGCGAACAATTCGCTCAACGGCGCGGCGCAGTGCCGCATTGGAGGTAGATGTCAACTCGCCCTGCCCGGCCAGCACGGCCTCAAGATCGGCGACAGCCCGATTGAGGTCGTCGTTGATGATGACGTGATCGAACTCGTCCCAGTGAGACATATCGGACAGCGCGTCGCGCAGGCGGCGTTCGATGACCTCGGGCGCATCGGTACGCCGGTCCCGCAAGCGGCGTTCGAGCTCCTCCACCGATGGCGGCAGGATAAAGATCGTGATGCACTCGGGCATCGACTCACGGACTTGCCGGGCCCCCTGCCAGTCGATTTCGAGAATGACGTTGCGATCATCTGCGAGGTGCTTTTCGACCTGGCTGCGGCTGGTCGCGTAGTAGTTGTCGAACACCTCGGCATACTCGAGCATTTCGCCCGCATTGCGCAGCCGCATGAACTCGCGTCGCGTTACGAACAGGTAATCGACGCCATCCGCCTCGTTGCGTCGCGGTTTGCGGGTGGTGTAGGAAATCGAGAAACGCAGTTCCGGGTGTTTTGTGACGATCGCATGCACGAGCGTTGTCTTGCCGGCGCCCGACGGCGCTGCGAATACGAACAACTTCCCGCCTTCTTGCCGTTTACTGCTCATTCGACGTTCTGGATTTGTTCGCGCATCTGCTCGATCAACACTTTCAGATCCACGGCAGCACGGGTAGTTTCGGTGTCCGCGGACTTCGATCCCAGCGTGTTGGCTTCGCGATTGAGCTCCTGCATCAGGAAATCGAGGCGGCGCCCCACGGGCTTGCCGGACTTCAGTGCGCTGCGAATTTCCACGAGATGGCTTTCCAGACGATCGAGCTCCTCGTCGACGTCAATCTTCGTCGCGAGCAGTGCGAGCTCGACTTCGAGCCGCGCCGGGTCGGCTTCGACGTCGAGGTTTGCAAGACGTTCTTTCTGTTTTGCGCGGGCAGCATCGAGAACCTCGGGCATGCGCGCGCGGACGCTTTTCGCAATCGAGTCGATATCCGCACAGCGGCTTTCCAGCATCTCGCCAATTCGCTGTCCTTCGCTCGACCGCATCTTGCCAATCGCGGCCAATGTCTTGTCCAGCAGCGCACTCGCCTCGGCGACCAGCGGCTCAACGTCGACCTCGGGCTGCTGGATGACGCCGGGCCACCGCAGGATTTCGATCGGGTTTACCGCCGCCACGTTGGGCAGCTTCGCCGTCAGGTCCGAGATGCGGTGGCCGATCAGCTCCACGAGCTCGGTATCGACCTGCATCTCGCCGCCCTGGTGGGCGGCGCGTCGAAAATACAGGGCGCATTCGACCTTGCCGCGGCCGAGCGACGAACTTGCCTGTTGCCTGAAAGCCTGCTCCTTGGGGCGCAGATCCTCGGGCAGCTTGAACTGCACATCGAGATAGCGATGATTGACCGCGCGAATTTCCCAGGTCAGCGTACCGATTCCGGATTCCGCCGACTCTCGCGCGAAGCCTGTCATACTGTGTAACATCTGCAGTCCACTCCTGTGCAGGCCAGCGATAGTGCCGCCTGCGTCACGTTTTTGTGAGGGTCGACATTCTAAGCTGTGGCCGCCGTTGAAGGCCACACACGACTGAGTTCTTATGCAAATCGAATACGCCAAGGTTTCCGCACTCGGCGACCGCCAGGACAACCAGGATCGCGCTGCGGTCGTGGTTTCTGAGGAGGCTGCCTTGCTGCTCGTGTTCGACGGCATGGGCGGCCATTCCGACGGCGCCGTCGCCGCAGAAACCGGCCTCAAGGTTGTACAGGATCTGTTCGTCGAGTCGAAACAACCGATTTTTGACCCCCAGGGATTTCTCTACATGGCGCTGTCACGCGCGCATGATGAGGTCGTGCGCGTAGGCGCCGGCGTTGCCGTCGATTTCCGGCCGCGGGCCACGTGCGCGATCTGTCTTGTGCAGGAAGGCGGCGCGTTTTGGGCGCATATCGGCGATAGCCGCATTTACCAGGTGCGTGACGGGCAGGTGTTGGGCCGCTCGCGCGACCACAGTCACGTCGAGGTCCTGATCCAGGAAGGCGCGATTTCAGAGGAAGAGGCACAGGACCACCCGATGCGCAATTTCGTCGAATGCTGTATCGGTGGTGACGCGCCGGTGCCGGACATGAGCATTACAAACCGCAGGCAACTGGAGTCCGGCGACGTGTTGCTGGCTTGTTCGGATGGTCTGTGGTCGGGGCTCAGCGATGCCGATATGGCCGAGATCGGCATTCCAGGTGATAACAACCTGGTTGAGAATCTCAAAAACCTCAGCATGAAAGCGTTGAACGTCAACTCTCCCTACAGCGACAATACGACGGGTACTGCACTGCGCTGGATCGGCGCCTAGAAGGAGAGTCAACATGCGCCCAAGTGGCCGCGAAACAACACAAATGCGCGCGCTGCGCTTTGTTCCGGACTACACGATGCACGCTGAAGGCAGTGTGCTTGCCGAGTTCGGTGACACGCGCGTGTTGTGCACGGCGAGCATCGAGGACCGGGTTCCGGGATGGATGCGCAATACCGGCCGTGGCTGGGTGACGGGCGAGTACGGCATGCTGCCGCGCGCGACGCACACACGGTCCGGACGCGAAGCATCGCGTGGCAAGCAGGGCGGCCGCACGCTCGAAATCCAGCGGCTGATCGGTCGTTCACTGCGCGCGGTTACGAATCTCGAAGCCCTGGGCGAACGCTCCGTCACCCTCGACTGCGATGTCATCCAGGCGGATGGCGGCACGCGGACGGCATCCATCTGCGGTGCTTACGTAGCGCTCGCGATCGCGGTGCAGCGCTTGCAGAAAACGGGGCGGCTCAAGAAAAATCCGCTGCATGGCCAGGTGGCCGCGATTTCGGTCGGCATCTACCGGGGCACCCCCGTGCTCGATCTCGACTACGCGGAGGACTCCGAGGCCGAAACCGATATGAATATCGTGATGAACGACGCCGGGCATTTTATCGAGGTGCAGGGCACCGCCGAGGGCCATGCATTCACGGACGACGAGTTCACGGCGATGATCGGCCTCGCGCGCAACGGCATTGCAGAGATCATCACCGCTCAGAATGAGGCCATCAAAGCGGCCACCTCGTGAGCACGCGGCTGCGCCGGGTCGTGATGGCCAGCAGCAACGCCGGCAAGATCCGGGAGATCCAGCGGCTCCTCGAGGATCTCGACGTCGAGGTCATCGCGCAATCGGAACTGGGCGTTAATGACGCCGATGAGACCGGCACAACGTTTGCCGAAAACTCCTTGCTCAAAGCGCAGCATGCAGCAGCGGCGACCGGACTTCCGTCGATCGCCGACGATTCAGGGCTCGCCGTTGATGCGCTCGATGGCGCGCCCGGCGTGTATTCGGCGCGCTATGCGGGCGGGGCCGGCGACGAAGCGAACAACGACAAGTTGCTTGCCGCGCTCGAGGGGGTCAAAGACCGGGGAGCGGCATTTCACTGTGTCGCGACGTTCTTCGATCCGGCCGAAACGGAGGCGCTCGTCGCTGCCGGCGAATGGCGCGGTGAGATCCTGCATGCCCGCCAGGGCGAGGGTGGTTTTGGCTACGATCCGCTGTTTTACGTGCCCGACTGCAGCTGCAGTTCGGCTGAGCTCTCACAGGAACAAAAGAATGCGCGCAGTCATCGCGGTCAGGCGCTGCGCAAGCTGGTTGCGCTCATCAAACAGCGCTACGCGTGAATTCGCCACCCCTTTCCCTGTACGTGCACCTGCCCTGGTGTGTGCGCAAGTGCCCGTACTGCGATTTCAATTCCCACACGGCCGGCGACTCGGCGCCGACGAATCGCTACATTGACGCACTTGTCACCGATCTCGATCGGGAATGCCCGCGGGCAAGCGGCCGGACCGTCGAGAGTATCTTCCTGGGTGGCGGCACGCCGAGCTTGTTTGCCCCCGAGCAAATAGAGCGACTGCTGACCGCCGTGTGGGCGCGTTTCACCGTTGCCGCCGACGTTGAGGTGACCATGGAGGCGAACCCGGGCACCGTCGAGTCGGGGTCGCCAGCGGGCTATCGTGACGCGGGCGTCAACCGCCTGTCGATCGGTGCTCAGAGTTTCGACGATCGTGCGCTCGCACGGCTCGGGCGCATTCACTCCAGCGCCGATATTCACCGTACGGTCGACGCGGTAAAGGCAGCGGGTTTCGACAATTTCAATCTCGACCTGATGCATGCCCTGCCCGGGCAGACCGTCGCGACGGCCGAGTCGGACGTGCGCGCTGCGATCGGCCTAGAGCCGACGCATATTTCCTGGTACCAGCTGACGCTCGAACCGAACACGGTCTTTCACGCCCGTCCGCCCGAGGACCTGCCGGACGAGGGGTTGGTCGGCGACATTCAGGAAGCGGGCGGCTCGTTGCTGCAGGGGGCGGGATTCGAGCAATACGAGGTGTCGGCCTGGGCTCGTGGCGGGCGCCACTGTCGACACAACCTCAATTACTGGCAGTTCGGCGACTATCTCGCCATCGGGGCCGGGGCGCACGGCAAGCTCAGCGACGCACACGGCGTGGCTCGCTACAGCAAGCCTGCCAATCCGCTGCAATATATGCTCTCGATGGAGCAGCCATCCGAGGGCGGGCACCTTGAGCCGATCGCCAGCGATGAACTGCTGTTCGAATTCATGCTGAATGCGCTGCGTCTTGCCGAGGGCTTCCCCGAGGCTGTGTTCGTGGAACGAACCGGGCTGCCGGCCACCGTGCTCCAGGAGGGTGCGAGTGAAGCCGTCGGGAAGGGGTTGATCCGCCGCGACGCGGACGCGAACTGGAGGCCAACCGAGCTTGGGTGGCGATTTCTGAACGACCTGCAGGCCGAATTTCTGCGCAATTTTTGAGCATCGTACGGTAAAATCTGCAGCTCGCCGGGCGCTGCCGGACCAGTTCAATTATGCACAAGGTAGCGGGCACGCCTATATTTTCAGTGTATGAACGGCCTCATCTCATTTCGAGTCTTGCGAAACGTCTCTAACCTATTGTTTTAAATAGCCTTACGAAACTGGACACAAAATAGTCATATTGACAGCGGTGCTTGAAAATCCGCACCT
>SHLT01000054.1 GCA_004282875.1 Chromatiales bacterium | reverse complement strand
ACGTTCTGGTTGATCGTGCCGCGCTCTTCGAAGGTCCGATCGAGATCGATCTTGCCGATTTCCGAACGCAGCGTCGTTTGGGCCAGCTGCGAGATGGCAAACATGTAGTTACCGATACCGTACGACGCGCGGCCCGGATCGAGAACCTGCATGTAAAGGACGCCGTCGACACCGACCTGGACGTTGTCTTTTGTAATACAGACCTGCTCGGCAATATCTGCAGCCTGCTCTTTCAGCGTGTGCTTGTAAGCCACCCGGTCGATAAACGGAAACAGGATGTGGAACCCGGCATTCAGCGTTTTCGCATACTTGCCGAGACGCTCAACGACGTAGGCATTTTGTTGCGGGACGACGATCGCCGTCTTGACCAGGATGATAATCGCAAGAAAGAGAAAACCAAGCGAAAAAATGAGAGTTGTGTCCATTGCGTTTTCCTCGTTCTTATGTTTATTCGGCTTCTACGTGCAGGGTCAGGCCATCGGCCTTTACGACAGTGGCGCGAGCCCCGCTCGCGATCGCTCCGCTACCCACATTCCTTGCGGTCCACTTGGTGCCACGGTATTCGACCCTGGCTTCGGCTCCAGATGCAAGGTCCTGGTCGATGGTAATCGACTCACCGGAAAGCGACCCGCGGTAGCCGACGAGGCCGCCATGGAGTTTCTGATATAAGCTCTTGCGAAACGTAAAAAATGATATGAGGGATAGCGTGGCGAACGCCAGCCACTGCGCCCACTCCGGCATGACGATGCCCAGAAGGCTGGCCAGACCGACAAGCGCTGCCGAGATACCCAGGAAGACCAGGTAAAACTGCGCATCGATCGCGAATAGCTCGGCCCCTAACAGCACCGCACCCAGAACCATCCAACTCCACCATGCCATAGTCCGCCTCCCATGATTGCTGTTTGGATCACTATATCGCGAATCCTGAACGAGCGGCAGCTTGAAAGACATCCGTAGAGTCCCCATATGCGGTAACATCCTGCGGGCCGCTAACAAAAATTCCCAGGGGGGTCGGCATGCAGGAGTCCGGTACATCCATTGCAGCGTTCTTTGTGAACCTTGTTGCAACACTCAACGGGTACATCTGGAGTACCGCGCTCATATCGCTCGCACTCGGTGCGGGTATTTTCTACACGATTCTGACGCGCGTCGTACAAGTGCGTTTGTTCGGTGAGATGCTGCGCCTGCTGTTTTCCAGCAAGGAATCCGAGCGGGGCATTTCATCGTTCCAGGCACTGGCAGTATCCCTGTCGGGACGCGTCGGTACCGGAAATATCGCAGGCGTTGCCGCCGCCATTGGTTTTGGCGGGCCCAGCGCGGTCTTCTGGATGTGGGTCGTCGCTCTGCTCGGCTCGGCGACAGCGTACATCGAGTCGGCGCTCGGCCAGATTTACAAAGAAGATGATGACGGACAGTACCGTGGCGGCCCGGCGTACTACATCGAAAAAGCCATGGGCCAGAAATGGTATGCGTGGATCTTCGCGATCGTAACGATCTTCGCGTGTGGCGTGCTGCTGCCGGGCGTGCAGTCGAACAGCATCGGTAACGCTGCCAATCTCGCCGTTGGCGGCGACACAATGATTAACTTCCTGGGCGACTCTGTACCCGCAGACAAGCTCGTGACGGGCCTCATCGTCGTGGCCGTCCTCGGCTTTATCATCTTTGGCGGCGTCAAGCGCATTGCGCACGTGACCCAGGTCATCGTGCCACTCATGGCGCTCGGTTATATCGTGATGGCGCTTGGCATCATCATCTATCACATCAGCGAATTACCGGCGGTTATCGCGCTGATTTTCAGTGACATCTGGAACCCCATGGCAGGCTTCGGTGCGGCCATCGGCTGGGGCGTCAAACGAGGCATCTATTCCAACGAAGCCGGTCAGGGCAGCGGACCGCATGCAGCCGCCGCATCCGAGGTGGAACATCCGGCGCAGCAGGGGCTGGTGCAGTCATTCTCGGTTTACGTCGACACGCTGTTCGTCTGCTCAGCGACCGCCTTCATGATCCTGATCACACAGCAGTACTACGTTACTGGACTCGATGCGTCGGTCAGTGGCGGTGTGCTCGGACCGAACGTGATCATCAGCAGCCCGGCATTTACGCAGCTGGCGCTCGAAAGTGTATTGGGCGGATTCGGCAAGATCTTTGTCGCGGTCGCCTTGTTCTTCTTCGCGTTCACCACGCTGCTGGCGTACTACTACATTGCCGAAACCAACGTCGCCTATATCCGGCGGACGTTCCATTCGCGCGGGCTCCTGATGGCCCTGAAAGTCGTCACGCTGGTGTCGGTATTCTACGGCACGATTCGCGAGGCCAACCTGGCCTGGGCGATGGGTGACCTAGGCGTCGGCCTGATGGCATGGCTAAATATCGTCGCGCTCCTGATCCTGTTCTTCCTAGGCCGACCTGCCCTGAAAGCACTCAAGGACTACGAAGCACAGCGCAACGCGGGCGTGAAGAAATACACGTTCGACCCGAAGAAACTAGGTATCAAGAACGCCCACTTCTGGGAAAAATAACGCCCACGCTGCCCCTCTAAGGCCGGGGAGAAGTCGGACAGGCAAATAAAGCGCAGCGAAGCGAGCCATTGCCTGTCCGACTTATCGCCGACCAGGCTGATGAGCGGAACCTACTTGTTCGGAAAATTCAGCGCCCGCTTATCCACAGCAAGCGCCGCTTCATGAACCGCTTCAGCCAACGACGGATGTGCATGAATCGTACGCTGGATATCCTCGGTACTCGCCGAGAATTCGAGCGCGAGAACAGCTTCCGAAATCAGCTCGCCAGCCATCGGGCCCACGATGTGCACGCCCAGAATCTCGTCGTCGTCTTCGGAGGAGATGATCTTCACGAACCCCGACGTCTGCTCCATGGCCTTTGCACGACCGCTCGCCATGAACGGGAACTGGCCGGTCTTGTAGGCACGGCCGCTTTCCTTGACTTCGGCTTCCGTTTTGCCAGTCCAGGCGATCTCAGGATTGGTGTAAAGAACTGACGGAATGACGTCGTAGTTCATCTCGGCAATTTCACCCGCAATGAGGTCGGCCACCATGACACCCTCCTCCGAGCCTTTGTGGGCAAGCATCGGACCGCGAACGCAATCGCCGACAGCATAGACGCCCTTCACGCGCGTGCGGCACTGGTCATCGACCACGACAAAGCCGCGCTCGTCGAGTTGAATTCCCGCATCATCGGCAAACAGGTCTTTCGTAACCGGACGTCGGCCGACCGCTACGATCAGCTGGGCAACGTCGATCGACTGTTTCCCGCCCTTGTCTTCGTACTCGACGGTGACGCCCTTCTTGCCGGCGGTCGCCTTCGCAACCTTGGCGCCGAGCTTGATATCCAGGCCCTGCTTCTTGAAGTCTGCCGCAGCAACCTTGGCAACATCGCGATCGGCCATGAACAGGAAATCATCCATGGCTTCCAGAACCGTCACTTTGGCGCCGAGGCGGGCCCACACGCTGCCGAGTTCCAGACCAATGACGCCCGCACCGACGACACCGAGTGTCTCTGGAACCGCCTCGAGCTCCAGCGCATCCCAGGAATCGATAATTCGCTCGTCATCAAACTTCGCTATCGGTAGCTCGATGGGCTCCGATCCGGAGGCCAGAATGACATGATCCGCAGAGATGATCTCCTTGTCACCCTTGACGGGTGTGAACTCGACCTTCTTGTTCTTGAGCAGCTTGCCGTGACCGACGAGACCTTCAACTTTATTGGCCTTGAACAAACCGGCAATGCCACCTGTAAGCTGCCGCACGATACTCGCACGCCGTTTTTGCATAGCGGCGATATCCATCGCCACGCCACCCGTCTGGATGCCGTGTTTCTTGAACTCGTGCTCGGCCCGATGATAGAGCTCCGATGACTCGAGTAATGCCTTTGACGGAATACATCCCGCGTTCAGGCAGGTGCCGCCAAATGCATTTTTGCCATCCCTGTTCTGCCACTCATCGATGCAGGCAACGGTCTTGCCGTGCTGGGCTGCGCGTATCGCGGCAATATAACCTGCGGGCCCGGCGCCAATGACGACTACGTCGAAACTTCTGCTCATGTCTTATCGATTCCTGTCGGTGTTATCTGATCAGATCTGCAGCAGCAGACGTGACGGGTCCTCAAGCTGGTCTTTGATCGATACGAGGAACTGTACGGCGTCCTTACCGTCAATGATGCGGTGATCGTAAGTCACGGCCAGGTACATCATCGGTCGCGCAACAATGTCGCCGTCCACGACCATCGGGCGCTGCTGTATCGAGTGCATGCCGAGTATGGCGCTTTGCGGCTGGTTAAGTATCGGCGTCGACATCATAGATCCGAATATGCCGCCGTTTGTAATCGTGAATGTGCCGCCGGTCAGGTCGTCCATGCTGATCGTGCCATCCTGCGCCTTCTTCGCCATGTCGCCCAATGCGCTTTCGAAATCCGCAAAGCTCATTTGATCCACATCGCGAATCACCGGCACCATAAGGCCGCGATCGCTAGATACCGCGATCCCGATATCGTAGTAGTTGTGGTAGATAATCTCGTTGCCTTCAACGGAAGCATTGACGACCGGGAATTTCTTCAGCGCTTCCACGGATGCCTTCGCGAAGAAGGACATGAAGCCAAGACGTACGCCATGCTTCTTTTCAAAATCATCACGATACCGCTTGCGCAACGCCATGACCTCAGTCAGGTCAACTTCATTAAACGTGGTCAGCATCGCTGCCGTTTGCTGTGCATCGACAAGACGCTCGGCAATCCGCGCGCGCAAGCGCGTCATGGGAACCCGCTTTTCTTCGCGCGCGAGCCCACTGGACACCTCTTCAACGTCGACCGTCGGCGCAGGGTCACCCGGCGTTACTTCGCTACTCGAGTCGGATTTCAGAAAGGCCATGACATCGGCTTTCGTAATGCGGCCGTCCTTACCTGAACCCGACACCATAGTCGCATCGAGGTCGTGCTCGTCGAGCAGACGGCGCACGGCCGGGCTGGTCTTGACCGGGCCCTTTGCCTCTTTCGGAGCCGGCGCGGCCTTCTTTTCCGGTTTCTTTTCAGCCGGCGCTTCAGCAGCAGCGGCAACCTCGCCCTCTTCGAGGATTGCGAGTAAGTCGCCGGCGACAACGGTAGCGCCGTCCTCGACAACAATCTTCGAGATTGTCCCCGCGGCAGGCGCCGGCACTTCGAGGACAACCTTGTCTGTTTCGAGGTCGACCAGGTTTTCGTCACGTGCTACGCCCTGCCCGACACTCTTGTGCCACGCGACCAGCGTCGCGTCGGTTACGGACTCAGGTAAAGGCGGCACCTTTATCTCAATGCTCATTTCGTCTTCCGTTTGGTTTTTTCAGGTTTGCGGACCTTGTCCGCATCCGTGTTGATATCGAGTGCGGCTTCGACCAGCGCCTGTTGCTGTTGCAGGTGAACTTTGAAAATGCCGGACGCCGGCGCCGCTGCACCCGGACGTCCCGCGTAGTAAAGTTGCTGATGATCACCGAGCGCCTCCTGGAGGCGGTGCTTGATCTGGTACCACGCTCCCTGGTTCAGCGGTTCTTCCTGACACCAGATAATTTCTTCCGCATGACCGTACTGCTGAATCAACTCAGCGTACTGTACGATCGGGAACGGATACAGTTGTTCGATACGAATAATCGCGATGTCGTCGATGCCGTTGACTTCGCGCGCTTCGAGCAGGTCGTAATAGACCTTTCCGCTGCAGAACACGAGTCGACGCGTCTTCTTGACCTCGATCGCCTCGATTTCCGGGATGATCAGCTCGAAGCGCCCGCTGGAGAGCTCGGTCAACGCCGACACCGACATCTTGTGTCTTAGCAGGCTCTTGGGCGTCAGCACGATGAGTGGCTTGCGGAAATGCCGCACGTGCTGCCGCCTGAGCATGTGGAACATCTGCGCCGGCGTCGACGGCACGCATACCTGCATGTTGTGTTCAGCACAGAGCTGCAGGAAACGTTCGAGACGTGCCGACGAGTGCTCAGGGCCCTGCCCCTCATAGCCGTGAGGCAGGAACATTGTGAGCCCGCACAAACGGCCCCACTTGGCTTCGCCTGAACTAATGAACTGGTCGATAACCACCTGGGCGCCGTTTGCGAAGTCGCCGAACTGTCCTTCCCAGATGACCAGCGTGTCCGGCGCCGTGCTCGCATACCCGTATTCGAACCCGAGTACGGCCTCTTCCGACAGGAAGGAATCGATAACACGGAATGCATTGGGTTTTTCGACGATATGCTCGAGGGGAATGTACTCGCGGTTATTCAGCTGGTTGTGCAAAACGGCATGGCGGTGGAAAAACGTTCCGCGGCCACTGTCCTGGCCCACCAGGCGAACCGTGTGGCCTTCGCGCAGCAGCGACGCATACGCCATCGTCTCGGCGAAGCCCCAGTCCATATCCATCTCGCCGGACGCCATTTTGGCACGATCGTCCATGATGCGTTGCACGCGGCCGTGGGGCCGAACGTCGGGAGGAATCTCGGTGATCGCAGCACCCAGACTCGCCACGGTGCCCGGGCTGATCGTGGTGTCAGCAGGTTCGTCCCACTCGGTATTGAGGTAAGGGGTCCAGTCGACCGTGTATTCATCACCGATCAGGCCGAGGCTCGATTTCGGCACCGGCTCGCCGCGATCAAGGCGGTCCCGGTAATTCTCCCGGAGTTCCGCCGCGGTCGTCGCGTCGATAACGCCCGACTGCTCGAGCTGGGCCGCATACAATTCCCGCGTCGTCTTATGACTCTTGATGCGTCCGTACATGATTGGCTGGGTCGCCGATGGTTCATCGGCCTCATTGTGGCCATGGCGGCGATAGCACACGAGATCGATAACCACGTCCTTCTTGAACTTCTGCCGGTACTCGAGGGCCAGGCGCGTGACAAACAACACGGCCTCGGGATCATCGCCATTCACATGGAAGATCGGCGCCTCGATCATTTTGGCAACGTCGGAGCAGTAATCTGTGGAGCGGGCGTCCGAAGGGCGACTGGTCGTGAAGCCGATCTGGTTGTTCACGACGATATGGACGGTGCCGCCGGTTCTGAAACCGTTGGTCTGCGACATCTGAAACGTTTCGGTTACCACGCCCTGCCCGGCGAACGCCGCGTCGCCGTGAATTAGCACAGGCAGTACTTCCTGGCGTTCGCTATCTCCGCGGCGCTGCTGTCGCGCACGCACGGAACCCTCGACGACCGGATTGACGATTTCCAGGTGCGACGGATTGAATGCCAGCGCGATGTGCACGTTGCCGCCCGGCGTCTCCATGTCGGCCGAGAATCCCTTGTGATACTTGACGTCGCCCGAACCACGCAATTCCTCGAGATCGTAGTTACCTTCGAACTCTTCGAACAGTTCCTCCGGTGACTTGCCGAGAATATTGACCAGTACGTTAATGCGGCCGCGGTGTGCCATGCCGATGACAATTTCGCGAATCCCCGAGGTGCCGCCCTGCTGAATGATGTCGTCAAGCATCGGGATCAGGCTTTCGCCGCCCTCCAGCGAGAAGCGTTTCTGCCCGACATAGCGCGTGTGCAGATAGCGTTCGATGCCTTCCGCGCTCGTCAACTGCTCGAGCGTCCAGAGCCGCTCTGCATCCGTGAGTTTTTCAGCGACGGAGCCGGCTTCGAACTCCCGGCGCAGCCAGAGCCGCTCGCGAGCGCGGGAGATGTGCGCGAATTCGGCGCCAATCTTGCCGCAATAGATCGAACGCAGCAGCTCAAGTATGTCGCGCAGTTTCATGCGCTCGTTGCCCGAGCCGGCCAGACCGCCCGTGAAGAACTCGGTGTCCATATCGGCCTCTGTGAGGCCAAGGTAATCGAGCTTCAGGACGCCCGGGACACGCCGGTCCATGAGTTGCAGCGGGTCAATCTCGGCGATCTGGTGGCCACGCAGACTGTAGACCTGGATCAGCCGGGATACCGCAGCCTGCTTCTCGCCGGACGTTACCGGCTTTCCCGAACTGCGCCTTGTAACCGTGCCGGCCTGCCGACCGGCAGCCGCCTCGGCGAGCAGTTCCTCGCGGATTTTCGAGTGCACGACCTCAGCCTCAGGGTCGCCCATGGACGCAAAATACTCGCGCCAGCCTGTGGGCACAGCCTCCGGATTATCGAGGTACTGTTCGTACAAGCGCTCGACGGCCGTCGCATTGGCACCGAACAAGGGCGTGGAAGCGAGTTGTTCCTTTAGAGAATTGCTCATTATTTCAGCGGCTTAGGTTGCCAATGCGCATTTCCGCGCGGCGATGCGGGCCGGGCCCAAAAAAAGGGCGCTAGTGTATCCCAAGCGTACCGGCAGGGGAATGCACACAGCTAAGCTTTTGGTCTTACATCAAATTGAAAAGATTGACCAATTCGTAGCAGACCAGGCACGCATAAGACGTGAAGAAAATGGTGAGAAAGAGACCCGTTCGGAGCCGATTCATGAACCGGGCCTTGGCGAGGAACACGAGAACCAGAATACCAACAGCCGTCATCGCCAGTTTGACGCTCGTGAAGAACGCGGTCCCCTGCGACATCACGGCATTCATCACCGGATTGGCCTCGATCATGCCCCGGTCCAGGAGCTGCAGCGTCAAAAACGCATCGGCGCATGACAGCAACATCGTGCCGGTCGCAAGGAAAAACAGCCACGGATGATGCCAGTCCAGGAAAATAACTTCGTCGTCAACGGCCCGGCGGTGTGTGTGTCGGCGCGAAAATGCGAAACCGTAAACCACGGTACGCCAGGAGAAACGGCGTCGCTCGACGTCGCTGCGTGCTGTCGAAGTTGCTGTGCTGGTCGTCATGGTTCCTGCTGTAAACTCCATTTAGTCCGCTGCGTCCGTCGTCGCGCTGAGCAAATAGGCAATCAGGTCGTCCCTGTCGCTCTGCCTGAGCACGCCGGCAAACGTCATCCGGTTGCCTGGCAAAAAACGACCCGGCTGAGCAAGCCACGCGTCCAATGCCTCGGGCGTCCATATGAAATCGGCTTCGGCCATGGCTTCAGAATACTGAAACGCACTGCGTGAGCCAACTTGCTTCCCGAAGAAACCGTACAAGGCCGGTCCGATCATGTCCGGCCCGTCCTTGTCGAAGCTATGGCAGGCCCTGCATATCTGCGCCTGCCCTGCGCCTCGCGACCGGTCGGCATCCTTGTAAGGTGCCGCTTCCAGATATTCGACCGGCGTCAGTACGATTTGTTCGCCCAACGTTGCCGCGGTCGTTACTGGAGCCGTGCTCGTTGCGGTCTCTGGTTCCTTGTTTTTATCGCAGCCGGCGAACATCCCCGCCAGCAGGATAGCCGTCAATAGCCTGGAGTATTCCCTCAATGCCAACCCTCAAAGCCTTTGCCAGCAATAAATATAGAGCAAATACCGTACCAACGCTGCATCAATCTGATTTCCCGCAATATTCTTGGCCGCAATGGGCATGCACTGCGTCAGATTGTATAGTTACCCGACACGTATTTGGGCGAGGCATCGGTCCGCGCTATTGATAAATAGTCTGGCATGATTTGGGGAGCAGGCTCATGAAAGGGTATACGGGCGTCACTGCCAGCGGCGAAGCCATCCACTATGTCGATCGCAAACGCTGGTTCTGGCTGTTATCCGTCGCCTACCCTCTGCAAGCCCTGGTGCCCGTCGCCCTGCACGCATCCACCGGTAATGAGCTGTGGTTTATCTTGCCGTTCCTGGTGAACTACCTGCTCGCCCCGGCGCTCGACTGGCTGATCGGCGAAGACACGAACAACCCGCCGGAAGAAGTCATCATGCAGCTGGATCAGGATGCCTTTTACCGGCGCCTGACTTACGTTGTGGTGCCGCTGCATTTCGTGGTCCTCATCGGCTGTGCCGCCTACGCGCTGACGCAGCCGCTGAGCGGGTGGGCGTTCTTCCTGTTGGCTGCGTTCGCCGGCCTGACGGCAGGATTCGCGATCAACACGGGCCACGAACTCGGCCACAAGAACTCTAAGCTGGAAAAAACGCTGTCGAAGATCGTGCTCGCTGTGCCGGCCTACGGGCACTTCACCGTCGAACACAATCGCGGCCACCACCGGCTCGTGTCGACGCCCGAGGATGAGGCCAGCGCCCGTATGGGCGAGAGCATCTACAAGTTCGCACGTCGCGAAATCCCGGGCGCATTCCGCCGCGCCTGGCTGATTGAACGTGAGCGCCTGCAGTCGCGAGACAAGCCCACCTGGCATTACAGCAACCCCATCCTGCAGTCGTACGCCATAAGCCTGCTGGTCGCGGTCATTCTCATCGCGGCATTTGGCTGGCTCGCCATCGTATTTCTGATCATCCATCACGCGCTGGCCTACTGGCAGCTAACCAGCGCGAACTACATCGAGCACTACGGTTTGCTGCGCGCGAAAACCGCAAAGGGTCGCTATGAGCGCTGTGAGCCGCAGCATTCCTGGAACTGTAATTTCGTCCTCAGCAACCTCGTCTTGTTTCACCTCGAGCGCCACTCGGACCATCACGCGCATCCGTTGCGCCGTTACCAGTCTCTACGGCACTTCCCCGATTTGCCGCAGTTGCCCAACGGCTACTTCGGCATGTACGTCATCGCCTACCTGCCCTGGCTCTGGTTCCGCATCATGGACCCGCGCCTGCTGGCCTTGCCGCACATCGACGGCGACCTCGACAAGGTGAACATCGATCCGGATGCGCGCCCGTCTATATTCCTCAAATGGGGCCGCGACAAGATGACCGAGCCGACGTTTACGGATTTGCCAAAACTCTGACTTTCGGCCGGTTTCTCCTACTGACGTACTTGGCCTCAGACGTCAGCATGCTGGCGTGAGCGCTGATTCTCCGCCAGGAACCCACGTTGTAGCTGCCCTGCTTGCCCTCGCGGCGGCACTCCTGTGCCGCGCCTGGCTCCAGGTCACCCTCGAAACCGGTGGTTTCGACCGTACGCTTGCTGCGAATCTGTCCTACCTTGTCGTGCCACCCGTACTGCTGGTGCTGCTGCTGCCGGTGCTGCGCGCCGACCGCGGTTTCCTTTGCGCCCTGCTCCGCCCCGGCCCCGTCAACTTGAGGTTACTTCTCGTCGCTGCCGCCATCGGCCTGCTGCTACGTGTTGCCTGGTGGTCACAACTGGTCGCGAGTGTCTCGTTCGGCTGGCAATCCAGCACCGACCCGCTGGCCATCGTCGGTCCCGTGGCCCGTTTTTCGTGCCCGCCGGCGGCGTCCATGGCGGCCGGAATCGTGGTGGCTACACTGCTGATCCCGCCCATCGAGGAACTCATTCATCGCGGCTACGTGCAAACCCGGCTTCACTCGCGCGGCCCGGCGCTGGCCATCACGATTTCGACACTGCTGTTCGTCGTGTTTCACCCCACCTCGGGATGGGGATTCGCACTGGCTGGCGGAGCCGTGTTGGGCACCATGTACTGGACGTCCGGCTCCCTGTGGCCACCTATCGTGACGCACAGCGTGGTCAACCTCGAGCCACAAATCACCTGGCGCTGCCTCAATCTGCACTGGAACCCCACAGCCGACACCCTGCCGCTCTGGTCCGTTGGTCTACCGGCGACGCTCGTCTTCTGCCTGTCGGCCGGCCTGGTGGCCTGGCTCGCCCTTGCGAAGTGCGGGCGCCGGGACCCGGTCCCGGCGCCCTGACATCACAGCGCGTTGGCCACGCGCTCGATGATGTGCGACGTCGCCTCTACCAGGCCCTCGTAGATGTTGATCAGGTCCTGTCCGAGGCCGCCGGTGTCCGTGACACCCCCGAAGTCGTTGCCCGACGAGTCGCCCGATCCGCCGGAACAGTCGTCGCTGGCCCCCGAGACGTACCCGATTTCGCTCATGGTGAGTTCGCGCATATTCAATCTCCTTTTGAATGGCTGTTGGTTTGCGCATCCTGCGCAGGATCAAATTACGTTGGGCACGGCCCGGGTACCTTCCCCAAATTTCCGCAATGCCTCCAGATTTGACATATTCCTGCGCAATTCACGGTCCTGTGATGCATCGCACAGTCGGCAGTGTGACCTCGCTATAACCTCGGCCTAAGTTACTCACTTGGGTTGAACGTCATGAAATTCAAAAACCTGAAAGCAGCGCTCGCTGTGCTTGCGCTTCTCGCATCCGGCAGCGCTGCCGCCGATTTCGGCGTCGGTGTGAAGGCCGGCACTCTGGGCCTCGGGCTGGAAGGCCGCTGGGACCCACCCGTGCCCTGGTTCGACCTGCGTGCCGGTATCAATCAGTACGACTTTGACGACGACGGTGGCTACGCCGGCGTCAATTACGATGCCACGCTGGCGCTCGACAGCTATTACCTGACCGGTAATTTCAAGATTCCACTAAGCCCGTTTCGTTTCACCGTTGGCGCATTTTCCAATGGCAATGAAATGCGGATGTCCAGCCAGGACGCACTGATTGATATCGGTGGATCCGTGTTTGACACGTCCACAATCGGCACGATCAGCAGCGTTACGTCGTTTGAAGAGACCGCGCCTTACGCCGGCGTCGGATTCGATTTTGAGCTGTTCGGCAAGGCCGGACTGAATCTTGACTTCGGCGTATTGTGGCAGGGTGACCCGTTCGTAACGCTGGAGGCCTCGAACTGGGACAACCTCTCAGCCGGCGAACAGGCATTACTCGCCCCCGCAATTGAGGCGGAGCGCGCCGAACTCGAAGACGACATGAGTGACCTCAAGGCCTGGCCGGTCGTTTCACTCGCCTTCGTTTATAACTTCTGATTTCGCAATGCTGAGAATTGCGTCCAGGCTCTGGTCCACGTCGTCCTGCGTCGTGGACCAGTTGCAGACGCTGATGCGCATGGCGGTCTGGCCCTGCCAGACCGTTACTCCGCACCAGCAGGTACCGTCCGCCTGGATCGCATCGATAATCCTGCGCGTCTGCGCATCCTCACCGAACGACACCAGAACCTGGTTCAGCACCACGTCATTCAAGACGTGATACCCGGCGGCCTCGAGGCCGGCGGCAAAGCGGCGCGCATTGCTGCAGCAACGATCGATCATCTCGGCCACCCCGGATTTACCCAGGGACTTTAGTGCGGCCCAAACGTCGACGCCGCGCGCACGCCTCGATAGCTCGGGCGTGTAGTCCGACGGATTCCTGAATTCGGAGTCCGTCAACAGGTACTCCGCGGAAATCGACATCGCGGCCTTGAGCGCGGCGCCATCCCGCACGAAAGCGATGCCGCTGTCATAAGGAACGTTGAGCCACTTATGAGCATCCGTGGCCCAGGAGTCCGCCGCCTGAAAGCCATTGCACAGGTGTGCGCGATCGGGGGATGCCGCTGCCCACAGCCCGAACGCGCCATCGACATGCACCCATGCGCCCGCAGGCTTGACGGCATCGCAAATGTCCTGGACCGGATCGAAGGCGCCCGTATTCACATTGCCCGCCTGCGTACAGACAATCGTCGGACCCTCAACCTTGGGCATCCTTGTCGGATCGATACGCCCCTGCCCGTCAACCTTCAGACGAACGACACGCTCCCGCCCGAAACCGAGTAATCCAAGGCCTTTGATGACGGTCGGGTGGACTTCTTCACCGACCATGATTGAAATCGGTGGCGCACCATATAGCCCATCCGCTTCGACGTTCCATCCAGCGTCCCGGTAGACCCGGTTGCGTGCTGCGGCAAGCGACGCAAAGTTCGCTATTGTCGCGCCGGTTACGAACGCAGCCGACGCCTCTTCCGGCAGGCCGAACAGGTCGATCATCCAGTTCATCGCAACGCGCTCCAGCGTCGCCGTCGCGGGCGTCACCTCGTGCATGCCGACGTTCTGGTCCCACGCCGTTGCCAGCCAGTTGCTCGCCACCGTGACCGGCAGCGAGCCGCCGATCACGAAACCGAAGTAGCGCGGCCCCGTCATCGTTACGGTAGCTGGCGTACCGACCTCGTCCAGCTGCTCCAGCACCGCGAGGTCCGCGGTTGGGCATTCGGGCATGGGCTCAATGAACCTCCCCACATCGCTCACGGCAGCAGCGGACGGCGCAACGCGCCGTTCCGGACTGCTCTCGCGATAATCGATACCGCGTTGCGCCGCGGATTCCAGCAATTGTCGAACCAGATGATCTTTTGCCATAGGCCTTATCCCTCGACGGTCGTCCGCACGCGCCGCAACAGCGGATCTCCTCGCGTCCAGACGAGAGCCACGCAGATTGCAATGAGCAGTGGAATCGGGACCAGCATCAGCGTGGTCCACCCAAAATAGAACATGACCGTGCCGGCGAGTAACGACGCGGTCGCCGAAATACCGAACACGAGGAATTCGTTCACGGCCTGTGCCCGAAATCGTTCGGCCAGCGAATAGGTGTAGGTAAGCAAAGTCGTGCCGCCGACGTAAAGGAAGTTCCAGCCGATCCCCAGCAGCACGAGGGCCCACCAGTAATGCAGCAGGGAATGTCCCTGGAGGCCTATCAGCGACGTCGCCAGCAAACCGACTGCGCCGACGATCATCAGCCGCGTCACGCCGACGCGATCGATCAGGAAACCCGCTGCCAGTGAGGGCACATACATCGCCAGCACATGGGCGCGAATCACGCTGCTTGTCTCCTCGATGGAGTAACCATCGTTCAGGTGCATGCTTAACGGTGTCGCCGTCATGATCAACGTCATGACGCCGTACGCAACCGCCCCGCCGGACACCGCCGTCAGGAACACGGGCTGCAAGACGATCTTTCTCAGTGAACGATCGGATTGCTTAATCCGATGCTCTTCCTGTGCAGCAGGTTCCTGCAACAACGACATCAACAGGACCTGGAGCATGAAGAGGAAACCCAGCACCGCCATTGTCCCCGCGTAGGGGATATCCGCGACCCAGGCCTCGCCTCGAGTCGCGAGCTCCTTGCCGAGAAATGCCCCGCCAATCGACCCTAGCAGGACGAACGATATGGCGCGGGCAACGTACTGTTGCGTAACACTCTCGGCCGCGGCGTAACGATACTGCTGGGTAAACGCCGTGTTCACGCCCAGCATCATCGCTGCAACACAGAACAGCACAAAACTCGACTGTTGAAGTGCGAGGACGCCGATGAACATGCCGGCCGATGCGACCGTGGACGACAACATGAAACCCCGCCGGCGGCCGATGCGTCGCATCAGCATGCTCGCAGGAATCGCGCTTGATGCCACGGCCACAACCATCAACGACAGCGGCAGTGTGACCAGCGCCTTGTTATCCGTCATCGACGCCCCGATGATGCCGCCGAGCGTGACCAGTGCAATCGTCGAAGTTGCCGAAATAAGCTGACAGCCGACAAGAACAAAGAGATTTCGCGCTTGCATTAACCACGCCGATCCGCATCATGAGGGCGCATTCTCACATATCTTCCGAAATGGCGTTGGTGAAAATTGGACTACCTCGAAGTCAATGACTCCTTGCGCATACCTATGTCGGAAATCGACATGAAGGCGATACGCGCGCAAGGTGCGGGCGGCCAAAACGTCAACAAAGTCGCCACCGCGATACAGCTGAGATTTGATATTGCGGCCAGCCCGTCGCTCTCCGAGGCCTTGCGCAAGCGGCTGCTTGCAAGCGGCGACCAGCGTATTTCGGCTGAAGGGGTCCTTGTTATCAAGTCACAGGAGAGCCGCAGCCAGGAGCGTAACCGACAAGCCGCGTTGCGCCGGCTCGTCGACCTGTTGAGGGGCGCCGACCGGCAGCAAAAACCGCGCATTCCGACAAAACCCGGGCGCAAGGCCAAGGCCA
Source organism: Chromatiales bacterium (assembly GCA_004282875.1). Classification (GTDB taxonomy): domain Bacteria; phylum Pseudomonadota; class Gammaproteobacteria; order Steroidobacterales; family Woeseiaceae; genus UBA1847. Next base: position 5,639 of record SHLT01000054.1, on the reverse strand, counting down.
GGCGGCTCGATACAAAGAGCCGTCGCGGCGAGCTTAAGAAGTCACGCCAGAAGATTCGAGACGACTAGAACAAGCCCTCGATCTTCCCCATGTCGTTGACGCGAATCGCGTTGGCTGCAGGCACTCTCGGCAATCCGGGCATTGTCATGATGGCACCACATACCACCACCACGAATTCCGCTCCGGCGGCCAGGCGGATCTCACGGATCGGAACATGGTGGCCAGACGGTGCCCCCAGCAGGTTGGGATCGGTCGAGAAACTGTACTGCGTCTTCGCCATACAGATCGGGTATTTGCCATATCCCTCGCGCTCGTATTTGGCGAATTGCTCGCGGACCTTTTTGTCGGCGATGATATCGTCCGCACCGTAGATCTCGCGTGCAATCGTGGCGGTCTTTTCCCACAGCGACATATCGTCACCGTACAGGGTACGGAACTGTGCGGCCCCGCTGTCGCACAGCTCTACCACGTGTTCGGCCAGCTCGGTTGTACCTTTGCCGCCATCGGCCCAGTGCGTGCAGTTGATTGCACGTACGCCGAAGGACTCGCAGAATGCGCGCACCGTCTCAACCTCTTCATCGGTATCAGCGGTGTAGCGATTGATTGCGACGGTGACCGGGACGCCAAACTTGGCGAGATTCCGCATGTGCCGCTCGAGGTTTTTGCAGCCATCCTTGAGGGCCGCGACGTTTTCCGCGGCCAGGTCGCTTTTGGCAACCCCACCCTGCATCTTCAGGGCCTTGATTGTCGCGACCAGCACAACCGCGTCCGGCGACAGGCCGGCCTTGCGGCACTTGATGTTGAGGAATTTTTCCGCCCCGAGGTCGGCACCGAACCCGGCTTCAGTGATGACGTAGTCCGCCATTTTCAGGCCGGCCTTGGTCGCCATGACAGAATTGCAGCCATGCGCAATGTTCGCGAAGGGGCCGCCGTGCATCAATGCCGGGTTGTTCTCCATGGTCTGCACCAGGTTGGGCTGCAGTGCATCGCGTAGCAATGCCGTCATCGCACCGTGGGCATTGAGCTCCCGCACCGTCACGGGCTCGTTCTCCCGGGTATAGCCAAGCACGATGTTGCCAAGCCGTTTCTCCAGGTCTTTCAGGTCCGTCGCCAGGCAGAAAATCGCCATGATCTCGGACGCCACGGTGATGTCAAAACCCGCTTCGCGAACCACGCCATTGTGAAAACCTCCGAGGCCCGAGGTTACCGTCCGGAGCGCGCGGTCATTCATGTCGACAACGCGCCGCCAGGTGACCCGCCGCGGGTCGATGTTGAGCGTGTTCTCCCAATGCATATGATTGTCGATCAGGGCGGCCAGCAGGTTGTTCGCCGCACCGATCGCGTGAAAATCACCGGTGAAGTGCAGGTTGATATCGGTCATCGGCACGACCTGGGCATAGCCACCACCCGCGGCGCCGCCTTTCATGCCGAAACACGGACCGAGGCTGGGCTCGCGCAGGCACATGATCGCGTTCTTGCCGATCAGGTTCATGGCGTCACCCAGACCGACCGTTGTCGTGGTCTTGCCCTCGCCCGCCGGCGTCGGCGAGACCGCTGTGACGAGGATCAGCTTGCCGTCTTCCTCGCCGTCGAGTTCCTTGAGATAACTGGCGCTGATCTTGGCCTTGTCATGGCCGTAAGGAATAAGTGCATCGTCCGGGATTCCCAAATTTTCGGCAATGTCCTGGATCGGTTTGAGTGTTGCAGCTTGTGCAATTTCGATATCGCTTTTTACGGCCACAGCGTGTCCCTTTATGTTGTTATCAGCGGCCTGCGATTTTATCGCAATCGCTAATCTAAGGGGCATTCTCCAACTTGTGGATTGTGCCTACCCCATAGTCCAGGAGGTACAGCTCGCCACCGATATCCTCTGCGAAGCTCACGATCGAGAAGCTCGTATCGAGCAATTCCTCCGGCACAATGCCTGCCGCGCTGGCCTGCTCGAACGCGAACAGCCGGCCCGAAATAAAGTCTCCAAAGACATACCAGCCGACCAGGTCGGGGATGTCACTGCCCCGATACACGTAGCCACCGCTGACCGACGAACCCAGTGAATGGTCGTATTCGGCGTGGGGCTCCCGAAACGTAGCGGCGCAGCCGGACGGGGGATCAAAGCAGTGAGCACCCTCCCGGTCATTCCAGCCGTAGTTCTCGCCAACCTCGACCAGGTCAATCTCCTCCCAGGCGTCCTGGCCCACATCACCCGTCCACAACCGCCCGGTTACAGCGTCGAACGAGAATCGCCAGGGATTGCGAAAACCCCAGGCGAAAATTTCGGGGCAGCCTGCCGCGCCAACTCCCTGTACACAGGGCGCATTGGCCTCGAAAGGGTTGCCTGCGGGAATTTCATAAGGTGCACCACCACGGACATCAATCCTCACGATTGCGCCGTGGAGGTTCATTGTGTTCTGCCCGTTTTCATTCGGGTCGCCGCTGCCTCCGCCGTCGCCGAACCCCACATACAGCATGCCGTCAGGTCCGAACGCGACGTCGCCACCATTGTGATTCGTGGCCGGCTGCGGATTGATAATCAGCTCTACCTCCGTGGCCGGGTTTGCCGTCAGGCCATTGTCGGTACTGACAAACCGCGAGACGAAAGACTGAAACGGCGAGCCGCGTGTATAGGACACATACACCTCCGGCGTTGCCGGAAAATCGGGATGGAACGCAAAGCCGAGCAAACCGCCCTCGCCGGCGGCCGAGACCGAGGTGCTGATGTCGAGAAAGACGCTGGTCGATGACGAAGCGGGGTTGTCCGCAAAGACGCGAATCACGCCCGATTTTTCCGCCACGAACCATCGAGTGGTGTCGCCGGGTGCCCGTTTCATCGAAATCGGGTTGTTGAATCCCGGCAAAGCGGTGTACGCCGGGGCCGTCGTAATCTGCGGTGTTGTCGGTGCCGGCGGCGGCGCGACAAAGCCGCCATCATCGTTGCTACTGCCACCGCAACCTGCGAGCGCGACCGCAGAGGCGACGAGGAGCCACACTACCTTGCCAAAGTTGAAAATCCGCATCTCACTACCTCCCTGGACCTTGTGCGTTAGCTTAGCAAGAGTGCCAACTGGGTCACGAATGTGTCGATCCAATCGACCTATACTGCGCATGTGTCGATAAATTGACGAAATTTCGACATATCGTACGAAAAGGTCGATACAATCGACACGTTCGGCCAACGTGTCGATATTTTGCCGCTTTATCGACATATAAGCACATCATGTCGATGCCGCGTACCTATCCGAACACTGCGCGAGGTAACCGTTAAGTGACTGATTTTAATGCTTCTTTACCATACAACGAGTTGCCGGACCTGCCTCCGTCGATTGAGCAGATCGAATCGACGCAGATTCTCAAACGCTGTATCAACGCGCGCGTTGCGCTCGCCGAACTCAAGCAGGCGGCTGAGCTTATTCCCAATTCCGCGGTACTCGTGAATGCCCTGCCGTTACTCGAAGCGCGGGCCAGTTCGGAAATCGAGAACATCGTGACCACCACGGACAAGCTGTTCGAATTTGCCGACATCGCCGAAGACAAGGCGGACGCAGCAACCAAAGAGGCCCTGCGCTACCGCACCGCGTTGTACGAGGGCACGAAAATGGTGCGCCGCGGCATGTTGAGCACTGATATGGCAATTCAAATTTGCAGCACAGTCAAAGGGATAGAGCTTGATATTCGAGCAGAGTCTGGAACCACCCTCAAGAGCCGGATGACGGGCGAAGTAATCTATACGCCACCCGTCGGCCAGCAACTGCTGATCGAAAAACTCGACAACTGGGCGTTGTTCATGCACGAGGCCACGGACATCGATCCCCTCGTGCGGATGGCCGTACAGCACTACCAGTTTGAGGCCATCCACCCCTTCGTCGACGGCAATGGTCGCACCGGACGCATCCTGAATATCCTGTTCCTGCTCCAGCACGGACTCCTGGACTCGCCCATCCTGTACCTGAGCCGGTACATCATCCAGAACAAGGCGGCTTACTACCGATTGCTCAAGACGGTCACACATGAACAGGACTGGGCGCCCTGGATTTTCTTTATTCTCGACGGCGTCGAGGAGACCTGTACCTGGACGACGGACAAGATCAAGTCGATTCGGGAACTGATGGACCATACCGCCGAATTCGTTCACGGCCAGCTGCCGAAGACCTACTCCCGGGAGCTCGTCGAGGTGCTCTTCAAGCAGCCCTATTGCCGTATCGGCAACCTCGTGGACGCCGGTATTGCCAAACGCCAGACGGCGTCTGTCTACCTCAAGCAGCTGTGCGACATCGGCGTACTGCACGAGGTCAAGTCGGGACGCGAGACGCTCTTCGTACACCCGAAATACATCGAGCTACTGACAGGTGAGGAAAATGTCTGGGTCTACTATGCCGGCGTTGAAACAGACACGATTGATGAAGCGACCGAACCTGTCTGAAATCTGACAGGGCGCTCAATTTCCTTGGCATTGGTCATGCCACCCACATAGAATCAAACAACGTCCGGGGGGGGGGAGTGACCAATTGAACGTCAACAGCAGGCGGCTGTACCAGGCTTTCAAGTACACGGTATACGCGTTGCTCGCGTTCAACGTCTACCTGTTTTTCGACGAGGAACTGGCGGCCGCGGCCCTGCAATTCCCCAACGGCATCGCGCTTGTCGACATCATCGAAGCCTATTCAGCGACGATCGATACGTTTGCCTGGGTAATCCTGCTGCTCATGTTCGAACTCGAGACGTATGTTCTCGAGGACGAAGACTTCACCAGGCCGATCGCCTGGACCCTGCACGGACTGCGCGCGGCTTGCTATGCCTTCATCGTGTACGCGTTCTACGGCTACATCCAGAACCTGCTATTTGTGAGCGACACGGTGTCGTTGGCCGGTATAGCGAACCTCTGTGAACTGTTGCCGGGCGACTGGTCATGGGCCGAGACGCTCGACGAATACGCGAGGATCACGGCCGCGAATTGCGGGAACTGGTCCGATGCCGGGGCGTTCGTCCAGTTCCGTGATCTGCCTGCAGTGGTCGACGCGGCCGGGGCGGCGGAAATCATCCGGCTGGCCTGGGTAGACGTGATCAACGCCGGCGTCTGGCTCCTGGTCGTCCTGGTCCTGGAAATCGACGTCAGGCTGCAGGAACGCAATCGTTATGAGGGTCTTGCCCTGCGCCTCAGCAACATCGCGAAATTTCTCCTGTACTCCACGCTCCTGCTCGCCGCGATCTACTGGGGCGTCAAGGGAGACTTTGTCGACTTCTGGGACGCTTTCCTCTGGCTCGTCGCGTTCGTGTTCATCGAAATGAACGTGTTTGAATGGCGGCAAGAGGACAAGGCCGCGGCGGCAACGGAAGTTACCTGACAGCCACCGCCGGGTCATCGGTTTTCAGCGAATGGGGGTCCAGCTCCGTGGTCAGGTAGATCAGGTAGGCATGCCACGGCTCATCCTCACCGCGACGATAATGACCGGATACAGCCCAGCCCGGCTCTTCAGCATAGACGTATACCTTGCCCACCTTGCGGTTCGGCGCCAACGGATCGACGATTTCCAGGTCGTCCTGGCCCACGAGCTCGCGCAGTGCATGCCTGGACGCCAGTACGGCACGTTCTTCAGCCTGGCGTTGTTCACGAGGAACCGGGTTCGTGATCCACTGGTACGACA
>SHLT01000149.1 GCA_004282875.1 Chromatiales bacterium | reverse complement strand
GGGAACTTCCAGCTCAACGTCATGCTGCCGGTCGTGGGCTATAACCTGCTGCAGAGCATCGAAATCCTCGCCAATGCGAGCGTGGTGCTCGCCGACAAGGCCATTGCGGGCTTCACGGTCAACGAAGAGAACATCCATCGTGCTCTGGGTCGCAATCCTATCCTGGTGACGGCCCTGAACCCGGTGATTGGCTACGAACTCGGCGCCGCGGTGGCGAAGAAGGCGTATGCACAAGGACGGGCTGTCAAGGACGTTGCGAAGGAAATGACAGACCTCACGGACGAAGAGCTGGACCGCTTGCTGGATCCGGCCGCGCTGACCGAGGGTGGTATCAAGCATTGACCGGCCCGCCGGATGACGCGCTGACAGCCAGTGGCTTGCGTGCGCGGTTTGCGAGCACGCAGATGCCCGAGGATCCGCTGGACGTCGTGATGCCCCCGGGACTGAGTCGCTGGCCCCACCGCATGCAGGAGAAGCTCGAGGGTCCGCTCAAACCGGCCGGCGTGCTGGTGCCCCTGATGCAGCGCGAGGAGGGCTTGTCGATACTGCTGACCCAGCGGGCGGCACATCTGAAGCACCATGCAGGGCAGGTCAGCTTTCCAGGCGGCCGCATGGAACCGCACGATGTCGACGTACAGGCGGCGGCCCTGCGCGAGACCCACGAGGAAGTGGGCATCGAGCCAGGGCAGGTAGATGTGATCGGGTACCTGCGGACCATGCCCACCATCACCGGGTTCGCCGTGACACCGATTGTCGGGCTCGTCGAGGAGGCCCCGGCGCTCGTGGTGGACCGCAAGGAGGTGGAATACGCCTTCGAGGTGCCGCTTGCGCACGTGCTCAATGAGCGTAACGACCAGCTCGTTGACCGGGATTACGAGGGCCGCAGGTTCTCGATGATCGAGTTTCACTACGGCGGTGAGCGTATCTGGGGTGCGACGGCATACATGCTGGTGGCATTCAGAAGATTTCTTTTAAATAAGTGAGTTATGAGCGGTATCGAGAAATTACTTGAGGTAATGCGATCGCTTCGCGACCCGGATACCGGATGCCCGTGGGACGTGGCACAGGATTTCTCGACGATTGCGCCGTATACGATCGAGGAGGCTTACGAAGTCGCGGACGCTATCGAGCGCGAGGACTTCGACGAACTGCGATCGGAGCTCGGGGACCTGCTGTTCCAGGTGGTTTTTTACACCCAAATGGCGAGCGAAAGGGGTTATTTCGACTTTGAAGACGTCGCACAGGGTATCGCCGAGAAGCTCACGCGACGCCATCCGCATGTCTTTGGCTCGGCTGAGGAACGCGCTGTCGGCCAGATTGACGGCAGCTGGGAAGAGATCAAGGAGCGGGAGCGGGCCGAGAATGGCGACGAGAGTGCGTTGGCGGGCGTTGCGAAAGCGCTGCCGGCCCTGAAAAGGGCGCAGAAACTCGGCAAGCGCGCGTCCCGCATGGGCTTCGACTGGCCCGACACGGCCGGTGTGAACCAGAAAATTCATGAGGAGCTTGACGAGCTCGACGTGGCGATAGGAACGCGGGACACCGGCCACATCGAGGACGAACTGGGCGATGTCCTGTTCGCCGTGGTTAATCTCGCGCGACACCTCGATATTGACCCCGAAAAGGCGCTGACCGGCTCCAACTACAAGTTTGAACGGCGTTTCCGGGCCATGGAGGCCGACATGGCGGCGGCTGGGCTCGATATTCGGAAACTGAGCCTGGAAGAGCTCGACCAGCACTGGCGCAAGGCCAAGCAGCGCGTCGGCTGACGTTCAGCCTCGGTTCATTGCCGTGGTTCTACTCTTGTCCCCAAGCTGGCAAAAGGCCAGTGTTCAGCAACGAAGGACAGGATCATGAACGCAAAAACACGTATCGCTTCAATCGCCCTTATCGCGATGCTGTTTGGCAGCACCGCGTGGGCCGACGATGACTACCGTAATGGTCGTGCGCAATACGACTATGCCAAGGTAATTTCGGCTGAGCCGATCATCAATTACGTTACGGTCAAAACGCCCGTGCGCGAGTGCTGGGAAGAAATGCAGTACTACACGGTCGATCGCAATGCCGGTCATCGGGGTGGCAGCACCCTGCTTGGCGCCATCATCGGTGGCGTCGTGGGTCACCAGATCGGCAGCGGTCGCGGCAATGACGCGGCGACGGTCGCGGGGACCCTGATTGGTGCCGCAATCGGTAACGAAGCCGGAAACGATCGGCACAAAGGCGCCGTGGAGCGCCATGGCCGACCCGTGGAGCGTTGCGAGACTCGCTATCGCTCGCACCAGGAAGAGCGCATCGACGGTTACCGGGTGCTGTACCGCTATCACGGTCAGAAGTATGTGACCGAGATGCCGTACGATCCGGGCAACAGGATTCGCGTACGCGTCGACGTGCGCCCGGCCCGGTAAGACGGGTTAATCCGAGGGAATCGATGTGACACGCTTCGTTGCAATCAGTCAGCGGCCGTACCACACTTGGCGCATGCGTATCGCACTGACACTCGTGCTACTGGCCGCGGCGGCAGTATTGCCGTCGCCGGCCAGTGCTGTCGGTCCCGACGAGACGCTGAAAGCAGGAGACGTGCAGTACGCAGGCCAGCCGCTGATGCTGATTGCCCAGAACAACGGCATGTCGCTGTCGCAGGCGACTTCGGAAGTACGGCGCCGTCTCGGGCCGGGTGACCGGATCATCAGCGCCGAGACCCGTGTTCAGGGCGGTCGCGAAGTGCACATCGTCAAAGTTCTCACGAAGGACCAGAAGGTCAAGACTCACCGGTTCAACGGCCGCCGCCGCTAGACTATCGATGATCGTCGGAAGATCGTAGGAAGGAGCAGGGAACATGCGATTGCTGGTAATCGAAGATGACGCGACCTTACGCGAATCACTGTCACGCAAACTGACCGAAGGCGGATTCGCCGTCGAGCAGGCGGCGGATGGCAAAGAAGGGCTGTATTTCGCGAGCGAATACCCGATCGATCTCGCAATCATTGATCTCGGCCTGCCCGAGGTGTCCGGCCTCGATATCATCAAGCAGGTGCGGGCGGACGGGCATTCCTATCCGATCCTGATCCTGACCGCACGTGACCGCTGGGAAGATAAGGTTGACGGATTGAGCGCAGGCGCCGATGACTATGTCGTCAAGCCGTTTCACTTTGAAGAAGTCAGCGCACGCGTCAATGCGTTGCTGCGACGCAGCGGAGGCTGGGCCTCGTCGGTCCTCACCGCAGGCCCCGTCACGCTCGACATGTCCAGGCAGGAGGTCTCGGTGGACGAGGCGCCGATAGACCTGACCAGCTTCGAGTACAAGATTATCGAGTACCTGATGGTGCGTGCCGGGAAAGTGATCTCGAAAGCCGAACTCACGGATCGACTGTACGATCAGGACTTCGAGCGCGACAGTAACGTCATCGAGGTATTCATCGGTCGCCTTCGCAAGAAGCTCGACCCGGACAACACCATCAAGCCTATTGAGACGCTACGAGGGCGCGGCTATCGCTTCGCGCTGGAGCGTAACCAGGTCGACTGAGAAGGCCTGCACAGGGTGAATTCTCTTAGCAGCCGGCTCCTGATATCCGTTAGCGTCCTGCTGCTGTTCTTTTTCGGCGCCACCATCGTTGTCCTCGACAAGGCATTCACAGAAGCCGGTGAACAGGCTCGGCGGGACATCCTTGACGGGCACATCATCGCATTGCTGGCCGCAGGGGAACCGGATGATGGCGGCCGGCTTTTTATGCCCGAGCGCCAGCGCGAACCGCGCTTCCAGCGCGTTGACTCCGGCCTCTATGCCGAGGTCTGGCACCTTGATGGATCGCTGGTCTGGCGTTCGCGCTCAGCACTCGGCCTGGACATCCCGGAAGGGGTCAGGCCCGCGCCGGGTAGCCAGGTGTTCGCGCGGGAATTTCTGGCCGACGGCACGCCGCTCCTGACGCTGAGTCTCGCGGTCGACTGGGAATTCGAGGATGGCGTATCTCAACCCTATGTGTTCAAAGTGGCCGAAAGCCTGGACGGCTTCAACGCACAGATCGCGGAGTTTCGCCGCCAGTTGTTCAGCTGGTTTGCGGCCGTGGCGCTGACGATGGTGCTGGCTTTCTCCTTGTTGTTGCGAGGTCTGCTGAGGCCGCTACGAAAGATCGAAAGGGAAATCACCGAAATCGAAGAGGGCGATCGCGTGTCGCTCTCGGGCGAGTTCCCGACAGAGCTTACGGGCGTCGCGCGCAACCTGAATCTGCTGATTGACAGTGAGCGCGCGCGGTCAGACCGCTACCGTTACACACTCGACAACCTGGCACACAGTCTGAAAACGCCGCTCGCCGCCATGCGCGCGCTCTTGAACGACCGGCATGACGACGGCTTTGACGCTCGCTACAACGAGCAGATCGATCGCATGGATGAAATCGTCCGCTACCAGCTCCGCAAACCGGCGGCGGCCTCGGAAAAACTGGTCCTCGTGCCGGTGTCGGTGGCGACGGAAGTGGCGCGGCTCATCGCGGGCATGCGCAAGGTGTATCACGACAAGAACCCGGATTTCGACGTGCGCGTCGAGGAAGGGATGCAGTTCCGGGGCGATACCGGCGACTTTCTCGAGCTCGCGGGTAACCTGCTCGACAACGCGTGCAAGTGGTGTAAGCGCAAAGTCCGGATTGTCGTGGTCCCGTCGACCGGCGCATCGGCGGTGGCCAGCGGCATGGTCCTCTCGGTGGCAGACGACGGTCCGGGCATTCCACAGGATGCGGCCGATGCGCTGTTGCAGCGCGGCATGCGGCTTGACGAATCGACGCCGGGCCATGGCATCGGGCTGGCCGTCGTCAAAGACATTGCCCGCTCGTATGGCGGGCAGCTGTCGATTCACACCTCGGACCTCGGTGGTGCCGAGATCACCGTCTCGATACCGCCGGTTTCGCCGGGCTGAGCCCTGAACGCGAGTCAGGCGCGTTTACTCGCAGATTTCGCCAGCTTCAACAGCGGATCCATGAGGTCCAGCGGCAGCGGGAATACGATGGTGTTGGTTTTCTCGCTCGAGATTTCTTTCAGGGTCTGCAGGTAGCGCAGCTGTAATGCGAGGTCTTCCTGCGCGAGTATGTTCGCTGCTTCGGCCAGCGCTGCGGCCGCCTGCTTCTCGCCTTCCGCATTGATGATTTTGGCACGTCTGGCCCGTTCGGCTTCGGCCTGCTGGGCGATTGCCCGGATCATGCTCTCGTCGAGATCAACATGCTTGATTTCGACGTTTGCAACCTTGATGCCCCAGTTGTCCGTACGCTGGTCGAGGAGGGCCTGGATATCGTCGTTGAGTTTGTCGCGCTCAGCGAGCATGTCGTCGAGTTCGTGCTGGCCCAGCACGGAACGCAGCGTCGTTTGCGACAGCTGGCTCGTCGCTTCGAAGAAATTCTCCACGCGAATAATCGCTTTTTCCGGATCCACGACGCGGAAGTAGATGACCGCGTTTACCTTGACCGAGACGTTGTCCCGGGAGATGACGTCCTGCGTGGGGACGTCGAGAACGAGGACGCGAAGATCGACGCGCGTCATCTTTTGCAGTCCGGGGATCAGGATGATGAGCCCGGGCCCCTTGACCCTCTGGAAGCGCCCGAGGAAGAAGACGACGCCGCGTTCGTACTCCTTCAGGATCTTGATCATCTGTGACAGCACCAGGATAGCCGCTACCCCGATGACAGCGTAGAAAGTGAGAGGCATGGCGGGCTCCTAAGTCAGTGTCAGGCTAATCGCGTGTTGTTGTGTCGGACGGCTCCGCCCGTTCCACGTCGAGAGTGAGCCCATCGAGCCTGGTTACGATGAGCTCCTCGTCCTTGCTAACTGGTTGCGCGCTCCTTGCGTGCCAAGCTTCGCCTTCGAGCCAGACCTTGCCGGTCGTTGCGAAGTCTTCCACGGCGACCGCGGTCGCGCCAACAATAGATTCCCGTCCGGAGACGGCGCCGCGCCGTCGCAGCCGGAGCAGGTAGCCGATGAGCCAGATCAGCACGACAGCGAACGCGACGCCGAGCGCGGCGACGAATACGTAGGAGATGCCGAAGCCCGGCACGCCACTGTCGAACATGATGATGGCTCCAAATATGAAGGCCGTAATTCCCCCCAGGCCGAGAGCCCCGAAACTGGGCGCATACGCCTCGGCGACCATCAGGGCGACGCCGACAATGATCAGGGCGAGCCCGGCATAGTTCACGGGGATAACCTGCAGTGCGTAGGCCGCCAGCAACAGGCAGATGGCGCCGACGACGCCGGGTACGATGGCGCCCGGGTTCCAACCTTCATACATCAGCCCGTAAAGCCCGATCAGGCCCAGCAAGAGAACGATTTCGGGGTTGGATATCACGGTCAACAGGCGGATGCGCCAGTCCGGCTCGAAGACCTCGACGCTGGCATTGTCGGTCGAGAGCGAGCGGGTTTCACCGGCGATCTCGACTTCGTAGCCGTTGAGCAGTTCGAGCAGCCCGGCCCGATCGGAGGCGATGAATTCGATGACGTTTTGTTCCAGCGCCTCCGCCGCGGTCAGGGTGGCCG
>SHLT01000053.1 GCA_004282875.1 Chromatiales bacterium | reverse complement strand
CTCGGGCAGCCAACATTTATGTTTATCTCGTCGTAGCCAAATTCGGCGGCCCGGGCTGTCGCCTGTGCCATCCAGTCCGGCTCACTCCCGCCGAGCTGCAGAGCGACAGGATGCTCTTCCTCGTTGAATCGCAGGAAGCGTTCGGCGTCACCATGCACGATAGCTGCAGCCGTCACCATCTCGGTGTACAGGCGTACGGAAGGACTCAACAGGCGCATGAAATACCGGCAATGCCGGTCCGTCCAGTCCATCATGGGGGCTACGGAAATCACGGCGCTACTATCGCGCATCACCGGGCAGATATTCAAATGGTGTCACCACCAATCCGCAATTTCCCGTAAAAATACCTAGTGCAGCCCACCCTACTGACCTTAGAATGGGGGATTAACAGGAGTCTGGCTTGGCATATCAAGACGTAGTCGCGGAGATCGAACGGCTTCCGGATGGTCCGGAAATCGGCGCATTGTTCGATTTCGACGGGACCATCATCTCCGGGTACTCGGCCGTTGCGTTCTTCCAGGAACAGCTCAAGCGCGGCCACCTGTCGCCTCGTGACTTCGTCGAGCTCCTCAGCGTCATGGCCAGTTTCGGGATCGGGATCCTCGGATTCCCGGCACTGATGCTTGCGGCATCACAGTTCCTGCGTGGCGTTCGCGAAGACAGTTATGCCGCGTTCGGCGAGGACGTCTTTAAGTCCCACATTGCGCGCCAGATCTATCCAGAGACGCGAGCGCTGATCAAAACGCACATGCGCAAGGGGCACACGGTCGCCATCATTTCGTCCGCAACGCCCTACCAGGTGGCGCCCGCCGCCCGCGACCTGGATATTGAACACGTGCTCTGCACCGGCCTGCAGGTCGAGGACGGCGAGTTCACGGGCGCCGTCATCCGGCCGATATGCTTCGGCCAGGGTAAGGTCATTGCCGCCGAGAGACTGGCCAAGAAACACAACATTGACCTCGACCAGAGTTTCTTCTATTCGGACAGCACGGACGACCTGGAATTGCTCGAACGAGTCGGCAACCCGCGCCCTCTGAACCCGAGCGGCCGCCTGCGCGCAATCGCGGAGGCCCGGGGATGGCCGGCAAGGCGCTTTGCCAGCCGCGGACGGCCGACGCCGAGCGACTGGATTCGCACGGCAATGGTCCCGGCCAGCCTCGTGGGCTCGTTTTTTGCCGGCCTTCCGATCTGGGCGCTGACGGGCTCCAAACGAGACGCGATGAATTTCTCGCTATCGGTCTTCGCGGACACCGCGAGCGCACTGATCGGCCTGAATCTGAGAATCGATGGCGAACACCATCTCTGGTCGCACCGTCCGGCGGTGTTTATTTTCAATCACCAGAGCAATGTGGACATGGTCATCATTGCGCGACTCCTGCGACGCGACATTAGCGGCGTCGGGAAGAAGGAAATTCGCAACATGCCGCTCATTGGCCGCGTTCTCGAATTCTCCGGCGTTGTCCTCATTGATCGCCAGGATACGGAGAAGGCCATCCAGACCATGAAGAGCCTGGTCGACACGATGATGGTCGAGGGCAAGTCCGTCTGCATGTCGCCTGAGGGCACGCGCTCTGTGACCCCCAAACTCGCACCCTTCAAGAAAGGTGCCTTTCACCTGGCAATGCAGGCCGGGGTGCCCATCGTGCCGATCGTCATTCGGAATTCCAGCGATATCATGCCCAAGGGCGAGATGGTTTATCGGGCCGCGACCGTTCAGGTCGAGGTCCTGCCGCCCATTCCGACGGACGGCTGGACGGTCGAGACGATCGACGAACACGTCGACGAGGTTCGCGACATGTATCTCACAGCACTGGGCCAGAGTCGCACTGCCCCCATTGCCAAGCCACTCAAGGTCGTCAAGAAATAATGGTTCAGCTCAGCCCGCAGGACGCCCAGTTCCTCTACTTCGAATCGGAAGACAACCATATCCAGGTAACGGCAGTCGCCATTTTCGACCCGTCGACGGTGCCCGGCGGCGAGGTCGTGCGCTTCAAGCAAATACTCGCCCACATTGAAAAGCGCCTCCACGTCAGTCCGCTGTTCAAGCGCCGGCTGGTGCGCGTTCCGCTGGAACTCGACTTCCCGTACTGGGCTGACGACGAGAACTTTGACCTCGAGTACCACGTCCAGCATGCGCGTTTGCCGGAGCCCGGCGACTGGCGCCAGCTTTGCATTCAGCTCTCACGCTTTCATGCGCGACAACTCGATATGTCCCGCCCCCTTTGGGAGATGCTCGTTATCGAGGGACTCGACAACGTGGAGGGGTTGCCAAAGAACTGTTACGCCATTGCTACCAAGCTGCATCACGCCGCGGCGGACGGCGCATCGATAGTCAATTTCTACCGCGGCCTCGTCGATATCGACAACAAGGGTACCCCGGCGGTCCCGCTCGACGTTGTCGCAGAGTCGAGCGGCGGGCGACCCAGCCTGCTGGGCATGGCGGGTCGCGCCGTATTCAATGCCGTTCGCTCGCCGATCGGGATGACGGACGCCGTGTTGCGCTCGGCACCGACGCTCTATCAGCTGGCACAACAGGCCCTGACGTCGCAGCGCGAACCGTCTGCGTCTGACCCGGTTCCCGACACGCGCTTTAATTGCAACGCATCGCCGCACAAGATGTTCGATGCGACGACGTTCGATCTCGACGATCTCAAGGCGATCCGCATGGCGGTGCCGGGCAGTACGGTCAACGACGTCGTGTTGTGTATCTGCGCCGGTGCACTGCGAAAATACCTACTGCGGCACAAGGAACTGCCTGCCGAGTCCCTGGTCGCCTGGGTCCCCATCAATGCACGACCGGCGGCCGCTAAGGAACCCGACGAGGGTTCGGGCAACCGCATTACCGCCATGACCACGCGGATATTCACGGACATTTCCAATCCGCTGAAACGCCTGCGTCGCATCCACAAGGCCACGCGCAAGAGCAAGGAAGCCAAGTCCGGTGTCTCGGCACGACTCATGACGGACCTGAGTCAGCATGTGCCCGCGGCCACGCTGGTGACGGCCGGCCGGCTGGTATTGAAGGCGGGCATGGCCGCCAATATCTGCAACCTGTTCGTTTCGAACGTGCCGGGACCGCAGGTCCCCATGTACATGAACGGTGCCAAACAAATTGCGACGTACGGCGTCGCCCCGCTGGTTGACGGTATGGGCCTGTTCATCGCGACACCGAGTTACAACGGCAAGATCACGTTCAATGTGACTTCCACGCGTGAAACGCTGCCCGACATTCAGTTCTTCGTCGAATGCATCGAGGCGTCGCTCGAGGCACTCAAGAAGTCCGCCGGGAAAGAACTCGGCGACGCCTGAACTCGGATCGATTTTCCCGGTCGAAGTCCTGAAGACGTCAGGACTGACTATGCGCTCACTCAGTATTCTTCGCCCAGCTCTTCTCGGCCTGTTGGCGTTCTCACCAGCCTGGGCGGAGCGGACCACGACACGCATCGCCGCCCCGGGTGCGACGCTCTCCGTGGAATTTGCAACGGAGGTTGACGCGGCTACCTCACGCGACATAACAGCCTGGCTCGACCATGTTGCCGATCAGGTCAGCATGACGTACGGCCGCTTCCCCATCGATTCGCCGCGCATCGTTGTCATACCGACGCCAACCGGGGCCAGCAGTCGAAACTCTCCGGTGCCTTTCGGCCGGGTGACGCGGCGCGGTGGCGAGACGGTGGAACTCTACGTCGACGTCGACCGGCCCATAGAAGACCTGTATGCCGACTGGACGGCAACCCATGAGTTCAGTCACTTGCTGCTACCGGGAATAAGCTGGCGTCAGCGGTGGATTTCCGAAGGCTTCGCGAGCTATTACCAGAATGTGCTCATGGCACGTGCCGGCCGGTACACAACCGCACAGGCTATTCGCAAGCTGTCGGCAGGGTTTGGTCGGGGAGAAGCCTCGCGGCCGGAGCTGTCACCCAATCAGGCCGCACAGGAAGGCGTACGCCGCGCGCGCTACAAGATCTACTGGAGTGGCGCGGCGATCGCCCTCCTCGCCGATATCCGGCTTCGCGAGCGCTCTGGCGGGAGGGAGTCCCTGGACACCGTTCTGGGTCGCTTTCAACGCTGTTGCCTGCCATCAAACCGACGCTGGACGGGCACCGAACTGTTCGCTCGATTCGACGAACTCATCGATGAGCCCGTCTTCATGCCACTCTACCGCCAATATGCGGATTCCCCGGGCTTTCCGGACACCGCCGCGGCCCTCGCCAACCCGCTCGTTCGCGGGCAGATATTCCGGGTGCGTACTTCCACGAATTGACCCTCATTCGCCTCATCTTTCATAGTCGCCGTATACGTCGACTCGGCGTTGATGAGCCCTTGAGAGGTGAATGCAATGAAATCCATGCTGCGACTTGTGCTGCTGCTCGCGCCTGCTGTCGTGCTTACCGGATGCGGCAAGGGCGAAGTCAGCTTCGCCGACGACATTGACCCTGTCTTTCAGAAACACTGCGTCAGTTGTCACAGTGAAGCTGGGGAAGGCGCTACGGCGAGCGCGTACTTGATGACCGACTACAACAACGTGATGAAAGGTACGGCCCACGGCAGGGTCGTGGTTCCGGGCAGCAGGATGTCGAGTTCGCTGTACCTGGTCGTCGCTGGCAAGACGGCGCCGGAAATCCGCATGCCACCGCATAACGACGAATCCTTCGCGGAAGGCCGCGGCGTGATGCTTTCAGCCGCGACAATTGAATTGATTGGACTCTGGATCGACCAGGGCGCAAAGAACAACTAGCTCAGTGCGGCTGGCGTTCGTCCTCGGGCATCGCAAAAAACTGCAACTCGCCGAGATCGCCACCCAGCAACGCAAGCTTCGCCTCCGGCTCGTTTCTAAGCTGGTCGGCAATCTTTTGTGCCTCGGTCATGTAGTGGCGATAGAGCTGTTGACGCAACGGCAGCGACAGCGTTGCTGGTTCACCCTCTTCAATGTTCAACGCCTGCTCGAGAGAAAACTCGGGTAACTGACCCGCCGCATACTTGTGCACCCAGGTTCCCGTGGCAAGATCGAAGTCATAGAGACTTAGGAACTGGTGGCCCTCGCGCGCGAGAAAATTCACTGCATCGATGACATAGTTTGCTTCCGCATCGTCCATGACCCAGTGCAGGCCGACGCGACACCAACCCGGTTTCAGGCCGCAGTGGCCCTGCTGCACCGCGGAGCGGTATTTTTCGGATGTTGCAATATCGATATCCAGCAGCCGATGGCCATACGGCCCTGCGCAAGAACATCCCGCGCGCGACTGGATGCCGAACAAGTCGTTGAGGAGCACCGTAAGAAATTTGTGATGCAGATACTTTCCGTTCGCGTTCCTGATATTGAAAGAGATAATGCCGACGCGGCTCCCGGGGTCCGGGTTGCCGAGAATTTCGATGTCACTGTTCTCGCCCCAGCTACGCAGGGCGCGGTCGGTGAACTCGTGCTCACGCTTGTGGATCACATCGGTGCCGACGGCATCCTTGATCTGAAAGACAAGACCCGCCTTAAGCGTCTGCAATACGCCGGGAGTGCCCGCCTTCTCGCGTTCTTCGATGCGTGAAATAAAATCCTGGTCCGTCATCCCGACGTAGTCGACTGTCCCGCCCGCACTCATACTGGGTGGCAACTCACGATCATAGATGCGTTCATTGAAGACCAGTACACCGCTCGATCCCGGGCCTCCAAGAAACTTGTGAGGGGAAATGAAAATGGCATCAATACTTGGATCGTCCCCCTCCGATTCGGGCGCAGGGTTCATATCGATGGGCACATACGGCGCGCACGCTGCGTAGTCGAAACAGGCTATCGCGTCATACTTGTGCAGCAGGCTGGTGATCCTCCGGACATCCGCCCGGATACCGGTGACGTTCGAGGCAGCGGAGAACGAGCCAATGCGTTTACGGCCCTGGTAGCGTGGATCCTGCAGCAATGACTCGAGATGGGCCAGGTCCACGTTGCCTGCCGCATCCAGGCGTACCTGTACGGTGGTGGCGAGCGATTGCCGCCAGGAAATCTCGTTTGAATGATGTTCATAGGGACCGATAAATACGACCGGCTGTGTTTTGGACAGTTTTTCGTCATCCAGCGCATCGCGCAGATTCTTGCGGGTTGCCGGCGCCAGTGTCACGCCGATGATCTGCTGCAGCTTGTCGATGGCCCCCGTAGCGCCGGTACCGCAGGCGATTATTCGACCTTCGGGACCCGCGTTGACCGATTGCTTGATCGCCTCCTCGGCTTCATGCAGCAACTGGCTCATGCTCCGGCCGGTGATATCGTCTTCTGTATGCGTATTGGCATAGACGCGCTGCAGGCTCTGCAGGTAGGACTCGACAAAGCGCAGGCAGCGCCCCGATGCCGTGTAGTCGCAATAGACCATCAGGCGTTCGCCGAACGGCGTCTCAAATGTCGAGTCGACGCCAACGATCTGTTGCCGGAGGTATGCGGGATCGAGCTTCGCCTTGCTCATAGTCAATTTAGGTCCTGGACGCCTGATGTGTGAACGAATACCGGGAACGACAAGCCCCCTGGCGCGCAGCAGGCCCGTCGTTCCCGGCTATATTATGCCTGTTTTCGCCTAGTCGGGACTGACCGTGTCCTCGATCGAATTGGCGATCGTACTCGGTACGCCGACATTGGCCGTGAATGCCCGGTATCCCGAATCCCAGAAATACAGCTGCATGCGCCACATCTGCCCGTAGTGCAGTACCTTGGTTTCGTCGCCGTCCTTGACGACCAGGATCTCGGTCGGCAGCGCAGCGACATGATCTACGCCGGGATACGGCGACAGGTCGCTCTTGCCGTCCTTACGGAACCGGGAGTTGATGCGCACCATCTTGTCCTCGATGTACGGGTTGGTCACGCCGATGTAGACCGCGTCGTCACGAACCCGAATGACTGCAAGCTGTTCCCAGCCTTCGGACTCATCCGCCGCGACAACCTCGCGCGCCAGCAGCGCTGCCGTCACTTTCTCGACCATTGCATCGAAATTCTCGGCACCGTCCTCCATGATTTCGAGCTGACTTTTCCGGAAGGTCCGGAATTTCGCCATCATCCGTGCAGGGCCATCGCCCTTGAAGGCACGATAGTGTTTCTCCGCCCGCCTGGGCTCCTGCTGCTCCCACATTGCCTCCCCCGGCACCGCCGACATCAGCTCGCGGATTTCGCCGGACGCTTCGGCAGCGGCCGTCAGTAGCGCATCGTAGTTGGGAGAGTCGGCATAGAACACCATCGCGTGCGCAACGGGATTCGCCATGTTGATGTAGGTTGCCTGTTCGTCGCCCTGCGTGTAGGCCGCGACACGAAGGACCTGCGCCGAAATCGTGCGCGCCGATTCCTGGCTGGCCGCATCGGCATACGCCGGCGAAGTCAGGACGTAGATGCGGGCCTGGTGCTTATCCTCGGGAACCCGTACATCATGCGTTGCGTGCAACACCAGTCCGGAAGCCGCAAACGCTGCGTCCAGTGCCGCCGTCGTTTCGTCAAACGATACTGACGAGGCATGCAGTGCTTCGAAAATACCAATGTCGTCATCGGCCGCAAACGAAAACGGCGCTGAAACCAGCGCCGCAATCGTGATTACGGCCATAAAAATCCTGGCCTTCATCATGTACTCCTAAAAGGTGAAACCAACCTCAAACTCGAGCTGGCTCATACTCAGTTCGATGGTCTGCGTCGGATCGAACATGCTCGGGCCCGTGACAGAATTCTCGGGCGCGAACATGAACGAGAAGACCCACGCGCCGCCGTTGTCGCGAGCGCGCGTCAGACCCAACGTGATGTGCTGTTCCATAACGCCGGGAGCCAACAGGTTGAAGAGCACGTCGGCCGCCTGAATGGGCTGTTCACCATGGCTGTAACCGAAGCGCCAGGTGTTCTTTTCGTCGGCCTGCCACTCGAACCCTAGTTTATAGGTCGTCATGTCGTCCCAGCCAAAACCTGCACCGTTGGCACCACCGAGACAGCTTGAAAGATCCGTACC
The DNA here is from genome assembly GCA_004282875.1 of Chromatiales bacterium. Taxonomy (GTDB): domain Bacteria; phylum Pseudomonadota; class Gammaproteobacteria; order Steroidobacterales; family Woeseiaceae; genus UBA1847. Next base: position 13,922 of record SHLT01000053.1, on the reverse strand, counting down.
GCCGAGCGGCAAGGTCGGGCAACCAACGAGGTTGACCATCGGGTTGCCGATCGAATCCACTTCGCTGTAATCCGTCTGTTCGATATCGAAGTTAACGCGAAGCGCATCGCTTGCGACCCATGACAGACCGAATTTGAGGCTCGACGGGATATCAAAACCGCCGTCGTCCGCGAACAGGTCCGAGTAATCATCGAATTCGGACATCGACATCTTGGACTGGTACGCGAGCCCTACACTGAAGGTATCGCTGATCCCCCACCACATGCCGGCCGCGAGGCCCCAGCCTGTCGAAGTATCGTGACCATTATTGCTGAGCGATGATGGGAACGTCGTACCACCGGAGGCTGCAAAGGTCTCCGTTACCGGTGCAAACGTGCCGACACCGTTGGCTTCAAACAGCTGGATCGCGAACACCGGACCGATGCCCCAGGCAAAATTCTCGCCGGCCATCCCGGAGTAATTCAATGTGAGGAATGCCTGCGAGAGGTCCACACCAGCTTTGCCGACACAATACGGGCCCGGGCCGGTCTCAGGACCGCCAGTCGGCGTCGTACCGCAAAAATAGGACGTTGCGGATGCACTTGAGTCGTCCCAGTCGGTGTTCATGCCGCCACGGCCGTAGAAGGCCATGGTGATGTTCGTATCGTTCTGCAGGCTCCAGTTCTTGGCGACGTAGGGAATCGGGAAGAACTCGCTGCTGCTGTCGATTTTACCGGTGTTGATCGTGTGAGACGGCAGGCACGCACCCGGGTTCGAAATCGGATCGCAGCCACCGAGGTCGATAAACCCACCGTTTAGCTGGCTGGCCGACGCCTCATAGCTGCGCATCGGGCTGAAAATGGAAAGGCCTGCTTCCCACCGGTCTTCGACAAACACGCCCAGTGCAGGATTTGTAGCGCTCATGATGGCGCCCATGTCTGCATTTGAGCCAACACCGGTTCCCGCCATGCCTTTTGACGCCGTGCCCACGCCGTGCGTGAAATAACCGTTGGTCGCCATCGCAGCACTGCTGAAGGCGAACAATCCCGTGGCCACCAATGCTGCTGTGACCTTTCTAGCTTTCAAACTCATTTCTTTTCTCCCTGCGTTTCGCAGAATACTTCGTGTAACGTGTTCATTACCTTGGGCGCATCGTCGCCGGCCAGCGAATAGCTGACAGACTGCGCATGCTTCCTGGATTTAACTATTTTTTCCCGTCGCAACACCGCCAGGTGCTGAGACAACGCCGACTGACTGAGACCGAGGATGTCCTGCAACTCGCTGACCGTCTTCTCCCCTTCGGACAGCTGGCAAAGAATCATCAGGCGCCATTCGTTCGCCATCGCCTTGAGCAATTCGACGGCGTGCGATGCCTTGTCATGCAACTCCGAAAGCTTGTCGAAGTCGCCGATGTCATTCACGGTCTCTTCAGCGCTCATTCGCACCCACCGAAGCCTTCGGCATCCATCTTGGCCTCGTAAGGCGCCGCAATGCCGTCTCCGGTGACCAGGGCGCCCTTGACGCCATCCCAGTCGTCCGGCTTCAGGATGAGCAACCAACCCTTCTCGTAAGGGTCGTCATTGGCGATGCTGGGATCGCTGACCATGTCGTCATTCACCGAGACCACCTCACCGCCGGCGAGGGATTTCGCAGGCCCAACCCATTTGCCCGACTCCAGGGTGCCGCAGGACTTCCCTGCGCGCACACTGCGTCCGACTTTCTTGGGAGTGAAGGCAACGAGTTTGCCGGCCATCGCGGTTGCGACCGCCGTCATCCCGATCTTGACAGTGCCGTCCCCCATCTCCGTGAACCAGATATGGTTGTCGACGTCATAAAGCAGTTCGTCAGGAAGGTTACATCCCCTTACAGATGGCATACCTATGCCTCCTCAATTTATGGTTGTTGCGACTCAGTTGCCGTGCGGATCGGCTTCGACGAACAGCAAAATTCGCCGAGTCCGGCCACCTGCAGCTTCCCACTGATGAATAAATACAGGTGCTTGGATACCAAACCCATCATATATAAGCGATCCGTAATATCCGAATGTTCAGGCTGCATCGTGATGAGGTTGTAGTGGTAGACAACTTCGCGGCAGGTCTCCCGGCAGGCATTGAAGCTCGGCTCACCTTTCGCACCTTGCCTGTGCAATGCCAGCAGCCGAAAGCCCTCCCGGGTCTCTTCCGTAGGTACTTCTCCCCGCGCCACAACCCAGTGCTCGATAACTTCCTCACTGGCACGCAGCAGATCCTCAGCCGCACCGAGAGACTCCGCCGTTGCCGGCGCCTCATCGAAGACCGACTCCAGCTCGGCAAGTGTCCTCACCCGAGGCCCCTTTCCTTGAGAAACTTGATCGAGTCATTGATGTTCTCATGCACGCCGACTTTTCTTGCCTTCAGTCCCAGCGCCATACCCAGGAGCTGGGTGAAGTACAAAATCTTGATATCGACCTTTTCGCCGAGCGTCTTCTCAGCACGAATCTGGTGCATTTCGAGCCCTGAATGACAGGTTGGGCACTCCGTCGCGATGACATCGGCACCTGACAGCTTGGCCGCCTTGAGAATATTGAGTACGAGCTTCGTCGACATATCGCTGTCGGACAAAGTGTGCGCTCCGCCGCAACAGGCCGTCTTGAGCGGAAAGTCGACATTTTCGGCGCCCGCCGCAGCGAGCAGGTCATCCATGAAATGCGGCTTCGAGGTCGATTCACTGCCAGGCCCCTGGTCCTTCTCGGGGAAGATATGGCGCGGCCGCGTGTACATGCAGCCGTAGTAGTTGGCGACCTTGATGCCTGACAGGGAGTTCTTGACGCGTTCGGCCAGCCCTTCCTCGCCAATTGAGTCCTTGATCCAGTCGAGCGCGTGGATCGTTTCGACTTGCCCGGATTCGTACGTCTTGTGTCCGGCTTTCTTCGAGAGTTTGTCAACGACGTCGGCCGATTCCTGGTCGTTGGCGAGATCGTATTCCGCCTTCTTCAGGTTGTGGTAGCAGCCGTTGCACGGCGCCATAACCACGTCCATGTCCATCTCGTTTGCCGCCGTCGACATCACGCGCGACGACAGGTAGGTCTGGATCTTGGGATCGATGTTCTTGACTTCCATCGCGCCGCAGCAGTTCCAGTTCTTGACCTCAACGAGATCGAGACCCAACGCCTTGCCGACAGCCTTGGTGGAGCGATTATAAGAATGGCCCGAACCCTCGAGCGCACAGCCCGGGTAGTAAGCGACCTTCTTGTACTTGTCTTTTGTAGTCATCTAGGTTCCCGTCAGGCAGCCACGTCTTGTTTGGCTGTTTCAACCAGCTCGGCAAGACTCAATGCCTGCGCCTGTTTCTCGTGTTGTTCGTCGATGTATTCCTGGATCGCCGCCGAGGCTTTCGACCAGTCGTTCGTCTTCGGTGCCACCAGCGTCGCGAGCCCCATGCGTGTCAGCAGACCGATGGGCAAGCCACGTAACATCCGCTTGACCATCTCAATCATCCACGGCTGCGCCAGTGCCTGGCCGGTACGCGAGAAGAAGCGACGCATGGTGCGACTTTCTTCGATCTTGCCAGTCTTTACGATTTGCTCGGTGAATACCTCGTCAAAATGGGTCGACGGCGATTTCTCAGTGTGACCTTTCCTTTCGAGCCAATGTGCTGTCGCTTTCATGACGCCTTCGGGGAACACGTCGCGCGGACAGGCGTAAGTGCATTTATTGCACGACACGCACTGCCAGATGATGTCCTTGTCGCGCAGCAATTCGGATTCCATGCCCATGCGAATCAGGTAGATCCAGTAGCGCGGATTGAAGTCTTCGTTGATCGCGTTGACCGTGCAGGCGTTCGTGCATGAGCCACACTGCCAGCAACGGTGAATTTCCTCACCGCCCGGCAGGGCCGCAATCTCTTCCTGCAGGTTCTCGTTGTAATCGTTGACGACGCGCGTCTCGATAAACGTACTCCAGTGACCCGAGACATCGACGCCATCCAGCGTCAGCTCTTCATGCGTCGTCAGGTTTTCCGGGCGAATCAGCGATTTTTCATGAATTGGCATTAGTGTTCCGTCGGCTTCAGCGTGTTGCTGTCATCTAGGACAAAGGCCTCACCATCAATAGACTTGAGACGGGTCCTACCATTGCCCGGCTGGACTCCATCGAGCCCAAGCAGGCGGCGTGTGTGTTGCATAGGATCTTCGGGTGCCTGGAAATCGGCGCGCAGATAGCTGCCACCCTGTTCGCAAATGTACTGCGCATAAACCTGGGCGCAGAGGACATCAATGTAATAAAGGACATCGCGAAAGACGCCGTTATCGCTCAGGAACTGGCTGAGTTCCTCGCGTAACATGATGTAGGTCCCATAGCCGTCGGCCACGGGGATCTGCATGTGGTCCACGTTATCGCCATGCCAGATTTCGCGGATGACACCCGTATTTGACTTCGCGTCCCACACCCAGCGGTTCATCAGCGGCACACGCTCGGGATCGGCGTTGTGCAACAACTCGGTGGCGAGGTCTCGTACCCAGCGGTGCTTCTTGTCATTCGGGTAGCGCGCACAGAATTGACCAATACGATCGTCAATGTGTTCGGCCTCATCGAACAGCGCGGCGATCGCCATGCGCATCTCGGCAAACGCCTCTTCATTCAGGTGTTCGCTGATGCGACGCCGCACCGTCGCCATGAATGTGCACAGGCCTTTGAACGTTTCGAGATCGAGGTCGGCAACGTCGTTCTCAACGAGTGCCTGCCTGAACATGGCACTCTTGAGCTTGACGGCATCAATGTAGCGCTCGATGCCGCCGTGCTCCTCGCTACCGCTGACCATCATCTGCAGTGCGGCCCGTAATATCTCGCCGGATAACTCGAGCGATGGACGCTCGAATTCGTGTGGCTTGATCGCGGACTTGTTAAACATGATGCCTGCGGCTTACGCCGTCTTCAGGTCCCTGGCGCCCGACAGGACGGCCATTGCCGCCGCATGCCCCTGCGCGATGGAGTCGTCGATCGTCTCGGGGCCGGTCGCAGAGCCTGCAACATAGACACCCGGTCTTGACGTAGCGCCCATCGCACCGTAGCGGTTCGCGACGTCGATGAAGCCATGCGTTTCGAGGTCGATGCCCAGCGTCTCGGAGATTTCCGGATTATCGACATTCGGGTCCATGCCAATGGCATGCACGACCATGTCGAACGGAATCGTGATGGGGCGTTTGACCAGCGTATCCTCGCCCTTGACGATGAGCTTCTCGCCATCCGACGTCACTTCGGCGATACGTGCCTTGATGTACTTGACCTTGAATTCTTCCTGGCTCTTCCAGTAGTACTTCGTTTCGTAGAGCCCGAACGTACGGATATCCATGTAGTAGATGTACACATGGCAGTCCGGTAACTCCTCGCGGATTTCCATGGCGATATTCGAGGACACCGTGCAGCAGATCTTCGAGCACCATTCGCGCCCGATCTGGCGATCACGAGACCCGACGCAGAGCAAAATCGCGACTCGTTGTGGCTTGCGGTCATCAGAGGGGCAACGCACACCCTGTCCCGACGAGATCATCTGTTCGACCTGCGTCGTGGTGACGACGTCCTCGTAGGTGCCAAAGCCCCACTCAGGCTTATTCACCGAGTCGAAGTGAGTGAAACCACTGCAGACGATGACTGCTTCGGCGTCAACGGCGTCTCCATTGGACAGTTTCGCCGTGAAGTTGCCCGGCGAGCCGTCGAAATCCGTCACCTTGGTGCCGGTTACGACTTTCACGCTGGACTCCGCTTCGACGCGCTTGACCATGCCGCCGATGGCGTCCTTGGCCCACTCTCCCGTCGGTACGAGTTTGGCGTAGCCGGACAGGATCGGCGCACCGCCCAACCGGTCTTCCTTTTCAACGATGACACTTTCCTTGCCGACTGTCGCAAGACTGTGTGCCGCGGCCAGACCTGCCGGTCCGCCGCCGATTATCAATACTGGTTTGCTCATTGTCTGCTTGCCTATTGTATTTGGCGCTTATTCGCTGGGTTTCGATTCCACGGCTTTGAAACCAGGTCCCGACGTAATCATCAAACGCGGGTCGTAAAGGGTCTCACCCCTGCCCGCCTCAACTTCCTTGAGGTAGTCCTCGAACTCTGCTTTCTTCGCCTGCCAGTCGATACCCAGCTTGTCCATCAACTGCTCCGTCGGCGACGCATGCCAGTGCGACTGCACGATCTTGTAAGGATGTGCACCACACACGAGCGCCGCGAACTGGATGTCAGCCAGCACCGGCAATTCGACAGGCTTGCCGACCGCCGCGCCGATCCACTGGTTCTTGTCCAGCGTCGTGATGCAGCCGGTATCGTGGCCAACCATCATGTCGGCACGTGCCTCTTCCTGCGCGACCCGCAGCTTGCGATCGATGGCGAACGAACGCGTAAATTCACGTTCGGAAATGATGTGCCGGAAACCGAAGCCACAGCAGTCGTACCAGGTCGAGTAATCGATAACCTGGGTGCCCAGCGTCTCGAGCACGCCGGTCGTGACAGCCACGCGATTGCCTTCGAGGATATCGTCGTCGTAAATCGCATCCTCCGGCACCATCTTGTAGACGTGGCAGGCCGGGTGCACCGTCGCGCGAATATTGCTGCAGTCAATGACCTGGTGCTCCTTGATGCGATCGCGCATCACGTGCACCCACTCCGAGTAATGGACAACTTCTTCCGGGATCAGCAGCTTGCCGTCCACGAGACGGCCGAGCTTACCGAGGATCGTCTTGACCCTGTCGCGCAACTTGGCCGAGTGCAGCAGGTAGCCCCGCACTTCCTTGTAGTTGCCAAAGGAGGTGCCGCAATGTACCAGCGGGTAGAAATAACCATCGGGCAGACCCTGTGCCTTGGCGGCAACGTAAGCCTGGTGGAAATTACGCAGGAACACGGCCGCGAGGCTCTCGATGTTGCCGATGCCCGAACCGTGATAGTTCCAGGCCGTACAGGACGTCTGATCCGTCTCGTCGAGGTAGCGGATGTCCATCTTGTTCATTAGCCACAGCAGCGACGCCGGGTAGCCCGGAATGTTGCCGCATTGGCCACAGGACTTATGGTGCCAAAGCTGCTGCGTCGGGATGCGCTTGTCCCAGCCGTACAGCGTCTTGACCGTTACGGGTTCGTGTTCGTCCTTGACCCGATGCACCAGGATCTCGCCATCTTTCTCGAGCTCCCACATGGCATCGCGGACATCTTCGACGCGATCCTTGTTTGTCAGCATGGACCGCTTGTTGACGATCTGGTCGACCCAGACTGTCGCGGTATGCGCGTCTTTCTTAGACAGATTCGCGTCGACCCACTCCGACCCGTGTCCGGTAAAACGCTCTCCGCCGTTGCCACTACCTGTCGTCATTGTTCTCTCTCCTGACCTCAGTCATCGTCCTGTTCGTCCATCCAGTCCTCATAGTCATCACGCTTCTCGTCCATGATGTCGAGGATGACGTCGAACAGGTTTTCGTCGATGGTTTCAAGACTGTCGAGCACGCCGGTTTCTTCCCAGATCGTGTACAACTCAACTGATGTCTTGAGATTTACTTCCCACGCTGTCTTGGTGGTATGTAGCGTGGGCATGGGGATTGCTTTTCGCAGGGTCGTCAGCGGCGCGTCTACCTTCGAGATGTGCGGACCCCAGTCTGCGAACCCTTCCGGGTTAATCATATCCGGCGACAGCTGGTTACCCGTGGATATGAGCTTGAGCATGACGCGGCTGAACGGGCGCAATACGGCTTTTGCCGACTCCATGCCGTGCTTGATCGCGGTCTCGCGCATAAGCATGACCAGCCCTCCCGGCGAGTTACCGAACGGGCAGCGCGCCGCACACGTGTAGCACTGGGCGCAGGACCAGATTTTCTCCTGCATCGCATCGTAGATGCCTTCGAGATTCTCAGTCCAGAGCAACTGCACGATCTCGCGGGGGCTGAAATCGTAGTAGTGCGCCGCCGGGCACGTTGCCGTGCAGATGCCGCAATTCAGGCAGCCGTTAAGCTCGTGGTCGAACCTGAGGTCGCCCTGAATATCCTGGAAGATCTCCTCCAGCTGTTCGCGCTCAACGGGTGGCGCATCCGAAACTGGATCGCCGATGTACTCCTGGATTCGGGTCGCTGAGGAATGGGACATATAGTCGGACCTCTGAATTTAGTAAGACAAGACCTTGCAGTCACCTTCCATGACTTCTTCGATCAGATGGGCACCGCCGACGATGCCCTCGCACTCCGGAATCAGGTCGTCCTTGGTCATATCGAACAGGTCGAGATTCGGCGAGCAACAGTAGAACTTTGCGCCGGCCTCGTGGGCGTCCTGAATAAAGCTGTAGACCGACTTCGGCGAGCCTTCCTTGACGTACAGTTCCTCGGCGACGCCCTTTTTCATAAGGCGCCCGGAAGTGGCGGTACAGATGACATCGACGTCGTAGTCCATCGCCGCAGCCACGGTCGCCTGGAAGATCGGAGCACCGAGCTCTTCGCCATTTCGCGTATCGGTGTTCGCCATAACAATGATGAGTTTTTCAGCCATTTTCTATTTTCCCCAGCTATTAGACGGCGTCTAACAGCGCATTAGCATATACTAAATTAGTGATTCATCCAATTCCCGGGTGCGATCCGCGGCTTTCGGCGAGGACATCAGGGACGTGCATTGCACCAGACCGGTCATAATCGGCACGAGCTCATCCTCGAGGACAGGCTGCAGCGCGCGAAGGCGCTCGAGTTGCCCAGCGGTATCCACAGGCACCTCTTCAAATTCCATAATCAGGTCTTCGACCATGCCCAGCTTAATACCCGGGTTGCCTGAAAAACCATAAGCATTTTCTCCAACTTGCCAGACTCCTGGCCGGCCGTGGTTATCTTCGGCCAGCACCACGGCATGCGCCGGCGGTACGGGCCAGTCGCGCATATAGACGACCTGGTTGAAGGTCTCCGGCAGGTAAGCATTCAGCGCATCGTCACGCAGCCTCCTCGCCGTCAGCATTTCGAGCGTCAGATCACGAGGCTCGACGCGGCCTCCCGCCGCAAGGCTCAGAATCTGCGCGCCGAGACCCAGTCCGACGACGGGCGTGCCCTCCGCAAGGCGCTGCCGGGTCATCTCGACCTCTTGCTCGAGCGTCGGCAGATCTCGTGATCCCGCAGCGCCCCAGGGCCCGCCGCCTAACAGGATAAGGGCGTCGGCCGGTGTGTCGGGCTCGGGCAATTTGCCGGCCGCGAACGGCCGGAAGTACTGAAATCGAATACGGCGACCCTCGAGATGATCTTCCATCAATCCCAGGTACTCGCCCGCCGTATGCTGGATGACCGCAACCACGTTCATCGGGTCCGCCTCGTTCGCGGCCAGGACGAACGCGTCGTCGCTGCTTTTGCACTCGGCCACGGTCAGGCACCCTCGCGCTTGGCGAGCGCGTCGTCGATGGCGGCGATGAAGTCCTCGGCCGAAACGCTGAGCATGCCGATATCCGTGTCCTCGAAGAAACGCGTGATGGTCGCCTCGACGTCCTCAAGACGTGTGCCGACAAGCGCCGCCTCGAGATCGAAAACGATCCGCGGCGGCGTCACAAAGAAATCGCCGGTCACCAGGGCCCGCTGCAGAATTCCCAGCGTCGGACCCTCGAGCTTGACGTACGCATTGATCGTGCCGCCCGGTCCCGTGTACGAGCCTTCGAGCAGCCGGTCCGTGCCGCCGGGATTGTCGATTTCCCGCAGGAAATCATCGCCGCCGATTTCCTCGTCAAAGTACTGCTGTGCAAGCGATTCTTCGGCTTCTGTTATCTCACCGTTCTCAGCGGAAATACCGAGGACGCTCGCAAAGCCCCTGACCATTGCGGCCTTGATCGTTTCCATGTCCGGCAGGTCGTCACCCAGCAGTTCCTTGAGCGTGACGACACGCTCTTCGGCCGAATCGAGATCATGCTTCGCGACTTTGGCTTCTGGAATATTCAGTGCGCGCACCATCTGCGCCGCGTTCATGTCGACGAGTACAGTGCCCTGGTAAATAAGAATATCGCCATCGAAGAATCCACCTGTCCCACTGATTTTGCGGCCGTCGACCTCGATATCGTTGCGCGGCCGAAACTTGGCCTTCACGCCGAGTTCCCGCAGGCCCGCCGCCGCCGCATTGCAGATCGCGGCCGCGAGATCCGGCAGGTTTGCAATGCCGAGCGAGGCACGATGGAAAACGAGTTCCCAGCCGAGCTGCCCCTCATCGAGGTAGATTGCACCGCCGCCTGTGACGCGGCGTACCGTCCCGATGCCGTTGCTTTCGCAGTAGTCGAGGTCAATCTCGCGACTCAGGTCCTGGTGCCGGCCGATCAACGCGGTCGGTGGAAAGCGCATGAAACGAATAGTGTCAGGCACTTTGTCCTGCTGCCGAAGTTCGATCAGCGCCGGGTCGAATGCAATGTTCGCGCGACCTTCACGCACTCCAGTATCGATGACGCGAAAAGCGGCACTCATTATTCGACAGCGACCGGAATATCGAGTTGCTTGCGAATTTTCTTGATGTCTTTTTTCTTCGGCTGGAACGGATAGCTGGCGATGTTGCTTGGCGGCGAGTCGCCGTACGGCCTGTCACACGCGGAAATATCATCCTGGAACTTCCCGGGGCAGCCAGAGGTGCGAAACGCAATACCGGCGTCGATGACGTCGGACAGTTCGGCGTCCGGGATGCCGTAGCTCTTGACGCGACCCTCTTCGTCGAAGGCCATGTGATCGACACGCACATCGCGATAGTCGATCAGGTAGCGAGCCAGCTGCACACGTCGCCATTGATCCCGCGGCGTAGCCGGCAGGTGGTCCATGAGCGAGCCCTCCTCCGGGAAGAAGCAGAACATGTGGCTGTGGCCGCCCAGATCGACGAGTTCCTGCACGAGTTTCAGGACCTCGTACTCGGTCTCGCCCATGCCCACAATAATGTGTGCACCGAATTTCTGCGGGCCGAAGATATCCTTCGCCTCGAGCATGATGTCCCAGTACTTCTTCCACTTGTGAGGCGACTGCACGCCTTTACCGCGGGTCCGGTCGAAGAGTTCGGGCGTCGCCGCATCGAGGGCAACCGTGAAGATGTCCGCTCCGAGGTCCTTGGTGCGCTGTACATCGTCGCGCGTCATGGTGGTCGGATTGGACAGGATCGAGACAGGAATCGCGCCCGGGTCGATCTTGTCGGTCCATTGCTCAAGTACCGTGAACGTATCTTCCTCCGAGCGCGGATGCGTGATCATCGAAATACACATGCGGTGGAACGGACTGTTTTCCGGATCCTTCGCCACGATATCGACGATGTCTGCCATGGGTACGGCCGGCCAGTCCACCCGGATGAAATTGCGATCGGCGTAGTCGCGCTCTGCCTCACGATGACGCGCCAGCCCGCAGTAGGCGCAATTCGCGCGGCAACCCTCGGGATAGGTCAGCAGCAGGTTCAGACAACGCGTGCATTCGCAGCGGTACATGCGGCCGCCCATGATGCCAAGCGTGATGGCGGCGGCATTCGACAGCTGCACGTAGTCCGGCGACTTCATGTGCGGCGCGAGTATGTTGTTGTTCGGCAGATACACGCCTTCGGGCGGTATGTCGTTCGCCTTGACGTGCTTGCCATTCCTGCGATCGACAGGCGTCTTCTCGGGGAACCTCGGCTCCATCACGTCATACGGGTTGTAGTCGTGTCCCGTATCCTTGGTGGCTGGTGTCTTCTTGTGTTCTATGCAACCCATCGAGTTCTGCCTTGTGCTAGAGAGTTATTGCCAATCTTGATCGAACAACAGGAATGCGCCTGCTCAAAAGGCCTGCCGATCGTGTGTGCAACGGACACGGCCCCGTCTGCCGGGAATGCGATGCCGTCCAGCCCCGCCATGATGGCGTAGGCATCGGTGACGCGTTTGTGCATACCGGGCGGTCGCGCGCAGCCCAACAGGACCTGCTGGTCCGCGATGCGCTCGCGGGCCTCGAGGAAAATCCTGCCGACATCGGTCGTCTCCGGCGTTACAAACGTACCGGGCTTGGCATAGAACGGCATGATGACGACCAGGACCAGCGCATTGATATCGTAGCGGCTGACCATGTCCAGCGCGTTGGCTTCGCCGAGTATCTGGCCATAGTGGAGGCCGATCACAATATGCGGCGTGACCTCCATCGAGGTCGAGCACAGCGCGGCAAGCGTCTCTTCAAAATCGTCGACCGAGCGCTTCAGCTTGTACACCTGTTCGATCGTTTCCTGTGCGCCGATGACGTCCATCATTACGGTATCCACGCCCGCCGCCTCCATGCCCCTGGCACGTTGCTCGTCGAGCAACGCCGTGTGCACGGCGATCTTCAGGTCCGGGAAATCCCGTTTAAGCTGTTCCACCACGGGCATATAGCGGCCGTAGGGAATCTCGTTCTTCTTGTTGGATCCACCACTCAGCAGAAACCCCTGGAGTTCCTGGGTTTCCACAAGGTGCCGGACTTTTTCATCGAGCATCGCCGGATTGGTGGCCGGAATCATGGGCTCAAGGATTTTTTTCTGGCAATGGTCGCAATTCAGTCCGCACTCACCCGCTGTGATTGAGAACGCCGGAAAGCTGTTCTTGCCGCAACCCTCGAGCTCGGTGCTCTCGTATTCCTTGAACGTCGGAGTCGAAAAGCGAATGGGCCTCGACACGGCGATTTCGGCACGCCGCTCAAACTCGCCTACGAGTGCCGCGTCCAGATTTGCGTCTTCCAGGTCTTCGATGTTGGACAGTGATTCCAGCCAGCCCATTTATATCTATCCTTCAGCCTGCTTGATGAGCGATTTTAGCTCGTCGCGAACCGGCCCGGGATACGGGCTATCCGCCAGTGTGGTCAGCCATGCTGCCTCGATCTCGTCGTCGTCGATCAGGTCGCACTCCATCGCTTTGAGGTACTCAGTGGCCTCGCTTGGCAGGCGGTCGGGGAACGTTTGCCCGCTGATGCGGCCCCACATGCCGGCCCAGTAACGCGTCACCGTCCAGGGATTATACCCTCCGCCGCCAAGAACGACGGTAGGCAAGCCCTCTTCGATAAGGTGATCGACCGCATCCCAGAGGGCGACATTGGACAATTCCATCTTCGACAATGGATCACCTGCAAGGCAATCTGCGCCACAGCACAGCACGAGGGCGTCGGCGTCGGACTTGTCGACCAGCGGCAGCACCGCTTCGTCCATGAGGAACGCGAATTCGCTGTCATTGATGCGTTGCGGCACCGGCAGGTTGTAGATGCCCGCTTCAGGCCGCGATTTCGTGCCGCTGAACGGCCAGCGTTCCGCCTCGTGAATCGACAGCGTCGTAACGCGTTCGTCATCGATAAACGCATCTTCGACGCCGTCGCCATGGTGGGCATCCAGGTCGATATAGAGCACGCTCTGGCTACCCTCTTTGAGAAAGGTCAGCACTGCGAACACCGGGTCGTTGAAATAGCAGAAGCCGCTGGCCCGATCGGCCCGTCCGTGGTGGGTACCGCCAGTCGGGTGGAACACCACGTGCCCCTTGCTCGCAAGCTCTGCCGACAGTATGGAGCCACCGACCGTCATCGACGCACGTTCGAAGAGACCAGGAAACAACGGGTTTTCGAACGTCCCTACGTGGTAGCGCTGGCGAACGTCGGGTTCGACCTTACCTGTGGCGTTTGCGTATTGCAGGGCGCGTACATACGCCCGACTATGAAACTCCAGAAGTTGATCGACCGTCGCCGGCCGGCTCTCACGAAAGCTGTTTTCGTCCAGCCAGCCGAGCATTTGCAACAGGTCGAGAACCGCTGCGTGCCGCACGATGTTGAGTGGGTGATTGAGACCGAAAGCGGGTTGCCGATAGATCTCGCTACCAATGTAAAACGGCACGACGTTGGACATCGACCGAGAATATTATATTTCACTAATAAAGACAATTCTGATAGTCTAATATGGTCTTTGCCTTAGGGCCTGCTAAAACTAATTGGATTGTCACTGTTGTGGCTAAAAAAGCGCCAATCGAGGCGCGAGGAG
>SHLT01000052.1 GCA_004282875.1 Chromatiales bacterium | reverse complement strand
AGTTTCTCGAGCGGCTGCCGGACTACGATGACGAGATCGATGCCCTGTACAAGAAGGCGGCGGCCGCCAATAAACAACTGCGTTACGTTGCGACCCTCGACGCCGCAGGCCATGCGGCTGTCGGGCTCGAGGCCGTCGATGCAACGCATCCGTTCTGCAATATCAACCTTACCGACAACATCGTGCAATTCGAGTCCGAGCGCTATTCCGCCAATCCCCTGGTGATCCAGGGCCCCGGCGCGGGTCCCGAAGTGACCGCTGGCGGTGTATTCTCAGACCTCCTTAGGCTCGCGACTTATCTCAGCAAGGGAATGGGCTATGTCTGACTGGGTGACCGCGTTCGCACCGGCCTCGATCGGCAATGTCGGTGTGGGTTTCGACATGCTCGGTCTTGCGCTCGAAGGTGCTGGCGACAAGGTGCTGGCGCGACGTTCGGACGGTACCGATGTCTCGGTCGCCGAAGTGCGGGGCCTCGACGGCGAACTGCACCCCTATCTGTCCACGGACGCGAAGTCGAACACCGCGTCGATCGCCGCACAGGCATTATGGGGCGCGCACGGCGATGGCCGTGGGGTGGAGCTTAAAGTTCACAAAGGCGTGCCGCTGCAGTCGGGCATGGGCAGTTCGGCGGCGTCGGCGGTGGCTGCTGTCGTTGCGGTCAATGCGCTGCTCGACGAACCGCTGCCAACACCTGAACTGCTTGCTTACGCGCTCGAGGGTGAGAAGTTCGCTAGCGGCGGACTGCATGCAGACAATGTAGCGCCCAGCTTGTTAGGCGGTCTGGTGCTGTGTCCGCAGGTCTTGTTGCCCGATGTCGTGCAACTGCCGGCGCCTGATGGCGTCAGTGCCGCGCTGCTTCACCCGGACCTGCAGGTCAATACCGCCCAGGCACGGAAGGGCCTTGCAAAGAGCTACTCGATGCAGCTGTGGGTTGAACAGCAGGGCCTGTTGGCAGGCTTTATCGCGGCCTGCGGGGCGAGCGACATAGAACTCATCGGCAAGACGCTTCGTGACGTGATTATCGAACCGCAGCGTGCCGCGGCCGTGCCTTGTTTCGGCGCGGTTAAGGCGGCTGCCGAGAAGGGCGGCGCGCTCGGCTGCAGCCTGTCCGGCAGCGGGCCGAGTATATTTGCCCTGTGCCGAACGGCGCATGCGCGCAATATCGCCTCGGCCATGGAACAGGCGTGCCGGTCGCAGGGGATAGGCTGCCAGTCGTGGGTTAGTCCGATGACGGCCCCGGGAGCACGCATCGAGTCATCGTGATGAGATATTTCAGTACACGCGGTGTCGGACCGGTTTCTCTGGATGATGCGTTACGCCTCGGTATCGCTTCCGATGGAGGTCTGTTTCTCCCAGAGACGCTACCGCACTTCGACCTTGCGGAATTCGACGGGGCGCAGACCATCCCAGCGGTTGCCCACGTATTGCTACAGCCGTTTTTCGCGGGGTCCGCCCTGGCGGGCGACCTCGATTCGATTCTCGCGGAGACCTTTAGTTTTCCGATTCCGGCGACACCGCTGCCCGCCGGAGGCCGGGACGTGTCGTTGCTCGAGCTCTACCACGGCCCGACGGTCGCCTTCAAAGATGTCGGCGCCGGATTCCTGGCGGCATGCCTGTCCAGGCTCGAGGGGGATATCGAGAACCCGCTGACGATCCTCGTCGCAACATCGGGTGATACCGGTGGCGCCGTCGCGGCAGCTTTTGACCAACGGCCCGGCATGCGGGTCGTCGTGCTATTTCCGGACGGTCGCGTTTCGGAACGCCAGGCCCACCAGTTGTGCTGCTGGAGTGACAATGTCATTTCACTCAAAGTGCAGGGCGCGTTCGACGATTGCCAGGCCTTGGTCAAGGGCGCGATGGCCGACCCCGAACTGAGCCGCAGGCATCGCTTCAGTTCGGCGAACAGCATCAACATCGGGCGCCTCCTGCCGCAAAGCACGTATTACGCGGACGCGAGTATTCGCCACTTTCGCCGCACCGGACACAAGCCCGGATTCATAATTCCAACTGGCAATCTCGGCAATGCGTTTGCGTGCATCATGGCGCGTGAAATGGGCCTGCCAATCGGTCCCGTCATCCTGGCGACCAATGCCAATCGTACAATTGCAGACTACTTTGAAACGCTGGAATGGCTGCCGCGCGCCAGCCTGCAGACGCTGGCGTCGGCCATGGATGTGGGGGATCCGAGCAACATGGAACGCTTGCGTCACCTGGTCGGTGACGCGGACGTGTTGCGTGACCAGCTCGGCGTGCTGTCGGTCACCGATGAGCAGATCGAAACATCAATCAGGCAGGACTTCAGGGACTTTGGCTTTGCAACGTGCCCGCACACAGCAACCGCGACACACACATGGCGTCAGCTGGATCCGGAACTTGCGAGTCGCCATGACTGGATTCTCGTCGCGACGGCACATCCCGCGAAGTTCGAGACGATTGTCGAGCCGTTGATCGGCACCGCCGTACCGGTACCTCCCGAACTCGAAGCGCTTCTTTCACGACCGGCGAAGTCGATTTCGGTCGAGCCAACGCTGGCGTCTCTTGCTACAGTACTTGAATGATGAACGTCGACGAGGCGCCATGGATACTGCCGCTTGCCGCAATTGCTGTATTGCTGCTGATCTGGCTGATCTACAAGCGCTTTTTTGCACGCGGCAGTTCGCTGGAGAACGCCCTCGCGGCTATCGGTTTCGACCATGTTGAAGATCTGATCATCCCGAGCGCCGATGAGGGTGAAATCCAGATCGATAAACTCATCCTGACGTCGAAGGGTTTGCTGATTCTCGAGATCAAGGATGTTCAGGGCACCGTGTTTGGCAGCGACAAGATGCAGGACTGGACCGTGATCGCCGCCGACCGCCGTTATACGTTTTCGAATCCTCAGCCCGCGTTATACGACCGCATTGCTGCCGTCCGCCAGATCGTTCGCCAGGTTCCCGTCGCCGGGCGGGTGGTGTTTCTCGACGGCGCGGACTTTACAAAGGGGGTGCCGGGCATGGTTTGCAACGTCGAAGAACTGGTTGCGGAGTTTGGCGAGCCCGACAAGGCCGCCGCGAAGTTCAAGATCGAGGCGTTCACGCCGCACTGGGAACTCATCCGCAAGGCGTCAAACTGAAGAAGCGGTTCGCGTTCTCTGTCGTAATCTGCGCGACGTGCGCCATGCTCTGATTCCTCGCTTCTGCAACCACGCGCACCACCTCGGTCAGATACGCTGGCTCATTGCGCCGGGTTTTCGGCCGTGGCCGCAGCGTACGCGGCATAAGGTAGGGTGCATCGGTTTCGATTAGCAGCTTGTCGTCGGGAATAATATGCACGATGTCGTGCAGGTGCTTGCCGCGTCGCTCGTCGCAGATCCACCCGGTAATTCCAATGTAAAGGCCCATTGCGAGGTACTCGCGCAGCGACTCGTGCTCACCGGTAAAGCAATGTGCAACGGCGCGCGAGAGATGCGGCAGTGCCGGTTCCAGCGTTTCGACAAAGTCATCGTGTGCATCGCGTTGATGCAGGAAGACGGGCAGGCCGGTTTCCTTTGCGATATCGAGTTGCCGGGCGAAGGCCTCCAGCTGCGCCTCGCGTGGCGAAAAATTCCGGAAGTAATCAAGCCCGCACTCACCGACTGCGACGACCACGTCTTTTTCCACGAGCGAACGAATCAGCGCATCGCTTTCCTCGGTGTAGTCGGCTGCGTGATGCGGATGCACGCCGGCCGTCGAGAACAGGACGCCATCACTTCCGTCGGCCAGCGCGGCAGCCTGCACGTTGCTCTTGTCGCTGCTCCCGGTCACGATCATTCGGGCAACGCCCGCGGCGGCGGCGCGCTGCATCACTTCGGCACGATCTTCGTCGAAACTGTCATGGGCCAGGTTGGCCCCGATATCAACCAATAAATCTGTCATCGTCTAATATTGTTCCCAGCGGAAAATTGCCGCCCCGATAGCGAGAAAAACGCTGCTCAGAAGTACCAGCGCAGCCAGGCTCGGGGCGATGTCGGCCAGGGTTGCACCATCCAGAATGACAGCCCGTGCAGAATCCAGCACGTGCGTAAGCGGGAAGATCTTCGAGATGTTCTGCAGGATCTCTCCGGTTCCCTCCAGCGAAAACCAGACGCCCGACAGCATCATCATCGGCCAGTTGATCAGGTTGAGGAGGCCACCTGCCAGTTCTTCACTCGTGACCCTGGCGGACACCACCAGTCCGAGCGACACCAGCGAAATCGCGCCGACCAGTCCGACAATGAACAAGGTCATGTAGCTGCCCTCCATGCGGGTGTCGAGCAGCAGGTGGGTGCCCGTATACACGACGGTTGTGATCAACATGATCAGCACCATGCGCGATGCAATCTGGGCGGTGATGAATTCGAACGATGTGAGCGGTGTGGCGCGCAGGCGCTTCAGGAATCCGTTTTTGCGGTACCGGACAATGACGTAGCCGACCCCGAACAGGCAGCTGAACATCATGTTCATGCCAAGAATGCCGGGCAGTATCCAGTCCGCAAAGCGAACCGGGGCCCCCGTTACCTGTTCCTTGACCACGTTGTTCGCGGAATTCGATGATGCCTGGAGCAGCGCAAATTCGACGAAGTAGCCTGTGGAGGCGCTTGGATTGATCCAGTAGCGTGTTGGTGGTCCGATGTCGACAAGGAGATCGAGCTGGTGTCGCTCGATCTTGAGCATGGCTTCGTCGATGTCGTCGTAGGCGACGAAGCGCACGAAGCGGGTTTCGAGAAACGGATGTAACGACGTGTCGATGGTGTCTTCGGCCTGGAGCACGCCGACGGTGTACTCGTCGCGTTGCCCGTCGAACGCGTACGAAAGGCCGAATACCAGCGCGACAGGGAGCAACAGGTTCCAGGCGAGAGAGGATCGGTCCCGCAGGAATTCCCGATTGCGCCCCATGAAAATGGCATAGATGCGTTTCAACATCGTCAGACTCGCAGGGAGTGGCCGGTCAGGTCGAGGAACAGATCTTCGAGGTTGGGCCGGCGGATCTCGCCGTGCGCGAGATTAATCAGCTGGTCGCCGTAGCGCGCATGCAGGAGGGATTCGGGCGCGCCCTGCGTGATGATTTTGCCCTCGTCCATGATCGCGATTTCGTCGCACAGGACCTGTGCCTCATCCATGTAGTGCGTGGTCAGCACGATGGTTGCGCCATCGGCCCGGATCGACTGTACCAGGTCCCAGAAATTGCGCCGCGCCTGCGGGTCGAGTCCGGTTGTCGGTTCATCGAGAAAGACCAGCCGTGGGCGATTGACGAGCGCCACGGCGAGCAGCAGTCGCTGCCGTTGTCCACCGGACAGCTTACGGTTGTCCCGGTCGAGCAGGTCGCCGAGCGAGCACTGCTCGATAATGTCGTCGATGTCGGCCTGACGGTCGTACAGCGACCTGAACATCGAGATCGTCTCACGCACGGTCAGGTAGTCCTGCAGCGCGGTGTTCTGAAACTGTATGCCGGCCTCCTGCCGAAAACGGTGACCTGCGATCTCGCCGTAGTAGTAGACTTCTCCCGAGGTCGCGTTCGTGACGCCCTCGATGATCTCAACGGTCGTGGTCTTGCCTGCGCCGTTCGGGCCCAGCAGCCCGAAACAGATGCCCTCCGGGACCGAGAAGCTGACGCCGTCGACGGCGCGCACGTCAGGATAGACCTTGACCAGGTCGCGGGCTTCGAGCGCAATAGTCATGCCGGAAGGGTACCCGAGGCGTGCGCCGGCAGCTACCTTGCAACCAAATGGCGATCGGCGGTATCTAAAGCTTAAGAAACAAACCCAGGGGTGTACAAAATGTCCAAAATCACATGGAAATCCGCGTTCACGGTGGGCTTTCTGGTTCTCATGATGTCGGTCCCGGCGCTGGGCGCGTCAATCAACAAGAGCGTCAAAATCGCGGCCGGTGAGGAGTCGGGCGGTGCGACGTCCGTTAACGGCAGCATCACGGTCGGCCCGGACGCCACCGTGACCGGAAACCTCAAAACAGTGAACGGCTCGATACGCGTCGATGACAGGGCCAGCATTGAGGGAGCGGCAACAGTCAATGGCGGATTGCGGCTGGCTGACAATGTGCGCGCCGAGAGCCTGACGACCGTCAATGGCAGCATCAATGTCGGTGACGACGGCGAAATCTCGGATGAAGTCGGTGCCGTCAATGGCCGGATCTCCCTGAACAGGGGCACGCGCGTCGGCGACGACGTGGGTAACGTCAACGGTCAGATCGGCGTGGCCGGCGCCGAGGTTGGCGGCGACGTCACGACCGTCAACGGCGACATTGAGCTGTCCGACGGTGCCGTCGTCAAGGGCGATGTCGTCGTCGAGAAACCGAGCAACTGGTCCTGGGGCAAGGAAAAAAGCCGTAAACCCCGAATCGTGATCGGCCCGGGGTGTCGCGTGGAAGGCACGATTCGTCTCGAGCGCGAGGTGGAGCTGTTCATCTCCGAATCGGCTCAGGTTGGCGGCGTGAGCGGCGAGATGACGATGGATGACGCGGTTCGCTTCGAGGGCGATCGTCCCTGAGTTCCCGTAGAATGGCTGGCGTGCAAACGGCAGCGATCCAATTACCGCTTTTCGCGGATGCAGATGAGCCCGACACGATGTCGGGCTTTTCTGTGCGTGAAAGTGGCCGGGCCAAGCGGCTTTCGATCAAGGTCTTTCCGCGCGGGCGTGTAGAAGTGGTCGTCCCCAAACGCACGCGCGCGGCCGACGTGCGCGAATTCGTCGAGGCGCACAAGGACTGGATCCGGGACGCCCGAGCGTCATTTGCGGCAGAACATCCGCCGGAACCGTTTGCGCTGCCCGTCAGCGTTCGACTGCCTGGCATCGACCGAAATTTTTGTGTGCGCTATGAGCGCGACGATGGCAGCAAGTCCGTACGCTACCGCGTGCGTGGCAACACGGTCGTGCTTTCCGGCTGCACGCGGGACGAAATGTTGTGCGTTGCGGCGCTCAAGCGCTGGCTCGTGGCGCTGGGCAAGAGAGAGATGCTGCCCATGCTTCGTGCACTGTCCTCGGAGACGGGAAACCCGTTCAAGAAAATGCATGTTCGCGGCCAGAAGACCTGCTGGGGAAGCCATTCGAGCACCGGCACGATCAGCCTGAACTACTGCCTGATGTTCCTGGAGCCCCGGCATCTCAGGTACGTGATGATCCACGAGCTTTGTCACGCACGGCATATGAATCACTCGCTGCGATTCTGGCGCCTGGTCGGCCAGTTCGAGCCGTCCTACCGGCGTCTCGATAAGGACCTCAACCACTGCTGGAAGCGCATTCCGACCTGGGTTGGAATATACTAGGCCGCTTCTGAACTGCCGCAGCTTTTCACAGTCAAACGATCCGTGACGTTTACTCGCCGAAACCTTTGTCTTGCGCTTCTCGTTGCCCTGCTGATTGGGCACGTTGGCATTGCAGTGCATGCGGCAACCCATGTCGCCGGCGATGCGTCGGACTGTGCACTCTGCTTCTCCTTCACCGATACGTCGTATGCTGCTGCCGACGGGCAAGTCCGGGAGATCCCGGATGTCGCGTATCGGTTCTCGCTGACTGACCCCGATGCGGGTCCCTCCGAGCGGCAGGACGCCCCCTATCATCCGCGCGGCCCGCCCCTGGTCTGACTGAACAACCCAAACCGTTTCAGTAATACAGACTAAGGAGGCGATACCATGCGTGTCGTGTTGATTACGAGCGTCGTTGCGGCGCTCACCGTACTGGTCCCTGGTGGCGTTGCCGCACAGGATTCCGAAATCGAAGAACTGCGTGCCGCTGTTGAAGCGCTGCGCAGTGACTATGAAGCTCGTATAGCCGAGCTCGAACAACGCCTGGCGGTCGCCGAGCAAAACGCGGTGCAGAGCCTGAACGCGGCGGCCCCCGTTGCCGCACCTGCTGCCGCCCAGGTATCTCAAAGCAGGGCGGATGCCGCATTCAACCCTGCCATTGGCGTCGTCTTCCAGGGGTTCCTGAATGGCGTCGAGGGCCCGGCTGGTGAGGAAGAGGGGTTCGCAGTCGGTGAGACAGAGCTCATCATGAGCGCCAATGTTGACGACAAGTTCACGGCCTACCTGACAGCGGCGCTTGCGTTTGAGGATGGCGAATCCGAACTGGAGCTCGAGGAAGCCTGGGTCGAGACAACGGCGTTGCCGGCTGGTCTGAGCGCGCGTTTTGGGCGCATGTTCTCGGGTATTGGTTACCAGAATGAGCGGCACATGCATACCTGGGACTTTGCGGATCAGGCGTTGCCTTACGACGCGTTCCTGGACGGGCGCTACGTCGACAACGGCGTTCAGGTACGCTGGCTCGCGCCCACCGACCTCTATGTCGAACTCTCGGGCGAGATCATGCAGGGTGAGGGCGATCCGTCAGGTCTTGGCTCGTACTCGGTGTTCGGCAATGTTGGCGGCGACGTCGGCATCAGCCACAGCTGGCTGGCGGGTCTGTCGCATCTCGAGCAGGATTCCGGGCAGCAGCTGGATATCGCACACTTCGTCTGGAAATGGGCGCCCGACGGCAACTGGCGGCAGAAGAACTTTATTTTCCAGGCTGAGTACCTTGAGAATCGCGACATTTCGACCGACAGCGGCTGGTACGCGCAGGCTGTCTACCAGCCGGTCCCGCGCTGGCGCGTTGGTGCACGGGTCGACGAGGTGGATCTCGACGCCGACGATCCGCGCCGGTTTAGCATCATGCTGGACTGGTCCAACAGCGAATTCAGTCGGCTGCGCTTCCAGGCGTCGCGCAGCGACAGCGACCTGGGTGATGAGAATGCCTGGACCCTGCAGTACATTCACAGTATCGGCGCACACGGCGCGCACGCGTTCTAGGAGGCTGTCATGAAACGACTCATCCTGACCGTCCTGCTGGTCATTGCGTCCGGGCCGGTCTTTGCAGAGCTCAGGGTATTCGCATGTGAGCCCGAGTGGGCGGCCCTGGCCGACGAGGTCGGCGGCGACCTCGTCGCGACCTACAGTGCGACGACGGCCTTGCAGGATCCGCACTATATCCAGGCCCGACCGAGCCTGATCGCGAAGGTGCGGCGCGCCGACCTCGTAGTTTGCAGCGGCGCGCAGCTGGAAATTGGCTGGCTGCCGGCGCTTCTGCAAAAGGCGAACAACCGGAGGGTGATGCCCGGCACCGATGGCTACTTCGAGGCCAGCAATTTTGTCCAGCGTGTCGATGCCACCGCCAATGTCGATCGCGCGCAGGGCGACATTCACCCTCAGGGAAATCCTCATATCCAGACAGACCCACACAATCTGGCCGCGGTGGCCAGCGCAATGGCACGAAGAATGGCAAAGATAGAGCCAGAAAATACAGTTATTTATGAAGCAAACTTAAATGACTTTATGAGTCGTTGGCAGGCGGCTATCGAACGCTGGGAGGCAGCGGCGGAGCCGCTGCGGGGCAAGCGCGTCATTACGCATCACAAGTCCTGGGTATACCTGGTTCGCTGGCTCGGCCTCGAAGAGGTGGCCCACCTCGAGGCCATCGCGGGACTGCCCCCCACGGCAACGCATCTAAGCAGGCTGACGACCCGGTTCGCCGACGGCGGCGCGGATGTTATCGTCAGGTCGCCTTACCAGGATGCGAAGCCCTCGCACTGGCTGTCGGAGCGCATCAACGTGCCGGCTGTGGTGCTGCCCCTGACCGTTGGAGGGACCGATGCGGCGGTGGACTTGTTCGCCATGTTCGACGACATTCTGGCCCGATTGGCGGGAGCCGTAGACAATGCTTGATGCCCTCGACTGGAGCATCATCGGACCAGCCTTTGTGGCCGGGCTCATCGTGCTCAGCACGCACGTGCCGCTGGGCCAGGAAGTGTTGCGTCGCGGCATTATCTTCATCGACCTGGCCATCGCACAGGTTGCGGGTCTCGGCGTTATCGCGGCCTACGCCATGGAATGGGATCCGGAGGGTATCGAAGTGCAGTTGGCGGCGGTCGGTGCGGCGCTGCTTGCCGCATTCGGGCTTCACTGGACCGAAAAACGCTGGACCCGAATCCAGGAACCGCTGATCGGCACGCTCTTCATCCTGGCTGCGACGGGTGGCATCCTGCTATTGGCCGGCAATCCGCATGGCAGCGAACACCTCAAGGACCTGCTGGTCGGACAGATTCTCTGGACGACCTGGGGGGCGCTGTGGCCAGTCGCTTTGCTGTACGCCGCCGCGCTCGTCATCTGGTTCTGGCTGCACCCGCGCTCGGGCGGACTGATTTTCTACCTGGTGTTCGCCGTTGTCGTTACCGCCTCGGTGCAAATCGTGGGTATCTACCTCGTATTTGCGAGTCTCATCATCCCGGCACTCGCGACAGTGGGCATGAGGCGGGGCAACAGGCTGCTGGCTGGCTACATTATCGGTGCCGTGTCTTACCTGGTAGGTATCTTTGTCTCATTCTGGCTCGACCTGCCGACCGGGGCGGTTATCGTCTGGAGTATGGCCGCCGTGGCCTTACTCGCGGGTATAACAATCGCCGATAAACGAGAAAGCACCTGAGTCCGGACGCCGCTTCGGGTGAGTGCGTCCAGGCTCGTACTCGGCCTGCCTATTGGCTGAAATTGACCTGGATGCCGGCGTAGAACGCGCGGCCCTGGGTGCGATAGCCGTAGACCTGTTCATAGTCTGTGTCGAGGAGATTTTTGGCCCGGACGAAAAGCTTCGTCGTGGCGCTTACGTCGTACTGGGCCGTCAGGTCCGCGAGCCAGTAATTTTGAAGCGTTACGACCTGGGAAGGGTCGGGCCACGGCGGGAAGAAAATGTCCTGGCGCGTACCGCCGTAGTCTGCGGCAAGCGTTACGCGGCCGCGCTCCTCCTGGAAACTGTAGCCCGCCTGAATGCTGCCCGCATGCCGGGGGCGCCGCAGTTCGGGCGCACCATTTTCGCTTGCGTCGGTGTAGGTGTAGTTCATATCCAGGTTGAACTGCTCTGAAATATCCCAGCTTGCGCCGAGTTCTGCGCCGCTGCGTTTGCTGGTCGTGGTCAGGTTGTCCGCGGTGAACAGGAAACTAACTGGATCGAATACAAACCCATCAATCTCGTCGTCGATATCCTGCTTGAAGAGCGCGACCTGAACGTTGACGGAATCACCGATGCGCCGGTCAATGCCGACATCGAAGGACGTAGACCGCTCGGGCTTTAAATCCGGATTGCCGATGAACTGTCCGGGAAAGAAACCGAAGCGCTCGATAAACGTTGGCGTCTTCTGGCCGGTGCCGACGTTTGCGCGCAGGGTGGTGCGGTCATTCATGGCCCACGACAGGGAAGCGCGGCCAGTCAGAATATCGTCAAAATCGCTGTTGTTATCCGAGCGCAAACTCAGGAGGTAGGTGAGGTTCTCTGACGCGCGACCCTGAAAGTCAGCGATGATGCTCGTCGCGTCCATTTCCTGGTCCTGGTTGGGGTCGCCAAAGCCGACCTCGCCGCGCTGCTCGAAGCCGGTTTCCTCGTGTTCGAGTGCCAGCGAGAGCAGATTGTCACCCAGCGTAATATCGGCCTGGTAGGCCAGCGACAGTCGATCCGATGCCGAGGACGACACCTGCGAACCGTCAACGAGATCACGATGATCGCTGTCGAAGTAGCGAATACCGACGTGGTGCTTGGTCCGGCTTTCGGGAGTTCCGAACGCGAGGCCGACATGGGCAAAGTTCTGCGCCGAGTCGGTCGCGACATCCGAGTCGGCCGGGAGACCCGTTACAAAGAAGTCCACCGCGTCGAACTGGGAGTAGGCATCGACGGCACGAATGCCCATGCGTATTGCCACGGCACTCGAGGCCTGGATGCGGGCATTGAGCGATGCCGTCGACATATCCGCGTCGTCTTTCTCATCGCCTGTGCGCGAGATGTTGCTGCCATCAGTGCTTAGTTGTTCGTAGCCGAGACCGACCGACCAGTTGTCGCCGCCAAAGCCGCCGCTGAGAGAGCCGTTGAGGGTATTTTCGGAGCCGCCTTCGAGATAGCCGCTGAAACCCCTGGCGTCGTTGCCGGAGCGCGTGATGATGTGTACGACGCCGCCGATCGCATCACTTCCCCAGACGGCACTCTGCGGACCGCGCACGATTTCGATCCGTTCGATATTTGCGGTTGCCAGGTGTTCCCAGCGGAATTCATCGCCCGTGGCGGGATCGTTGGCTCTCACACCGTCGATCAGTACGAGCACCTGGTTTGCTTCAGAGCCGCGCACACGCACCTGCGTCTGTGAGCCGAGAACGCCGCTGTGACTGACGGCAAAGCCGGGCACGGCGCGCAGCAGGTCAGACACGTACCGTGCCTGGCGATGTTGAATGTCGTCTCGGGTCAATACGGTGACAGCCGACCCGACGTCGCCGGCGCTAATGGGCGCGCGTGCGCCTGTAACGATGATTTGATCGAGAGGCTGGGTGTCGGCGAATGCGCCGGGCATGCAGAACAAGCTGGCGGCGGTGGTCGCCAGGAGAACGGGCAGTGCTTTCATGGTCTCTCCCCCGCGTCTTCCCCGACGCGACTGAAAAGTGGGTTTCTCGCCAGGCCGGTCTCCGGACTCATGAGTGGCTTGTGCCGTGTCGATCGCCTTCCCACGCGGTCTGCGCAGTGGCTCGATGATCGACTAACTCATTCACCGTTGCGGGGGCAGTGACGGGATTGCCTTGGCGTAGTCGCGCCTGGCGCACCGTCTTCCCGATTAAACGTCGTTCGTGAAACGACCGACGTCACCTTGCGAATTCGTGAGGGATAGTGCCTGACTAGCCCTGATCAAGCAACTCGCGCAAATTGATCACGGCCGCGTTGGCGCGCGCGAGGTAATTGGCCATGACCAGCGAGTGATTTGCCGTGAGGCCATAGCCACCGCCGTTGAGGATCATTGGCGAGCGCAGAGGGTCGAGGCTTGCCTCGAGTTCCCGAATGATCTGGCGGACGCTCGCCTCGGCATTCTTGTCTTGCAGGACATGAGCAAAGTCGAACTCGGCTGCGCGGAAGAAATGCACGAGTGCCCATGCGGTGCCACGTGCCTCGAAGAAGATATTGTCAGTTTTCCACCAGGACGTGCGCACGCTGACGGTGTCAGGTTGCGGGCCGGCAGCTTCGGCAGCGGCATCACCGGCAAGATCCTCGTTGATGCGCGTGCGCGCGACGCTGTTGCCGAGGCGGCGGGTCAGGCTGCCGAGGCGCTTCTCAACCTGCGACAGCCACTCGCGCAAGTTGTCCGCCCGCGCGTAGAACTGCGTGTCGGGATCGCCTGCTTCCAGGCGGTCGCGGTAACTTATGAACGCGCGGATGCCGTCCTTGTACTCGGACTCTGTGGTCGGGAATACCCAGGAGTTGTTGTCATAGAAGAACTTCGGCGCCCCTTCGGCGACGTCGGGGTCCTCTTTGGACTGTGACTGGCTGCGCGTGTAGTCGTCGCGCATGACGCGGCCCATGTCGCGCATCTGGTTCACCACGCCGAGTTCCCAACTCGGGATGTTGTCGAGAAACACGAAGGGCGGCAGCTTGTCATTGGTCAGGTAGCCGGCATTTTTGCCCTGCAACGTTTCCGCGACCCGGATCAGCGTGTCGACCGTGGAGTACCCGACAATCGCCGACTCGGTATCGGCCGACCGGTTCACCCAGAAGACATCGGGCTCACGGGATGCCCAGATACCGATGACAATCATCACAAGAAGAATCACACCCACAGTCCATGCGGTGATCCTGGCCCACTTGCCCGTGGACAAAATATTGGCGGCTGATCGTTCCATCGCTCTCGATTCCTTTTTGGTACCAGTTACCCTAATACCCGGTCTAATACGGTAACTGGTACCGAATTAGAGGGACAGGGAGTTTAGCAGTTCCGGCAAAATGACCCCCGAGTTTCCGGCTAGTGAGAAATCAAATCTTGCTGCATTCATAGTGGGGTTGGGATTGATCTCTGCAACCATTGCGCCATTCTGTTTTGCCAGATCCGCGAGTCCGGCGGCGGGGTAGACCAGCGAAGATGTGCCGATTGAGAGAAAGAGGTCGCAATCGGCTGCGGCCGCGCAGGACTCATTGAGCGCACGTTCGGGAATGGCCTCCCCGAACCATACGACGCCGGGGCGCAGGTTGCCGCCGCACTCGGAGCAGGTCGGTACCGCGGTTCCATCATCGCCGGCCTGCAGGCTGCCGTCGGCAAAGCAGCGGTCCTCGAAAATGTTGCCGTGGAACTCGATGACGTTGCTGCTGCCGGCGCGCTGGTGCAGGTTGTCCACATTCTGAGTAACGAGGGTAAAGCGAGGCACCCGATCCGCCAGTTTCGCGATGGCCAGATGGCCCGAATTCGGCTGCGCCTCCGCAACCAACTCACGCCGCCAGCGATACCAGCGCCAGATCAGTACTGGATCGGCAAGAAATGCTTCGGGCGTCGCAAGCTCTTCCGCCCGGTATTTTGCCCATAGTCCGTCCTGGGCTTCGCGAAAGGTCGGCACGCCGCTCTCGGCGGAGACACCGGCGCCTGTGAGAACACAAACATGACGCGCATCCCGGAGCGCTGCGATGAGTGCGTCCGGGATGTCGCGAATGCTGGTCATGGCTACGCGGCGAGTTGTCGCAGCACGTAGTGCAGGATGCCGCCGTTCTCGTAGTAGTCGCGTTCCTTCGGCGTATCAATGCGCACCTGCGCCTCGAACGTCGTCGTGTGACCACCCGGAGCCGTCGCCGTCACCGATACCGTCTTGGCATTCGGGTCCGTCTGTCCCTTGATATCGAACGTTTCCTTACCGGTCAGTTCGAGGCTCACCGCGTCCTGGCCTTCCAGGAACTGCAGGGGCAGTACACCCATGCCGATCAGGTTGGAGCGGTGGATGCGCTCGAAACTCTTCGCGATGACCGCTCTTACGCCCAGCAATAACGTGCCCTTGGCGGCCCAGTCTCGCGACGAGCCCGTGCCGTACTCGCTGCCTGCGAGTACGACGAGCGGTGTGCCTTCGCCCTTGTATTGCATGGCGGCGTCGAAGATCGACATCTGTTCGCCACTCGGCTGGTGACAGGTCCAGCCACCCTCGGTACCCGGTGCGAGCTGATTGCGCAGCCGAATATTGGCGAACGTGCCGCGCATCATCACTTCGTGATTACCGCGGCGCGAGCCATAGGAGTTGAAATCGGATGGCTTGACGCCGTTGGCTTCGAGGTACTGGGCAGCAGGGCTGTCCTTCGCGATCGCACCGGCTGGCGAAATATGGTCGGTCGTAACGGAGTCGCCGAGCAATGCCAGAACGCGTGCGCCCGAGATGTCGCTAACCGGCTCGGCCTGATTGGTCATGCCTTCAAAATAGGGTGGGTTGCGCACGTACGTCGAATCGCCCTCCCACGCGTAAATGTCGCCCGTCGAGGAGTCGATGCGCTTCCAGTTGTCGTCGCCCTCGAAGACCTTGCCGTAGCTCGACTTGAACATGTTCGAATCAATGCTCGCGCCGACGACATCGTAGATTTCCTGTTGCGATGGCCACAGGTCCTTGAGAAAGACGTCATTGCCGTCCTGATCCTGACCGAGCGGGTCGTTGTAGAGGTCGACGTTCATGTTGCCGGCGAGTGCGTACGCAACCACGAGCGGCGGCGAGGCCAGGAAGTTGTGCTGCACAAGTGCATGAATGCGGCCTTCGAAGTTGCGATTGCCTGAGAGCACGCTCGTGCCGACAACCTTGTTGCTCGTCACTGCGTCAGCGATCTCGGGCTTCAACGGTCCCGAGTTACCAATGCAGGTCGTACAGCCGTAGCCAACCGTGTAGAAACCGACGGCTTCGAGATCGTCGAGAAGCTCGGCCTTTTCGAGGTAGTCCGACACGACGCGGGAGCCCGGCGCGAGACTCGTCTTGACCCAGGGCTGCGCCTTGAGTCCTTTCGCGGCCGCATTGCGTGCAAGCAGGCCGGCAGCAACCATGACGGCCGGGTTCGAGGTATTGGTGCAACTCGTGATCGCGGCGATCAGGATAGAGCCGTCATTGATATCGACATCCTTGCCGTCGAGCTTGGCGACACCCGTGCCGCCACCGTCGCGCTTGGCAATCGTGTCGGCGAGAATTTTCTTGTACGACGATGCCGCCGCGCTGAGTGCGATCCGGTCCTGCGGACGTTTAGGCCCTGCGATGCTCGGCTCGACATCGCCGAGGTCGAGTTCGAGGATGTCTGTGTAAAGCGCATCGGGCTGGCCGTCCTCGCGCCACATGCCTTGTTCGCGAGCGTAAGCCTCCACGAGATCGCACTGCGCGTCATCCCGTCCGGAGAGCTTCATGTAACGGATCGTTTCGCCGTCGATCGGGAAGATGCCGCAGGTCGAGCCGAATTCGGGTGCCATGTTGCCGAGCGTTGCGCGATCGGCCAGGGGCATTTCGGCAAGGCCGTCGCCAAAGAATTCGACAAACTTGCCTACGACGCCCTTGTTGCGCAGCATCTCGGTGCAGGTCAGTACGAGGTCCGTTGCGGTCGTGCCTTCTTTCAGCTTGCCGGTGAGCTTGAAACCGATGACATGCGGGATCAGCATCGTAATCGGCTGACCGAGCATGGCTGCTTCCGCTTCGATACCGCCGACGCCCCAGCCAAGGACGCCGAGGCCATTGATCATGGTGGTATGACTATCCGTTCCAACAACGGTATCCGGATAAGCTCTTCTACTGCCTTCCTTCTCGACATCAAAGACAACCCTGGACAAATACTCAAGATTGACTTGGTGCACGATGCCGGTATTCGGTGGAACCACCGCGAAGTTGTCGAATGCCTGCTGGCCCCACTTGAGGAACGAGTAACGCTCCTTGTTGCGCTGGAACTCGATCTTGGTATTGAGGTCGAGTGCGTTGGCCGCGCCGTAGTGATCGATCTGCACCGAGTGGTCAATGACAAGCTCGGCCGGTGATAGCGGGTTGATGTCTTCTGCCGAGCCGCCCAGCTTGACGACAGCATCGCGCATGGCAGCCAGGTCGACGACGGCCGGGACTCCCGTGAAGTCCTGTAATACAACACGTGCCGGCGTAAATGAGATTTCCGTACTTGGGGCAGCTTTCGGGTCCCAGTTCGCAAGCGCCAGGATGTCGTCGCGAGTGACGTCGCGGCCGTCTTCATGGCGAAGCAGGTTTTCCATCAGGACCTTGAGGGAATAGGGGAGGCGATCGACATGGCCTTCCTTGACTGCGTCGAGACGATAAATGTCAAAGTCGTTACCGCCGACCGTGAGCTTGGAGCGTGCGCCGAAGCTGTCCGTCATCTTGTGTTCTCCGGGTTTTTCAAGTTGTTGCGTGTATCGGGAACGGCCTGGCGGCCGTGGGGGTGCGCATTATAGCGAAAGGGCTGGGGTCGCGCTTACCCCAATTTGTCGATAACCGCACCACCGAGGCATAGACTTTCGTCGTAAAAAACGACGAACTGGCCGGGTGCAACGGCCTTTTGCGGTGTGTCGAACCGGACCTCGAGCTGGCCGTCGCCGAGCGTGGCCACGACGCAATCCTGATCGGCCTGGCGGTAGCGAACTTTGGCTTTGCAGCGCAGTCCTTCTTCGAGTCCCGCCGGGGCTTTCCCGATCCAGCTTGCGTCCGTCGCGGTCAGGGCTCGCGAGAACAGCATCTCGTGTTCGCCCTGCGCCACGATCAGCGCATTGTCATCGGTATTTTTGCCGACGACATACCAGGGTTCCTCGCCATGATCCGGATGCCCTCCGATCATGAGGCCCTGGCGTTGGCCCAGCGTGTAGTACATCAGGCCCTGGTGTTCCCCCATGATTTCACCATCGGGGGTTCGCATCGGGCCCGGGTTGGCCGGGATGTAGGTGCTCAGGAATTCGCGAAACGGACGTTCGCCGATGAAGCAGATTCCCGTTGAGTCCTTTTTATTGTGGACGACGAGTCCCCGGTCGCGAGCGATCTGGCGGACCTCACCCTTCTGCAGTTCGCCGAGCGGAAAAACGGATTCGGCGAGCGCTTCGGCGCTAACGGCATGCAGGAAATAGCTTTGGTCCTTGTTGAGGTCCCGGCCCTTGAAGAGAGCGCCGTGCCCGTCAACCATCCCCGATCGGGCGTAATGGCCGGTAGCGAGGAGTTCGCCGCCGAGCCTCTTTGCGTAGTCACGGAAGACCCCAAACTTGATTTCGCGGTTGCAGAGTACGTCGGGGTTCGGAGTACGGCCCTTTTTGTACTCGTCGAGAAAGTACTCGAACACCTGGTCGCGGTACTGCCTGGCAAAGTTCGCGTGATGCAAGGGAATGTCGAGCTGTTCACAGACCTTGCGCGCATCCTGCAGGTCCTCTGCGGCCGTGCAATAGCCGTCGTCGTCCTCCCAGTTCGTCATATGCAGGGCGTGGACGTCGTAGCCTTCATCTTTCAGGAGCAGTCCGGCGACAGCCGAATCAACGCCACCCGAAAGGCCCAGGATTACGCGCTTGGTCATAGCGCGCGGATTCTATCACCGTCCGCGGCTTAAACGAGATCGGCCGACGCGAGAATGCGGTGGACGTTTTGCTCCAGCGGCAGCATCCCGGTGAGCAGGGCATCAGACTGGCGGTAGCCCGCAGCGTAGTCGTGGACACAGCGCAACACGGTCGGCGATCGCAATGCTGCGTGGCGCTGTTCGAGCTCTTGCAGCGTCATCCAGTAGCGGTTGAGAATGCCGTCATCGAGTTGCAGGGACTCGTCACAGCTGATGAAGCGCGCCGCATAGATTACGCGCAGGAACTGCTGGCGGGTTTGCGGGTGAATCCAGAGGTAGACGCCGACGAGGTCGGCACAGGATACGGTGCAGCCGGATTCTTCGAGGGTCTCACGCTCAACCGCTTCTTCGGGAGATTCGCCGGCCTCGATGTGTCCGCCGGGCTGGGTGAATACGCGCTGCCCCATGGCTGTCTCTTCGACAATCAGGTACTTGCCGTCGTGCTCCACCACAGCAGCGACTGTCAGATCGGTTGGATACATCGCTTCCCCAGGCAGTTTGTCGTTATATTCCGAGCTGTCGAAACTCGACTTCGACTTCGCTGGCGGCCCAGATTTCGTCAAACATCTTTCCGTAGAGTTTCGTAACAGAAGGTTCGTGCGTGTCCGCGATGCCTTCCCAGCGTGGAGCCTGCAGCCGATAGACGAGAGCCGTCTCGTCGGCAATGCAGAATGCCTCGGCATGCGTTCGCAGATCTTCGCGGACATGCCGAAATTCGATGTAGGTGTTGAGCCGGCGACCCAGGTGCACAAAATTATTGCCGTTCTTTACGGCTCGTGAGGGATCTGCAATCAAGACACGAATGCGCGCGTAGGTCTGCGACAGGACCAGGCGTTTGATGATCTCGAGGAACTCCGGATCGTCGTAAATGCCGGGCTCGAGGTCGTGTGTAAAGATCGATACCTTGCGGCTCGCTTCGCGGGCGACCTCGATGGCTGCTTCACGCATTTCTTCGCGTGTCGAGATGACCCAGCGTTTCCCTTTTTGCCGTGCCTGTTCCATAGGCTGAACATATTACCGGTGACAATGAAGACGCTTTGCCAACTGCGTCACGTTTTGGCGCATCTTTCCCAGTTGCAAGTCATTCGCATCCCGCGCCAAATCTGCATTTCAGACAGACTGATCCAAATGTCCCGGGCGCTGAGGGCTTCACATATGGTCATTCTTTCTCAGGAAGATCAAATGCGCCCATTTTCGACATCCATATAACACAATCCCTGGCGGCTGTGTCGACGATCAGTGCGCCATCGAGTACGCGTAACGCACACATCGACCGCAGCCAGTCGGCGTCTCCCGGCGATCGTGGCCGCTGCGCCGCGTTGACGTACACACTGTGGTCGTCCCACGCGATGCATGCCATCCCGTGGACGGTGAGTTTGCCCGCCTGCAGCAGGGTGTCGGCGAGCTCGAGGGCTTCGTCATCGTCAGCACCCTCGGGCGTGATCCAGTCCTTGGTTTGGGTAGCGAGGCAACCCAGTGTTTTCGCAACGTCTGCTTCATTGAGCTGACCGTCGACCAGGTGCTGCGCTCTTTTCCTGGCCTCGGACGAAATGAATCCCGGAACCGCCTCGACGGCCAGCAGGTCAGGGTCGCGGTAGAACGGATTGTGTTGCTGGCTATCGGCGAGCCCGATGAGAAAGTCAGACCGCTGTGGTGCGCGCATGCCAACGGAATAGGTCATGCAGGCCCGCGTCGCGGTTCCCCAGTGCGCGACGCCCGGCGGCAGGTACAGCACATCCCCTTCACTGACTGCGTGCGTGATCCCTTTGAACGTGCGGGTGATGGCTAGATCGTCACTCGCGTGCGGATCGTCTGCGATCTCATCTGTTGTGACATGCCACTCGCGCCGGCCGATGCCCTGGCATAGAAATACGTCGTAGTTGTCACGATGCGGCCCGACGCCGCCGCCGGGCGCCGCGAAACTCACCATGAGGTCGTCGATGCGCCAATCCGGGATAAAGGGTACGTGGTCGAACAGCTTGCGCATCGCGGGCACGTGTTTCTCGACATCGTGAACGAGCAGGGTCCAGTCCCGTGCGGGCAGGGCGGCGAGATAGGCGGCGTCGAAGGGGCCGGTTTCTGCACGGTACCGAACCTGCTCTCCCGAGCGTTGCGAAAATACGAGTCGCGACTCGACGTCGTCGAGCGTGGCCAGCCAGGCAAGTTCATTGCGCGTGATGGCCGGGCGAATATGCGGCAGGGCCGCCGGCATGAAGAGCGGATTCTTCTGCCAGTAACGTTCCAGAAACTGCTCGGCGCTCAGCTTGCCGGGAAACCTCAGCATTGAGCCGACATCGCGCAGCGGGCGTCAGATGTCCCGGGCCTGCCGGTCTGAAAGGCCAATGTAGGTCTCTGGCGTCAGCTCCAGCAAACGTGCTTTCTCGGCCTCCGGTATATCCAGCGTGCCGATAAACTCGATCAGGATCTCCTTGTTGACCGCTTGGCCGCGGGTCAGCGCTTTGAGCTTCTCGTAGGGGTTCTCAATGCCGTAACGCCGCATGACGGTTTGCACGGCTTCGGCCAGTACTTCCCAGGCCTCGGAAACGTCCGCGTGGATCGCCTCCTTGTTGACCATGAGCTTACCCACGCCCTTCTGCAGCGACTGCAGTGCGATCACGAGGTACCCCGCCGCTACACCGAGATTTCGCTGCACCGTGGAATCCGTCAGATCGCGTTGCCAGCGGGAAATCGGCAGCTTCTCCGCGAAAAAAGCCAGCAGCGCATTGGCCATACCGAGATTGCCTTCGGCGTTCTCGAAATCGATCGGGTTCACCTTGTGCGGCATGGTCGAAGATCCGACTTCGTCCTTTGCGACTTTTTGCTTGAAGTAGCCGAGGGAAATGTAGCCCCAGACATCGCGTGCGAAATCGATAAGCACCGTGTTATAGCGAATCAGTGCGTGACAGTACTCGGCGGTCCAGTCATGCGGTTCGATCTGGGTTGTGTAAGGGTTGGGTTGCAAGCCCAGCGACTCGATGAAGCGATGGCTGATAGCCGGCCAGTCGGCGTCGGGATAGGCGACCACGTGCGCGTTGTAGTTGCCGACGGCGCCATTGAATTTACCGAGAATTTGCACGCCCGCCAGCTGCGTTTCGCAGCGCTCGAGACGCGCGACTACGTTAGCGAGTTCCTTGCCGAGTGTCGTGGGGCTCGCAGTCTGTCCGTGCGTGCGCGACAACATTGGCAGGTCCGCATGTTCCCGCGCCATGCCAGTGAGCTTGTTGCGCAGTTGCCGCATCTGCGGGCCAAGGACATCGCTGCGCGCAGCGCGCAGCATGAGCGCATACGACAGGTTGTTGATGTCTTCAGACGTACAGGAGAAATGCAGGAAGTCCTTCAGTGACTGCGTCTCGGGGCCGTCACCCAGTTTTTCGCGAATGAAATACTCGACCGCCTTAACGTCGTGATTGGTCGTCGCCTCGATGTCCTTGACGCGTTCGGCGTCGTCGAGTGAAAAGTCGTCCACAATACTGTTGAGCAGGTTCTTCATGACCGAGGACGGGGGACTCAATTCACCGACGTCCGGCTCGTCGGCCAGGCACTGCAACCAGCGGATTTCCACCAGTACACGGTAGCGAATCAGGCCATATTCGCTGAAGAGATCGCGGAGGCCGTTGACCTTGTCGGCGTAGCGGCCGTCGGCCGGGGAGAGGGCTCGCAGGGTTGAGACTTTCATGTTCGGGAAACCAGTGTAGACTTGCGCGCGCAAAGCG
>SHLT01000210.1 GCA_004282875.1 Chromatiales bacterium | reverse complement strand
GGAATCGCACATGAATGGCGCGGCCGATAAGAGTGAAGCCTATGGATAAGCTTGCTAAACAACTTCGTGAAGACGCTCAGCGCATTGACGTGACCATCTCCGACGAGCTGGATCGCCGTATCGATGCATCGCTGCGAGCCGCAACGCCGGAGACAGAGACGCAGCGTCCGGTCCCGGTTGCCAGGCCACCGCTGTTCTGGTGGGCGAGCACCATCACCGGCATTGCGGCCGCAATAGCGGTTATCGCGCTTGTTAACTTACAGGAGCCCGAGCAGCCGACTGCGCCACCTGTGGACCTGATGGCCACGGTCCCGTCGATTGAACTCAAGGCCGAGACAGCCATGCTGACGGCGCCATTGCAGGAGGAGTTGGATCGTCTCCAGTCCGACCTCAAGAAGGCGGAAGAACAGGTCAGGCGGGATATTGGCTTGTAGTCCATAACGCATGCAGCGAATATGGGCGCACCTGTACCGCGGAGCGTTGCGCCGATGTTAGGCAAGCTTGAGTGTCTTGAATGGATCTGAACCAGGTCACGCTGGTCTGCGTCGACTACGATGCGTCTGTCGAGTTTTATATGAAGCTCGGGCTGATACAGATCGTCGATAGTCCGCCACGTTACGCGCGTTTCGAAACTCCTTCTGGCTCTACCCTGTCCATTCACAGTGGCGAGCGCGACGACATCGCATCAGGAACGGTTGTATATTTCGAAGTTGATGACGTTGATGGAACCGTAGAGGCTTTGCGTGCGAACGGGATAGAATTCCTGTCTATGCCGACCGATCAGAGGTGGTTGTGGCGAGAGGCTTACACGAACGACCCGGCAGGCAATCGCATTTGTATCTACCATGCCGGTGAGAATCGCCGCTACCCACCATGGAGAGTGAAGCAATGAATCCAGGCGCACAAACATGCATGCCACTATTTTCGACATAGACGGAACGCTGCTGCAGTCAGTTGCTGTTGATGACGCGCTTTATCGCGAGGCCGTTGGCGCCGTGCTCGGACCCGTGCGCCTGCGTCCGTCGTTGCACGAGTACGATTACGTAACCGATACGGGTGTTCTCGTGCAGATCCTGGCGGACAATAATTTGCCTGCTGAGCCGGAGCCGATGGAGGAGATCAAGTCTTACTTCGTCGAGGCATTGCGCCGCCACATAGAGAAGCACGGTCCCTTTGTGGAGATTCCTGGCGCGGCCGACCTGCTGCGCAGCCTCTCCGGCTCGACATCGCACGCCGTTGCCATCGCAACGGGTGGGTGGCGCGAGAGCGCCGAGCTCAAGCTGAAGTCAGCCGGTTTCGAATTTGAGCATTTCCCGTTAGTGACTGCCAATGACCATCACGAAAGGACCGGCATTATGGAGATCGCGTTGTCGCATCTCGGCAGCAGCTTCAAGTCTGTGACGTACTACGGCGACGGCCCCTGGGACCGTGATGCGTGTATGTCGCTTGGCTGGGAATTCGTGGCCGTGGGCCCCGAGCTGGGCGGTCTGAAAGATTTCAGGAGTCTCGTCTCGTGCAAGCAGTAATGAGCCTGGTTGGCATCGCGACGATTCTCGGGCTCGCAGTTCTTTTCTCGACCAATCGCGGGAAGATCAATGGCCGTACTGTCGGCATCGCATTCGCCATTCAGGCGGCTGTCGCGGCCTTTGTGTTGTATGTCCCGTGGGGCGGGCGCTTTCTCGATTCGGTTGTCACCGGCGTTCAGTTTGTCATCAACCAGGGCAAGCACGGTATTGAGTTCATGTTCGGTACCCGGATCGAAGAGTCACTGGGCTTTACCGTCGCCTTCAATGTGCTGCCAGTGATCGTGTTCTTTGCGGCCCTGATGTCCGTGCTGTACTACCTCGGGGTCATGCAACGTGTCGTTGGGGTTTTCGGTGGCTGGCTACACAGGTTGCTCGGAACCAGCCACGCCGAATCGGTATCGGCCGTGTCCAATATCTTCGTCGGGCATACCGACGCAC
>SHLT01000148.1 GCA_004282875.1 Chromatiales bacterium | reverse complement strand
ACATACGACAGGGGCGCGTCCATGGCATTCGGGCCGCCCGACACGACGCCGAGGTGGTCGATCACGACGGATATGCGATCACCGTACATGCCACGATATTGGGCGATCCCTGTAACGGGGCCGTTTGCATTGACGTTGGCGCCTGGAATCTCCTTGAGTATCGTCGCCGTGTCGACCAGCATTTCGCGATCGACTTCGATTCGCGCAAGGCCCGTCGCGACCGATCTGCCGATCACGATCACTTCGTCCACGTCGGACGCGCCCGGCCCGGCAGCTTGTTGCGCGGCCACGGCGGCTGGCAACAACAGCACGGCCGCCACGGCCGTGCGTATGCAAGAGTTCATGGTTTTTCTCCTGAGTAGAAATCAGTTACGCGGCAAGCGCCGCGCAACGAAAATGGTTTGGCGATTGCTACTCAGGCGGGTGGTGCGCGCGAACGATACGCGGTGGTCGATACCCGCATCAGGATGGTGGCGGGTGCGTCCTCAAGCGCCGTTGCGTCCGGAACGAGGTCGGGCTGTCCCCCCATATCCACGGCGACTACCGACGCCAGCATGTGGCCGATCGGGCATTGCTCGGTTCCCGTGACCGACGCCCCATTCTCACCGCCATGATGATGGTGATGGCGGTCGCCGGCCAGTGCCTGCATGATTGCTCCAGGCATGCCGTCCGGACAGAGTTCGTAGAGCAGGCCACTGTGCGCCGACCCCGGCATGTAACCGTCCGGTGTCAAAGCACGCAACGACAGCGCCACTAGCGCGGCGATCAGCAGGGTTTGTCGGTTGCTCGCGAAAAGACTCATGTAATCAACATTCCAGCGGCAGCATCTCGCCGTGATATGGGTAGTTTCCATAATTCTGCTCTGCGCAGTTTACCTGACTGTCAGGTATGGAGGACGCTCTCGATCATGCTCAGGCAGGCGGGAATATCCTCACTCTCGAGCCAGAGCTGCTTTTGCTCGAGCCCGATCGGCAGGATCTCCACAAAGCGGTGCGCCACCCATGCCGCATCATCGAAGCGGCGCTCGAGATTCTCGTACAGCCGGCCGAGATCGTTCATGACGCTCTCGAGGATGTGCGGCAGTCCTGAAAACTGCTCGGGCAGCGGCATAGAGTCCGCCATTGGGAGCAGCTCAATCTCCCCCACGTTGAGGCCGTCATCCTGGCGCTCCGCGGTCAGCAATCGAAATCGCTGCGTGCCGATAGCGGTCACACCCAATAAGCCATCGCTGCCCTGGTACCAGTCGGTAATCGTGGCCAGCGTACCGACCTCGTGCGTCGTCACGGGCCCGACCTCCTGGCCGTCCCGGATGAGCAGGACGCCGAAGGGCGTGTCATTCTTCATGCAGCGACTAATCATGTCGAGGTAGCGTGGCTCGAACACGCGCAGTGGCAAAGGTCCGCCCGGGAAGAGAACCGTATTCAAGGGAAAAAGCGGCGTAGTCACTCTCTAAATATAGACTGTTTATCCGGCTCTGGTTCGCTGCAGCAACGCTGTCAGCGTCTGGCGAGCCGAGCCAAAGCCGCCGTTGCTCATGAATATGACCTGGTCGCCGCCGAGGAC
Organism: Chromatiales bacterium; assembly: GCA_004282875.1. Classification (GTDB taxonomy): domain Bacteria; phylum Pseudomonadota; class Gammaproteobacteria; order Steroidobacterales; family Woeseiaceae; genus UBA1847. The sequence goes on along the minus strand of SHLT01000148.1, from coordinate 5,053 downwards.
CCGCGTGGACATGTCGTTGACCAGGCGATCGTAATCATCGTACAGCCGCAACTTCTTGCCGAGCGACTCCAGGTGGCCTTCGAAGTCGCGAGGCATGTCGTCCGGCCGGTACATCCATACGAGATCGGCGCCCTGCAACGCGTCTGCCAGCGTTTCATTGTGTACGCCGAGTTTCATCGTATTGGAGCGGGGTTCGACAGCGACGACGATGCGATGACCCGGATAACGCCTGCGCATGGAGCGGATTGACTTGGCAATGGCTGTCGGGTGATGCGCAAAATCGTCATAAATCGCGATATCCGCAACCGTTGCCGTACGCTCCATGCGGCGCTTCACCCCGTCGAACCGGGACATCGAGTCAACGGCCTTCTCGAGCGAGACGCCAGCCGACGCAGCCGCGGCAACCGCCGCAAGCGCGTTCTCGAGGTTATACGTCCCCCCGATGCGCCAGCGGGTCTCTGCCGCCTGCCCGCCCGGCCCACGCATCCCGATGTGGCGCTCTACCTTGTCGCCGAAGCGCGCCATCCAGTCAGTATCGTCACCCGTGCTGAACGTCTCCGTCGGTGTCCAGCAACCCTGGCTCAGCAAGACTTTCAGGTTCTCGTCGACACCGTTCAGGATGATGCGCCCTTTGCCGGGCACGGTGCGCAGTAGCTGGTGAAACTGCCAGAGAATCGCGTCCAGATCCTGGTAGATGTCGGCGTGGTCGTACTCCAGGTTATTCAGCACCAGCGTGCGCGGGCGATAGTGAACGAACTTCGCCCGCTTGTCGAAGAACGCCGTGTCGTACTCGTCGGCTTCGACGACGAAGTACTGCGAATCCCCAAAACGCGCAGAGGTACCGAAGTTCGCAGGGATGCCGCCGATAAGAAAGCCCGGCGCATGCCCTGCGTCTTCCAGAATCCAGGCCAGCATGCTGGCCGTTGTGGTTTTCCCGTGCGTGCCGGCGATGGCCATCACATGACGATCGTTGAGCACGTTTTCGGCCAGCCAGGCAGGCCCGGATTTGTAGGGCATATTCCGATCAAGCATTGCTTCAACGACGTCGACCCCACGGCTCATGACGTTTCCCACGACCACGCAGTCGGGATTGATGTCCAGTTGCCCGGCATCGACACCTTCATGAATTTCGATTCCCAGCGATTTGAGCTGTGTGCTCATGGGTGGGTAGACGTTGCGATCGCAACCGGTCACCTCATGGCCGGCCGCGCGAGCGAGGGCCGCGACGCCGCCCATGAAGGTTCCACAGATGCCGAGAATGTGAATATGCATATCGAACTACGCCGCGGTCGTCTGCGCCGGATTCATCGCGGAACTCAGGTAGTACTGCAGCGCAAAGATGAGAAAGGCGAGTATCACGCCGTACAGGCGCGGCCGCTCCAGCGTCCGCGACACTATATGCCCATCGACAACAATTGAGAACAGCGTGATGGCCCAGACGGTCATGAGCCCGAGCACGGCGACGGCCGACAGCTCCTGGAATCGCAACATGACCGCAATCACAATGGTCAGCACCAATCCCAGCACTGCGCCACAGCCGATCAATGCCGTCATCATTTGCAAAAGCCGCTCATTCTTGCGGTCTAGCGCCACAATCATTGCGAACAGGACCAGGCCGATCAGGCTCACGATGAGTCCCGAGATCGACGTCGTCCCGAGGTCGGGGATCAGCAGCTCGCCAAGCAGATCGACGAACAGCCAGAAGCCGACCACGATGACGAACAGCGCCATGGAATGGGGAATCGCATCCGGACCCTTTCTGAGGCGGACGATGTCAACCAGCGTTTGCAATAGCGTCAGCATGATGTGCGCATGTTAACCTCTGTGTCCGATTTTCGCCCACGCCTTTTTCATGTCTGATTATCAATTCGTCGAAGAATCCGACTCGCTTCTCCCTGCCCTGCAAAGTCACGGGCAGCTCGGGGTTGATACGGAGTTCATGCGCGAACGCACCTACTTTGCTCAACTTTGCCTCGTGCAGATATCGGCGCGCGATCATATCTGGTGCGTCGATCCGTTGTCCGGACACTCGCAGGACGACTTCTGGAAAGAAATGCTCGCCCATGACTGGGTTTTGCATTCGGCCCGGCAGGATATCGAGGTCATCTACCAGACGGCCGGCACGATGCCCACGTCTATTTTCGACACCCAGGTCGCTGCCGGCCTGCTCGGACACCCCGCGCAGATGGGCTACGCCGGACTCGTCAAGGAGCTGTTTGACGTCGAGATCCACAAGTCGCACACGCGTGCCGACTGGAGCAAACGGCCGTTGCGGCAGGAATACCTCGATTATGCGGCCGAGGACGTCGAGTACCTGCTGGCCGCCTGCGACCTGCTCTCGGAGAAACTCGACAAAAAAGGCCGGCTGGCGTGGGCGCGCGAGGACTCACACTGGTTGCTGGATCCCGTCCTCTACGATATCGGTGAAAACCAGGCGCTCGACCGCTTGAAAGGAGCGCGCAATTTTCGCGGCCGGAGACGCGCGGCGGCGGCGCGGCTGGCCGGGTGGCGCGAAGCCGAAGCAATCAAGCGCGATCGGCCACGGCAATGGATTATGCGCGACAACGTCCTGCTGGATATCGCTTACAGGCTTCCCGAGTCCGAGTCGGCCATGACCGATATCCAGGGTGTGCCGCCCAAGCTCGTCAAGCGCGTAGGTCGTCAGTTGCTGGAAATGCTTGCCGCATCCGCTGGCGACAATCGCGACTACAGCCCGCCGAGCCCCCCGGACGAGGGCCAAAAGGCCCTGCTCAAGGAGATGCAGGCGCGCGTCGCTGCCTGCGCGCAAGATCTGGACATTGCGGCGGAAACGGTCGCATCAAAACGCGAATTGTCGGGGGTCATTATTTCCGGTAACCGCGATTCGCGCGTCTTCAACGGCTGGCGCGCGGAACTGATCGGGAACGACCTGCTGGACTTGCTATAGCGCCTCGACCAGACGCTCGTAAACCTCGTCGATCGTGCCTTCGGCATTGATGGTCACGAGTTTGTCGCGTTTGCGGTAAAACTCGATCAGCGGCTCGGTATTCTCACGATAGACATCGAGCCGATTACCGATCGTCTCTTCGTTGTCGTCTTCGCGCTGGATCAGCTCACCGCCAGCGTCGGTGCATTCGTCCAGTTCTTCCTGTGAAGAGTAGTAGACATTCAGCAGCTTACCGGTCAATGAACAGGTGCGACGCCCCGTCAGGCGCTTCATGAGAATGTCGAAATCGACATCCATGAGGACCGCCGAATTCAGCGGCGTCCCCATCTGGTCGAGCAGTTCCTCAAGGTCGAGGGCCTGCTGGGTCGTCCGCGGAAAGCCATCCAGGATGAACCCTTCCTGCGCATCAGGCTGACCGAGACGCTCGCTGATGATGCCCAGGACAACCTCGTCAGGAACCAGGTTGCCGGCCTCCATGATCGACTTGGCTTTCCGGCCAAAACGCGTGCCCTCGGCCACTGCCTCACGCAACATGTCGCCGGTTGAAACCTGCGGGATGTTTTTGTCAGCCATCAGTTTTTTCGCCTGGGTTCCCTTGCCGGATCCCGGAGCGCCAAGAAGTACGATACGCATTGCCAAATCTCGTCGAATTCCAAAGGGGCGATTACGCTACTCGCAAAGGACATTGCCGTCAATGCGAGGTATCCTTGCGGCCTCTCAACAACGTCAAATCAGGAATCGAACCATGTCTGCAATGAACGCATTTTATGCCCAGTCGGGCGGCGTTACAGCTGTCATCAATGCTACGGCGTGCGGCGTCATCGAGACGGCACGCAAACATCCGAACAAGATCGCCAACGTGTATGCCGGCAGCAACGGCATCATCGGCGCGCTGACAGAGAACATGATCGATACCAGCAAGGAAAGCGCCGCCGCCATTGCGGCCCTGATGCACACGCCCGGAGGCGCGTTCGGCTCTGCACGCTACAAACTGAAAGGCATCGAGGAAAATCGCGCCGAATACGAACGCCTTATCGAGGTCTTCAAAGCGCACGATATCGGGTATTTCTTCTACAACGGCGGTAACGACTCGATGGACACAGCCCACAAGGTGTCGCAGATCTCCAAGAAGTTGGGATTCCCCGTGACCTGCCTGGGCGTGCCGAAGACCGTCGACAACGATCTGCCGGTTACGGATTGCTGCCCGGGCTTCGGGTCGGTCGCGAAATACGTCGCCGTCTCGACCCAGGAAGCCGCGATGGACGTCGCGTCGATGGCCGAGACCTCGACCAAGGTGTTTATCCTCGAAGTCATGGGGCGCCACGCCGGCTGGATCGCGGCGGCAGGTGGACTCGCGGGCAAGGAACCCGGGGATGCGCCGCATATCATCTTGTTCCCCGAAATTCCGTTCAAGAAGCGCGACTTCCTGAAGAAGGTCCGCCGATGCGTCAATGACTACGGTTACTGCGTCATCGTCGTCAGCGAAGGCGCCCAGTACGCCAACGGCAAGTTCCTGGCCGACCAGGGCACGCGTGACGCTTTCGGGCACGCCCAGCTGGGCGGGGTCGCCTCGGTGGTGGCCACGATGGTCCGCGACAATCTCGGATTCAAATATCACTACGCGATCGCCGATTACCTGCAACGGTCCGCACGCCACATCGCCTCGGACACCGATGTTAAACAGGCCTACGCTGTGGGCAAGGCGGCCGTAGAATACGCGCTGCAGGGCAAAACGGCGGTCATGCCGGTTATCAAGCGCGTATCGGACAAGCCGTACCGGTGGAAGATCGAGTCGGCCCCGCTCGGCCGCATCGCCAACAAGGAAAAAATGGTGCCGCGGCGCTATATCACCAAGGATGGCTTCGGGATCACGGCTGCCGCACGCCGCTACCTCGAACCACTGATCAAGGGTGAGAATTACCCTCCGTATATCAACGGCTTACCGAAGACCGCCAAGCTGAAGAAGCGACTTGTGAAGCCTAAGCTCGGCACGAAATTTGTGGTATGATGCGCGACCGGCTCAGCCGGTATAGAACAATCCTATTTGGGGAAAATCACAATTCAACGCATCTTTGCGCCCGCTTGTTTATGCCGGCGCGGTCGACTGCGTTTGATCACAAACAATAA
>SHLT01000051.1 GCA_004282875.1 Chromatiales bacterium | reverse complement strand
CCTGATGTCATTGCCATCAGTGGATGGGCAATACCGTTCAGGATACCGGCGATAGCAAGAAACCATGCGGCGAAGAACGCTGCTTTTCGGCCGAGCCGAAGAAACGGTATGGAAGCGATCCAGACGGCGATCCACGCAAGGTTGAACGCAACAAAAAAACTTAGCGGCATAGGGTCCAGGCCCAACAGGGCCGGAAAGCGTGCGTGAAACCCCGTCGCCCACTCCTCCACGAAGTGCGCGCTCTGAATGGCTGTGCCTATGCCCAGAACCGTCGCAGCCGCAACGCGTGCTTCGGTTGCGTCAATGGGCGAGGCGCGACTGTGTGCGAGTCGCACGGCGGCGATGGCGACCAGCCCTAGAACGACGACGCTCGGTACTACGCTCCACATGATCCGCTCACAGGATTCCGGTTTCGTTGGGAAGCCGTCATCTTCCAGTCACGGGCGCAGCGAGCCCGGACGACCTGAGCGGCGCTTTTGACGGCGAACCCAGATTTCGACGTTCAATTCCTAGAGCGACGTCAGCTTCTTGAGGTCAGCAAGCACCTCATCGGAGTGCTCTGCGGGTTTCACCTGCTCGTAGTGCTTCGCTATGGTGCCGTCGGGACCAATGATGAACGTCTGGCGCTTGGCGACGGTCATGCCGAACATGCGCGTCTTGACGCCATAGGCAGTTGCCGCTTCGCCATCGACATCGGCAAGCAGCGGGAAGGGCAACCCGTGGTTCTCGGCGAAGGCCTTGTGCGACTCCGCGTCGTCGAGGCTGACACCCAGGATCTGGGCGTTCAGTTCCCTGTAAGCGAAGATATTGTCGCGGAACTCGCAGGCCTCGGTCGTACAGCCGGGCGTTTCGTCTTTCGGGTAGAAATACAGCACTACCCACTGGTCCCGATAGTCCTCGAGCGAATGCAGCTGGCCATTCTGATCGGACAGCTCGAATTCAGGTGCCGGGTCGCCGGTCGTCACCTGGTCATTGGCGATACCGATGGAGGTAAAGCCGAATATGGCCGCCAGGGCGGCAAAAACGAGGGTGACGGTAATATTTCGATTCATGATGTGGGTCCCTTTTTCGGACGCGCATTATAATACGATCTCCATCATGGCGAAGTATCTCTTTAGAATTAAGGCATGAACAGCCCGCCGGACAAAGTGAGGACCGCACTGGTCATGCCGGGCGGGGGCGCCCGCGGCGCATTCCAGGTTGGCGTGCTCAAGGCGGTGGCCGAATTGATGCCGCGCGGCCGGCCCAACCCGTTCTCGGTCATCAGCGGGACCTCCGCCGGGGCCGTCAACTCGGTGGTTCTCGCCTCCCGTGCCCGGAACTACCGTACAGCCGTCGCCGAGCTCGAGCGGGTCTGGGGCCATTTTCGCTGCCACCACGTTTACAAGACCGATCACCTGACCATGCTCAAGAGCAGCCTGCACTGGATGGCCTCGCTTATCCTCGGTGGCTGGCTGGTCGGCACACCGAAATCGCTGTTGGATAACGCGCCGCTGCGTGCCTTGTTAAGCAAGAATGTGCACTTCCCACGGATCCGGGACGGCATTGAAGCGGGGCATCTCGACGCCGTTGCGGTCACTGCGGCTGGCTATGCCTCTGCGAGGTCGACAACGTTCTTCGAAGCGCGGTCCGACCTGGAGCCCTGGGAGCGTACACGGCGGCTCGGTAAAAACATCGATCTGCACCTGGATCACCTCATGGCATCGATTGCGGTGCCGATGATCTTTCCGCCCGTGTGCATTGGTAACGAGTATTTCGGCGACGGCGCTATGCGCCAGGCGACGCCTCTCAGTCCGGCCGTGCATTTGGGTGCCGACCGTATCCTCGTCATCGGCATCCGCGACGAGACCGGGGAAACGGTCCCGGATACGCCAGGCGATCCGCCGAGCTTTGTCCAGATCGCAGGTTACATGCTCGACACTCTGTTTATGGACGGCCTGTATTCCGACCTTGAACGCATTACCCGTATCAACGAAATGCTGGACTCAGCGCCACCTGATGGAGACCGGCGTGGCGGCCGACCCTACCGGCCAATCGACACGATGCTGATCGTGCCGAGCGAAGACCTGCGGGTCATCGCCCACAAGCACCGTGCAGAACTGCCGTTTGCAATTCGTGCCCTGCTGCGCGGCGTCGGAGGAAGCAATCCCGGCGAGAATCGCCTCTTGAGCTTCCTGCTGTTCGAGATGGCCTACACGCGAGAATTGATCGATCTGGGTTACCGGGATGCCATGAAGGTCAAAGACGAGTTGCTGGACTTCGTGACCGGCAATGACGTGCCGCGCCTGTTTGCGCCCAGCTGGATCCAGAAGGACCTCAGCGCCTTTACATGAGGAACATTGCGGCGAGTCCCAGGAACGCCATGTAACCGATCACATCGGTGACCGTAGTCAGCACGACACCGCCAGCCAATGCCGGATCCACTTTCAGGCGTTTCAAGGTCAACGGAATAATGAAGCCGGCCGAGGCGGCCACGACGAGGTTGATGATCATGGCTGCGCCGATGATGCCGCCGATGCGCCAGTCACCAAACCACAGGTAGGTAAACAGGGAGACGATCAGCGCCCAGCCGATACCGTTCAGCACGCCCACCATCAGTTCTTTGCGCAGAATTCCGGCCGCATTCGCGCTGTTGATCTGCCCCAGCGCGATGGCCCGCGTGATGATGACCAGCGACTGCGTACCGGCGACGCCACCCATGCTGGGGACGATCGGCATCAGTACGGCAAGCAGCACGATAGCGTCCAGCGTCGTCTTGAACTGGTCGACGACGGCCGCCGCGAGGAACGCTGTGCCGAGATTGACGCCAAGCCACAGCGCCCTGCGCGTCGCGCTCTTGAAAACGGGCGCGAACATGTCGTCCTCTTCGTCGAGGCCGACCGCGCCCATGAGGGCATGCTCCGCTTCGTCGCGAATGACGTCGACAACGTCATCGACCGTAATACGGCCGAGTACTCGATAGTCGTCGTCAATGACCGGCGCCGACAGCAGGTCGCGATTCTCGAATTCCCAGACCACCTGGTTCGAGGGCGTGTGTGCTGGAATCGGCATCAGGTCGGTCGACATGACGCTGGCCACCATGTCCTCGGGGTCGTGCGTCAGAAGTCGCGAGAGAAACAACGAGCCGATGTACGTGTTGTCACGGCTGACAACGAAAATAGAGTCTGTGCCGTCCGGTATTTCACCGGCGGCCCTGAGGTAGCGGGAGACGACTTCCAGCGTGACGTCGGGACGTACTGTCACGACGTCGACGTTCATCATACCGCCTGCGCTTTCCTCGTCGTAGGCGAGGACCTGCTGCAGCCGCTCGTGGTCCTGCTTGTCGAGCGATTGCAGGACCTCCTGTGTGACAGACTCCGGCAGGTCGGCGACGAGATCAGCGAGATCGTCGACCTCCATACCCTCGGTCGCGGCAACCAGGTCGTCCGTGCCCATGCCCTTGATCAGGCCGTCGCGAACCTCCTCGGCAACCTCCACGAGAACGTCGCCCTCGAGATCCGGGTCGACCATGTCCCATAAAACGCCGCGGTCTTTAAGCGGAAGAGACTCGAGAAGTCGCGCGACTTCAGAGGGGTGCAGGCTGTTGACCATGATGGTCGCGGAGCGCATACGGCCACTGTCGAGCCGCTCCCGGATGAGCTCGACGTTGCCTTTGGTAGGTTCTCTCGCGTCCATGCCCGCGGAGTTTAGCAGCTTAGTCCGGACTGAGACGATGCTCGGGCAGGCTGTTGTGGCGCGTCAGGATGGGTTCGCGACGATCGCGCAAAGCAGCGGCGAGTTTTTCGGTCATATACACAGAGCGGTGCTGGCCGCCTGTACAGCCGATCGCGACGGTGAGATAGCCGCGGTTTGCGTCCCTGTAATGCGGTATCCAGCGAGCCAGGAACGCGCGAACGTCCTCAAACATTTCGATGAATTTGGGCTGCTCGTCGAGAAAATGCTGCACTTCCTCGTCCATTCCATTGAGGCCGCGCAACTTTATCGTCCAGTAAGGATTGGGCAGGCTTCGCAGGTCGAACACGAAATCGGCATCGGTCGGGATGCCGTACTTGAAGCCGAAACTCTCGATCAGCACGGACAGTGACTGCGATTCGCGAGAATCGACACGCGACCGGATCACGTCGGCCAATTCATAAATGCTCGACTGGGATGTATCGATAATCAGATCGGCCGATAGCTGTACTTCCGATAACACGGCGCGCTCGGATTCGATCGCCGCGCGCAGCTGCACGCCTTGCTCGGCGAGCGGATGGCGGCGCCGGGACTCGCTGTAGCGTTGCAGCAGGATATCGTCGCTGGCGTGGAGGAAGATGACATCTGTCTCGACGCCCTTGCCGCGTAACTCGTGCAACAAGTCTGGCAGCGCGTTCAGGTTTTCAACCTGGTTTCTTGCGTCAACGCCAACGGCCAGGTGCCTCGGCGTGTCTCCCGCGCTGCGACGTATTTCGTCGACAGCGGTGACCAGCAAGCCGGCCGGCAGATTGTCGATACAATAGTAGCCCAGGTCTTCGAGAACGTGGAGGGCGACGGACTTTCCGGAGCCGGAAAGGCCGCTGACAATGATCAGGCGCAGTTTGCCTGACATGTCATGTCCGCGCCGTTGATAAGGGCGTCGTAGAGATCCTTGCTGCTGGTTGTTTCGCGGAGCCGCGCGCGCAGTCCTTCGTCGGCGAGGACCCTGGTCACCAGTTCGACATCGGCGCGGTGATGGTCTTCCACTTCCTCAGGAACCATCATACCGAGCACGATATCAACCGGTTCACCATCGGCTGAATCGAAGTCGATGGGCTCGGAAAGCTTGATGAGTACAGCGACGCTTTCGTCAATGCCCTTCACGCGACAATGTGGAAATGCCGCGCCCCTCTCAAGGCCCGTGCAACCGAGCCGCTCACGGCTGATCAGGCACTCAAAAATGTCGTCGCTCGCAACGTCCGGAATATTGCGAATCAGGAGTTCGCTCAGTATCTCGAGACAATGTTTCTTGCTGCGGGCAGTGGCGTTGCACAGGACGCCGTCAGGCTTGATGATTTCTTGGAGCGACATAGGATGGATTCTTGCTGAAAACGGCCGGCGCGGCCCCGCTTGACCGCGCCGGAACCGCCTGGTCAGGCGTATCGTTCTTTGTGTTTATCTCGGGCGTGGTGGTCAACAAGTTTTTCTTTGTACTTGCGCACGCGCCGTTCAAGTTTGTCGACGAGGCCATCAATTGCGGCGTACATGTCCTCTTCGATGTGGTCACAATAAATGGTACCGCCATTGACGCTGGCAGTGGCCTCGGCTTTGTGCCGTAGTTTTTCTACGGTCAGGATACATTGGACGTCAGACACAATGTCAAAATGTCGGGCTATCTTGTCTACTTTTGCGCCGACATAGTCTCTCATGGATTCAGTTACCTCGACATGATGGCCTGAAACATTCAACTGCATAATGGTCTCCCATATTCTTGATTTACCTGCGGGTTCAGGATAACAGTCCGTTGGTCCTCCTTCATGTGGTGATTCTTACCTGGCATCCTCATCTGGCGTCGCGAACCCTTCGTTCACTCGACGACGGGATATTCATAGCTTCACGGTACTTCGCGACTGTGCGTCTCGCAACCGAAATACCCTCGTCCTTCAGTAAGTTCGTGATCTTGCTGTCGCTGAGCGGTTTTGCGGGGTTCTCGGCACCGATCAGTTTGCGGATTTTCGCGCGAACTGAGGTCGAGGACTGGTCCTCGCCGCTTGCCGACGACAGATGCGACGAAAAGAAGTACTTGAACTCGAAAACGCCCCGCGGCGTGTGCATGTACTTGTTGGTCGTTACGCGTGAAATCGTTGATTCGTGCATGCCGATTTCGTCGGCAATGTCGCGCAAGACCATGGGTTTCATGGCCTCGTCCCCGTGTTCCAGGAATTCAGTCTGGCGAGATACGATGCTGGTTGCGACCTTGAGCAGCGTCTCGTTGCGGATTTCGAGGCTCCTGATCAGCCAGCGGGCCTCCTGCAACTGTGATTTCAGTACCGTGTGCTCGCCGCTGCCGCGCAGCAACCTCGCGTACTGCTGATTGACGGATAGCCGCGGTACGCCGGTCGGGCTGATTTCCACCTGCCAGTGATTGTCGACCTTGCGGACAAAGACATCCGGGATAACGTACTCGGCCGCTGCCGGGCTGACCGCGGTACCGGGCCGCGGGTTGCAGCCGCGGATCAGTGCGAGCGCCGTATGCAGCTCGTCTTCGGTTGTCCTGAGACCGCGGCGCAGCTCACCATAGTCGCGTGTTGCCACGAGGTCGAGATGGTCGCCCGCGATCTCGATCGCGAGCTGCAGGCCGGGCGTATTCCAGTCAAGCTGACTGAGCTGCAGGATGATGCTCTCGGACAGCGTGCGTGCACCCACGCCCATGGGGTCTAGGCGCTGGATCTTGACAAGCGTCTTCTCGACTTCACGCTCGGAAACGGCCGGTTTCTCGTCCAGGATCGCCAGAATCTCGTCGAAATCAGCCTCCAGGTAGCCGTCGTCGTTGATCGAGTCGACGATGGCTTCGCCAATAATGATTTCACGAGGCGAGAAGTGCTCCATTTCGAGCTGCCACAGGAGATGGTCGCGCAGCGACTGGCCGGATTCATCCGCGAATTCAGAGATAGGCCGGCCTTCACCGTTCCAGCCACCGTCCTGGATACGATCGGCGGCTCGCGACTCCCAGAGCTCATCAGCCTTGATCGTCTCGACCTCGGCCGTGGTCTCGGCTTCGGTTCGCGGGACGTCCGGGAGGTCCTCCATCTCGAGCATTATGTTCTCTTCGAGGGCCTCCTGAATCTGGGCATTAAGGTCCAGAACCGGGAGCTGCAATAAGCGGATCGCCTGCTGCAATTGCGGCGTCATGGTCAGGGTCTGACCGAGTTTTAACTGCAGCGAAGGTTTAAGCATATTCAATCTAACTCTGTGGGCGAAATTGCCACACACAAGCCCTGGATAGTGACAGTTTGCCTCAGAGTTTGAACTCCTGTCCGAGATACACTTCTCGAACGTGCTGATTTTCCAGGATCTCCTGCGGCGCGCCGGCGGCGATGAGACTGCCGTCACTAAGAATATACGCGTGCCCGCAGATACCAAGGGTTTCGCGGACGTTGTGATCGGTGATGAGGACGCCGATGCCGCGTTCGCAGAGATGTCGGATGATGCGTTGGATATCCAGGACCGAAATTGGATCCACGCCCGCAAAGGGCTCGTCGAGCAGGACGAACAAGGGGTCGGCGGCCAGCGCGCGTGCAATCTCGACGCGGCGGCGCTCGCCGCCCGACAGGCTGATGCCCAGGCTCGAGCGTACGTGACCGACGTGCAGCTCATCGAGCAGGTTTTCGAGCTCCTGCTCGCGGCCCGCGCGGTCCAGGTCATCGCGATTTTCGAGGATCGCGAGAATATTCTGCTCGACCGTGAGCTTGCGAAATATCGACGCTTCCTGCGGGAGGTAGCCGACGCCCAGCTTGGCGCGGCGATGCATGGGCAGGGCCGTGAGGTCTTTGCCATCCAGCAGGATGTTGCCACTATCCGCCGCGATCAGCCCGACAATCATATAGAACGCCGTGGTCTTGCCAGCGCCGTTCGGGCCGAGAAGCCCGACCACTTCACCGCTCTTGATCTCCAGCGACAGATCCTTGACGACCTTGCGCAATTTGTAACTCTTGGAGATGTTCTGAGCGCTGAGAATGCTCATGGATTCTCGTTGTCCTGCAGGGCTTCCTCTTCTTCCGCCGTCGGCGTGTAAGTGATGCGCACGCGGTCTTCTTCCGTGCCCGCGGAGTCCGCCTTGATGCGGCGTTCATTAATGTTGTAGAGGAGGTAGTTGGAGGCAATCTGGTTGCCGCTCTCGGTGATCGTCGCGTTGTCCGAGAATTCGATAACGCCGGCGGCAACGTCGTAGCGGAGACGCCCGGCTTCGGCATGGGTTACATCATCGGCATCGTCACGCGTGAGCTCGTATATGGCGGGTGATCCGGTCACGACGGCGCTGCTCAGCGTACTGCCTGTAAATTGCAGGTCGGCTGTGTCGCACTCGATGCGGCCGTTGTTGACGTTGATCACGACATTGCCCGAAAACTTGAGTTCGCGTGTGTTTTCGGTGCCGTTAGTCGCCCGTCCCTCGTCCGATTCGATCGATATATTGCCCTGCGAAAAGCGCAGGCCTGTATAGATGTAGGTCGAGGTCTTGCCGTCGAATACGGCGGTCTCGGAGTCCAGCGTCCAGGGCAGCTGGTCGAGATCGACGACCTGCGCCCACGCCCCGGCGGGCACAGCGGCCAGCGCCAGGAAGCACACGAGAATTTGCGTAACTTTTGCCATGCCTAAGGGACTATCTTGCCGCGAACGTTGGACTTGAGCTCAATTCTGTCGTCGTTAAGCGATGCTAGCATGCCCGTTGCCGTCACGCTGCGCGTCCCGAAGCGAATCTGGACGCGTTCTTCGGTCTCGGCAATAAACTGTTCGGGGTCCAGCTCGAGGTACTGGGTTCTGATCTCGATATCGTCCGCGCTCGTTTCGCCGCTGTTCAGGATCTTAACGAACCCGCGCAGGGCAATCCTGGGCGCGCCTTCCTGCAAGGTCGCCTCGTCGGCGTTCACGATCCACGGGATATCGGAGTCGGGCGAGTAACGAATGCGCACATCGCTGAATTCGATTCTGTCCTTCGCGGCCTGTTCCGCATAAGCCGCCTCGATCTCGTAAAGCAGGCCGCCGTCCTCCCCGGTGCCCAGAATGCGGGCGGATTTCAGGTAGTAGCCCTGGTGCGCCGCATCGTAGACCGTGCCGTCTGCCGCGGCCGGCTGCCTGTCACGCGCGAGGTACCAGCTCGCCAGTGCCGCGGCGGTCAGGACGACGAGCAGGGTGATTGTGCGCGGGCTCATCGGTCGGAGTTGCCGCCAGCCGTGACGATCAGGTCGCAAATCTCGCGCACAGCGCCGGCGCCGCCCGGTTTCCGGGTCACGTAGTCACAGTATTCCTGCAGGGCCGGCACCGCATTCGCAACGGCGACCGAAAAGCCGACGCGCTCGAGGAGCGGCATGTCGGGCAGGTCGTCGCCAACGAAGGCGCACTCGTCGAGCGACAGCTGGAGCTCGGCCGCGAGTTCGTCCATCGCGGCGACCTTGTTCTTGCAGCCGAGAATGACGTGCGGCACGCCGAGTTCGGCCATGCGTTTTTCCACGGCGCCCGACCGACGACCACTGATAACGGCAGCGGCGATGCCGGCATCAAGCAGGCGGCGCACTCCGTAACCATCCTGCGTATGAAATGCCTTGGTCTCGACGCCATCGTCGGACAAATAGAAGCGCCCGTCGGTAAAGACGCCGTCGACGTCGAAAGCGATCAGACGGATGGTCTCCAGTTTGTCGAGTCCACTGCTCACATCAGCCCCTCGCGGAACAGGTCGTGAATGTTCAACGCGCCGACCAGTTTGTTGTCATCGTCGGCCACCAGCAGCGACGTTATTTTGTTTTCCTCGAGCAGGTGTAGCGCTTCGGCCGCGAGAACGTCGGCCGAGGTCGTTTTGCAGTTCGTGTGCATGACGTCGCGAATCGTTGTCGAGCGAATATCGGCCCCGGTATCCAGGGTGCGGCGCAGGTCGCCATCCGTGTAGATGCCGAGAATCGAATGCGTGTCGTCGACAATTGCGGTCATGCCCAGGCCCTTGTCGGTCATTTCCAGAAGCGCGTCGCGCAAGGTTACGTCAACCCCTACTGACGGCACGCGATCACCGGTCCGCATCACGTCTGACACCCTCAGGAGCAGGCGCTTGCCGAGGCTGCCACTGGGGTGGGAGCGGGCAAAGTCCTCGGCGGTAAAGCCGCGCTTCTCGAGCAGGGCGACCGCAAGGGCATCGCCCATCGCGAGCGTTGCCGTCGTGCTTGCTGTCGGCGCGAGGTTTAGCGGGCAGGCTTCTTCCTCGACACTGATATCGAGGTGTGCGTCGGCAGCCTGTGCCATGGTCGACTTTGCATTGCCCGTTATCGCGACCATCTTGGCACCCATGCGTTTTACAACCGGCAGGATTGTCACGACCTCGGCGGTTTCACCGGAGTAGGAGATAGCCAGCAGCAAATCCTGGCCCGTAATCATGCCGAGATCCCCGTGGCTGGCCTCGGCCGGGTGCATGAAAAAGGCCGGTGTGCCCGTCGAGGCGAGCGTCGCGGCGATCTTGTTACTGACATGCCCGGACTTACCCATGCCGGTAACGACAATCCGCCCGGGCGTGTCCATGCAGAGGTCGCAGGCGGCGACGAAGTCGTCGCCAAGGCGGGATTTCAGGGTTTCGACGGCGCGCGCCTCGATATCCAGAACCTTGGCGGCCAGCGCGAGCAGCTCGTCCCTAGTCAGCGTGTCAGGCAACTCAAACCCCTGGGCGGATGGCAATCGCCATATTCTAACCGAGGCCGGTGCTAAATGTTCTGCGCGATAACGTAGGCATCGTAGGCGATGTAGGCGGCGAGCAGGGCCGAGCCCTCGAGCCGCGAGAGCTGGCCCTTGCCATCGTAATCGTAGGTCATCGCGAACAGCACCAGCGTAAAGGCCACCATGACAAAGATGTGCAGGCTGAGAACCGACGGCGCGAGCGCAGCGGGCTGGATGGTCGCAGCCACGCCGATGACGGCGAGCAGGTTGAAGATGTTTGAGCCAACGATGTTGCCGATCGCGAGGCCATACTCACCCTTCAGCGCGCTCGCCAGCGAGACGGCAAGTTCGGGAAGGCTTGTGCCGAAGGCCACGATGGTTACGCCGATGACGACTTCCGACACACCGAGCTCCTCGGCGATACCGACGGAACCGTTGACGAGAATCTTCGCGCCGACCAGCAGGATGGCGAGTCCGACCACGAGCCAGACAATGGCCATGGTCATTGAGACGTCGCTCGGGATTTCGGCCTCATAGTCGATTTTGATAGGGTCATTGGCGGCAGAGCGCATGCCGAGGCGCGCAAGCCAGACCATGACGATCACGAGGCCCGTCAGCATGACGAGACCGTCGATACGGCTAAGGAAAGTATCGAGGAACAGCGAGACGGTTAGCAGCGACACGGCCAGCAGTGCAGGCATTTCTCGCCGCAGGGTCGCTGACTCGAGCTTGATCGGCCGAATCATCGCCGTCATGCCGAGGACGAGACCGACGTTGACGATATTCGAGCCAATCGCGTTGCCAATCGCCAGTCCGGGCTCCCCGTCGAGAGCGGCGACGATCGACACGAGAATCTCCGGCGCCGACGTCGCCAGCGCAACAACCGTCAGGCCAACCAGCAACGGCGTGACCCCGAGATTGCGGGCGCTGGCAGCGGCGCCATGAACGAAGCGATCCGCGCCCCAGATCAGGAGCGCGAGGCCCGCCACTACGAGGAGAATATTGACTGCCATAGACGTTTGCTGACGAAAGGGCCGGATATGATACACAAAACAGGGTACGGCGTTGGGACCTCGATCAAATTACGGGTACACTGCGCGCCCCTGTTTTCTTCCGGACCCAACCGAGTATGGACCCATCTGAAATTGCGCGCCTGATAGAGAGTGGCTTCGAAAACGCGATCGTCAAGGTTATGAGTGACGACAATACGCATTTCGAGGCACTGGTCGTGGCCGAAGAATTCGACGGCAAGCGGCCGCTGGCGCGGCACCAGCTTGTCTATCGCTGCCTGGGTGCGCTCGTTGGCAATGAGATTCACGCGCTCTCCATTAAGGCGATGACGCCCGCGGAGTGGCAGGCAGCGAGTGCTGGAGCCTGAGTCATGGACAAGTTAGCAATCACAGGTGGCAGTCGGCTGGCAGGCTCCGTAACGATCTCGGGGGCCAAGAACGCCGCCTTGCCCATTCTTGCCGGAACCTTGCTGGCGAGCGAGAACGTCACAATCAGCAATGTGCCGCACCTCAAGGACGTGACGACCATGTTGTCGCTCCTGCAGATGATGGGTGTCCAGGTCACGGTGGATGACCGGGCCGGCGTCGAAATCGATGCCAGCAACGTCGATCGCCGCGAGGCGCCTTACGAACTGGTCAAGACGATGCGCGCGTCCATTCTCGTGCTGGGGCCGCTGCTTGCCCGTTTTGGGGAAGCGGATGTCTCCTTGCCGGGCGGCTGCGCGATCGGCGCACGGCCCGTCAATTTGCACGTCGCCGGGCTGCAGGCAATGGGTGCCGACGTCGTGGTCGAAGAGGGCTTTATCAAGGCACGCGCGGATCGCCTGAAAGGCGCACACATCGTCTTCGACACGGTGACCGTGACGGGCACCGAGAACCTGCTGATGGCCGCCGTGCTCGCCGATGGCGAAACCGTGCTCGAAAATGCAGCTCGTGAGCCCGAAGTGACCGATCTCGCCAATTTCCTGATCGGCATGGGCGCCAACATTGAAGGCGTCGGCAGCAGCACGCTCGTCGTGCAAGGTGTCGAGCAGCTGGGCGGCACGACGTACCCGGTGTTGCCCGATCGCATCGAGACCGGAACTTACCTCGTTGCTGCCGCCATGACCGGCGGCAAGATTCGGGCGCTCAACACGGCGCCCGAAACGTTGGAGGCCGTGCTCATCAAGCTAAGCGAGGCGGGCGCCGGCATCGAGACCGGGAAGGACTGGATCGAGATCGATATGCAGGGTCGACGCCCGCGGGCGATCGATGTCCGTACTGCGCCGTACCCGGCATTTCCGACCGATATGCAGGCACAGTTCTGTGCCATGAACGCCATCGCTGAGGGCGTCGGCACCATCACCGAAACGATTTTCGAGAACCGCTTCCAGCACGTGCTCGAGATGCAGCGCATGGGCGCGGACATCCAGCTCGAAGGGCATACGGCGATCTGCACCGGGGTCGATCAGCTGACGGCGGCGCCGGTTATGGCGACGGACCTGCGCGCCTCGGCGGGACTGGTCCTCGCGGGTCTCGCGGCGACGGGTGAAACCGTGGTGGACCGAATCTACCATGTAGACCGGGGCTATGAGCGTATCGAGGAAAAGCTGCGCCAACTGGGCGCGTCAATCCGGCGTATCGACTAATCCCTGGGGTCGTTCGCCCGCAGTCACCGTGGTCGTGAACCGCAGGTCGTCGCGAATCGCCAAAATGTCTACCTCGTCGCCAGGCGCCGTGCTGGCCGAAATCAACAGGGCCTGGCGCTGCGAGTAAACGGGTTCGCCGTTGATCTCGAGAATAATGTCGCCTTCGCGCAGGCCGGCGGCGGCTGCGGGCCCGCCCTCGTAGACTTCCATGAGCATGATCCCGGTGCTGTTTTCGATTCCCAATGCGAAGCGCTCCGCGTCGGTCAGGTCGTCGGGCAGCAGGCCCAGATAACCGCGAATGACGCGGCCGTTGAGCTTGATCTGCTCGACCACGCCGCGCACGAGGTCCACGGGAATTGCGAAGCCGATACCCTCGGTGCCTGTATCCTGCGCGAGGACGGCCGCATTAATACCGACGAGTTCGCCGAGCGTGTTGATGAGTGCCCCGCCGGAATTGCCGGCGTTGATGGCGGCGTCGGTCTGGATGAAGTTTGCGAAGGTCACGAGCTGATACAGATTGCGCCCGGTCGCGCTGACGATGCCCTGAGTCACCGATGTCGACAGGCCGTAGGGATTGCCGATGGCCAGGACCACGTCGCCGATACGCAGCTTGTCCGATTCGGCAAACCTGATCGGCTGCAGTCCGGGCAGGTTGACCTTGAGGAGCGCCAGGTCGGTCTCGGCGTCGAGTCCCACGATTTCGGGCTCGGCGATACGGCCGTCGCTGAACTGCACGCGAATTTCGGTCGGCTCGTCCTGGAATACGTGGAAATTGGTGACCAGGTAGCCATCTTTGTCGATGATGACGGCCGAGGCGAACGCCGTATCGACCCTGAAACGCGGGCGATTCGTGCCATCGTCGCTCTCCTGGACGAGCCGCTTGGTGTAGATATTGGCGACCGACGGCGCGCTCAGGCTGACGGCATCGGCATAGCTGGCCGGGCCGCCGGGCTCCTCCGCAATGCCCGGCATCAGGTCCGGACGGACGAGCACCACGAGGAACGCGACCGCGAGCCCAACGACGATCGACTGCAAAATAAAGACAAAAGCTGACTTGAAATTGGCCAAGCAAAGTCCTGGTTTGTCTTTGGGCCTGTTAACAGGCCTTAAATGTGTCTTGTTAGCACCTAGCCAATGTCGTTTGGCCGCGTGTATAATGCGCCGTGGTTCCGCACCTAGGTCCGGGGCATCCGTCATCCTGACGGCAAACCGGGTTTGCTGCAAATCTACCAGTTTCGAAACAAAGCAAAAAAGCGCTGAATTAGGGGCCCTCGAAAACAGAGCGGCTTAAGGGAGTGCCTGATGACCGAAGACGACCTTGATCGCAATAGGCGTCATTTTTTAACCGTTGCAACCGTGACGACTGGCGTTATCGGCGCCGGCCTGGTGGCAATTCCTTTCATATCGTCGCTGAAGCCCAGCGCTCGTGCCCAGGCGCTTGGTGCGCCGGTCGAGGTGCCTATCGGCTCAATGCAGCCAGGCGAGATGGTGCGTGTGCTATGGCGCGGCAAGCTCGTCTTTGTGCTGCGGCGTACCGAAGACATGCTGGCGAAGCTGCCTGAGGGGCTCGATAAGCTGCGCGACCCCGATTCCACCGAGTTTCCTGACCATCAGCCCGACTACGCGGCTAATGACACGCGCTCGGTCAAGCCCGAATATCTCGTTGTCGAAGGTTCGTGCACGCACCTTGGTTGTGCGCCGCTCGAGGATTTCGAGGTACGACCGGCCGAGGGCTGGGGCGGTGGTTTCTTCTGTCCTTGCCACGGCTCGAAGTTCGATCTCGCCGGGCGCGTCTATAGCGGCGTTCCCGCACCGAGCAACCTGCGGGTGCCGCCGCACCGATTTGTCAGGGATGACCTGATTCTTATCGGTCAGGACACGGGAGCAGCATAAATGTCCAGAATTGAAGCAGAAGTTGGCAAGCCGCAGGGCGGCTTCATAAAGTGGATCGACGATCGCTTCCCGATGACGTCGACTCTCAAGTATCACGTCACCGAGTACTACGCGTCGAAAAACTTCAACTGGTGGTACGTGTTCGGTGTGCTGGCGATGGTGGTCCTCGTCATCCAGCTGGTGACCGGCATCTTCCTGACGATGAACTACAAGCCGTCGGCCGCAGAGGCATTTGCGTCGGTTGAGTACATCATGCGCGACGTTGAGTGGGGGTGGCTGATTCGCTACATGCACTCGACGGGGGCGTCGTTTTTCTTCATCGTCGTGTACCTGCACATGTTCCGCGCGATGCTCTACGGCTCCTACAAGAAACCGCGTGAGTTGATCTGGCTGATCGGCATGCTGATATTCCTGGTATTGATGGCAGAGGCCTTCGCGGGCTACCTGCTGCCCTGGGGCCAGATGTCCTACTGGGGCGCACAGGTGATTATCTCGCTGTTCGGCGCCATTCCGGTTGTCGGTGATGCGCTCGTCGAGATCATACGCGGTGACTACTCGATATCGGATATCACGCTGAACCGCTTCTTCGCTCTGCACGTCATCGTGTTGCCGCTCGCGCTGATCGGCCTCATCTTCGTCCATATCGTGGCGCTGCACGAGGTTGGCTCGAACAACCCCGACGGCATCGAGATCAAGAAGAACAAGGGCCCGGATGGCGTGCCGCTTGATGGCGTTCCGTTCCATCCGCATCACACGTCGAAGGACCTCGTCGGCATCATCGTCTTCCTGATGATCTTCTCGTCGGTCGTGTTCTTCGCACCCGACATGGGCGGCTATTTCCTGGAACACGCGAATTTCGAGCCAGCGAATCCGACCGCGACGCCGGAGCACATCGCGCCGGTCTGGTATTTCACGCCGTATTACGCAATTCTGCGCGCCGTTCCGGACAAGTTCTGGGGCTTCGTGTTGTTCGCTCTGGCCGTGATTCTTCCGATATTCCTTCCGTGGCTTGATCGCGCGCGGGTGCGCTCGATTCGGTATCGGGGTTGGATGTACAAGACGGCGTTGAGTGTCTTCGTCATTACGTTTTTCGCGTTGCTGTGGCTCGGCCTCGCACCGGCAGAAGGCCTGTACGTCATCCTGGCGCGCATCTTCTCTGTACTTTATTTCGCATTCTTCCTGCTCATGCCGTATTACACGAGCATCGACAAGACGAAACCGGTGCCGGACAGGGTGGTCTACCATGGTTAATCTCAAAAGAATCGCCAGCGTACTGGCGCTGGGCGCTTGCTTTGTTGCATCGCAAGGCTATGCAGCGGGTGGCGCCACTCACTTTGAACCGGCCGAGCTCGAACCGGGGAATGTGTCGTCACTGCAGCGCGGCGCGCGCAACTTCATGAATTACTGCGCTGGCTGCCATTCGGCACAGTACGTGCGCTACAACACGATCGGCAAGGACCTCGATTTGTCCGAAGAACAGCTTATCGACAACCTGATGTTCAATGCCGAAAAGACGTTCGAGACGATCCAGGCATCGATGCCGGCTGAAGATTCGAAGCGCTGGTACGGCAAGACACCGCCGGACCTGTCGCTCATGGCCCGCGCCAAGGGCGCTGACTACGTCTACAATTTCCTCAAAGGCTTTTACGTCTCGGAAGACAGCCCGACCGGCGTGAACAACGTCGTTCTGCAGGGAACGAGCATGCCGCATGTGCTGTGGGAGCTGCAGGGCTACCAGACGGCAAATTTTGAGGACCATGAGAATGAGGACGGATCGGTAACCACGACGTTCAAGGGATTCGAACCACTCAGCGCCGGCAGTATGGACGCTGAGGATTACGATGAGTTTGTGCGTGACACGGTCAACTTCCTGGCCTATATCGCCGAGCCGGTGCGTTCGGATCGCCGCAAGCTTGGCGTGTGGGTCCTGATGTTCCTGATCTTCTTCTTTATTCTTGCAACACAATTGAAGAAAGCAATCTGGAAGGACGTGACCTGATGGCAGTAGTAGCAAACCGGCGTTCTGTAATGACGCTCTTCTCCCGGCCGACTGATATCCACAGTCACCGCACGCGACTGGTGCTGGCCGAGAAGAACATCAATATCGAAATCGCCAATATCCCGGGACCGGATCTGCCGGAAGACCTGATGGATCTGAACCCGTACCATTCGGTACCGACGCTCGTTGATCGCGACCTGACGTTGTACGATTCGCGCGTCATCGTCGAGTATCTCGATGAGCGTTTTCCGCATCCTCCGTTGATGCCGGTCGACCCGGTCACCCGTGCCCAGTTTCGCCTGGCGTTGTTCCGTATCGAGACCGACTGGTACTCGATTGCCGAAGAGGCTGAGAACGGCGGCGACGGCAAGCTGGGTAGCAAGGCGCGCAAGATGCTGCGTGAGAGCATCCTGCAAAGCACTGAGCTGTTCGGCGCCCGCCCGTACTTCCTGAGTGAAGAGTTTTCGCTAGTGGACTGCACGATCGCACCGCTGTTATGGCGCTTGCCTGTTTACGGCATCGACCTGGGTCCCGATTCCGAGCCCATCGACGCTTACATGAATCGCGTGTTTGCGCGTCGTTCTTTCCAGCAAAGCCTCACGGAGCTGGAACAGGAAATGCGGCTATAATTATGTTGCGGGGTCCGGGCGCTTACGTTAAGCGCCCGGACCCTTTTTTTATGTGAGTTATGTTAGGTCCCGCGCAGCTCTCTGAAACGATGGTAAGCTACTGCAAATGATTCAATCCAGTCGCTCAAAACGTCCGTATCTTATTCGCGCAATGCATGAGTGGATGGGGGATAACGGCCACACACCGCATATTGTCGTCGATACGTCGTTCGACGGCGTTGCCGTGCCGCAAGAGCACATCAAGGACGGCAAGATCATCCTGAATATCAGCGAGACGGCAGCGCACAATCTCAAGCTTACGAACGATGCGGTTAGTTTTCGCGCGCGCTTTGGCGGGGTGCCTTTTGATGTCTGGGTCCCGATCCGGTCAGTACTCGGGATCTACGCGCGCGAAACCGGACAGGGCATGATTTTCTCGCACGATACCGACCGCGGCGAGCCGCCGGAATTACAGGAAGAAGTCGAGGAGACGCGTTCGCGCCCTCACCTCACCATTGTGAAGTAGCTACTCGCTGCCGAGCAGCGTGGTATCGATAAGATCACACAGGCAATGAATGACGACCAGGTGCACCTCCTGGATACGTGCCGTGCGCGTCGCCGGCACCCGAATTTCGACATCGCCTTCAGCGAACATCTCCGCCATTCTTCCCCCGTCACGGCCGGAGAGGGCCACGACCTTCATGCCGCGCTCGTGCGCGGCGGCAATTGCCCGAATAACGTTCTCCGAATTGCCCGAGGTTGAGATGCCGAGCAACACATCCTGCGGCTTACCCAGCGCGCGAACCTGCTTGGAAAAAATCTCCTCGTAGGAGTAGTCGTTGCTGATCGACGTGAGTGTTGACGAGTCGGTCGTCAGCGCCATGGCCGGCAGGCCGGGGCGCTCCATCTCGAAGCGATTGAGCAGCTCCGAGGAAAAGTGCTGCGAGTCAGCCGCCGACCCGCCGTTTCCGCAGCTCAGGATCTTGCCGTCCGAGAGCAGCGCGTCGCTCATGACTCGTCCGGCGGCCGCGATGCTCTCGGCAAGGGCGTCGGCGGACGTCTGTTTGGTCGCAATGCTCTCCGCAAAATGATCGCGAACTCGGGTCAAAGGATCCATGGTTTCTCCGGATGGGTGATTCAGGCGGATTCTAGCAGGGGTCAGAGCGCTGAGTCATTGGGACGGAAGGCGTCCTTGATCCAGTGGATCGCCGGGCACTCGTCGCCTTCGATCGCGACGACATCGAAACGCATGACGTGCTGCGCATAAGCGCGATGACGCGCGGCGAACAGCGCCGCGGTGCGTACCAGCTTGCGCTGCTTGTGGCGGTCAACCGTGAGTTCCGGGTCGGTGAATCGCGCAGAGCGCCGGCAGCGAACTTCGACGAATGCGAGGCAATCCCCATCGAGCAGAATCAGGTCAATTTCGCCGCCGCGCGTACGAAAGTTCCGCGCGACAGGTTGCAGACCCCGGTCAATGAGAAAGCGAAACGCGAGCTGTTCTGCGTGCTCGCCTAGCGCTCCTGTTGATCCACGTCCCACGGTGATTCGTCAGCGGCACCCGGCATGATGACCTGGCCGTCATCGCTGATGTCGAGGATGGGGCCGCCGATGTCTTCCCGGCCCGGCAATGCGACCACTTCGCCACGCTGGAACTGCGCCCAGGCTAGCCGCCGATGAATACGGCCGTTGGCATCGAGGTACAACGTACCCGTCGCACCTTCGAGTTCGGCCATCGTGCCGCCACGGGCTGCGTACAGCGAGGCAATCAGGTTGTACGCGTCATAGCCCATCGCGTGCAGACGGGCGAGGCGGCGTTCCTGGGGCCAGTGTTCGGCGAACTGTGCGGGCAGATGTTCGATCCAGGGCTGTGGGTCGATAAGCCACGGTACGTCTGCGAACATGATGCCGTTCAGGTCGGCATTGGATCGCCGGTCGAGTGCGTTGACCGTGGACGTCGAAAATACGGGAATGTCACCCGAGTAATGAAATTTGAGCTGTGCCTTGAGCAGGCGGCCGGCGGCGGCATTGGTCGCAAGGAAAATGAACTGTGTGTCTTGGCGTCGGCGCGGATCGAACTGCACCGGGCCACCGATGTTTGCGCGCATTCGCTGGTAGCGGCTGACGCTGCCCGTGAGGCCCATCAGGTTTTCGATCTCGTTCGAAAAATCCTGCATGCCCGGCGTGTAGGTTCGGTAGTCGAGCAGAGTGCCGCCCAGCCCTTCGAACTCCGTCGTAAAGCTTGTCAGGAGCCTGCGGCCCCAGTCATTGTTCGGCACCAGCGCGACGCCGCGCTGGTGTCCCTCGCTTATGGCTCGCTGTGCCGCAGACATAGCCTCGTCTTCGGGCGACAGGCTGAATTGATAGAGCCCTGGCGGTGGCAGCGTGTCATCCGGCAAATTGTTCAGCGTCAGGACCGGCACCGGCACGAGGATGTCGTTGGCGAGTTCCGTCACGTGGCGTTTGAGCAGGGGACCGACCACAAACTCGGCGCCTTCGGCAATCGCCGTGGCATAAGCTGCGCTCGCGCCGCCCTCGGCGAGCACATCGTAGATGCGTACGACCTGGCGATCGTCGAGTCCGGAAGCGGTCGCGAAATAGGCGCCGAGGAAACCGTTCTGAATGGCGCGTCCGACTGATGCCTGGCGTCCCGAAAGGGGCAGGAGCAGCGCAACTTGTCGCGGGTACTCGAGGAGCAGGTGTTCAGGTAACTCGAGGTCCCCGAGGATCGTCATCGCAGGGTGATTGGGGTTCTCGCTACGCCAGCGCACGACGCCGTTGCTCCAGCCAACACCTTGTTGTCCTGTCGATGCGGCAAGCGAGCCAATTGTCAGCCAGCCCCTGACTACCGGGTCGAGACTGTCCTCGGCTGCCGTGCGCAAGACCTGGGGACTGCTGTAGAGCAGGCCCTGCCACAACCGTGCTCGATTACTTTCGATACCACGGCGATCATCGATCCAGGTCTCGCGCTGGGTCATTAGTTCGATGGCGCGCATCGGGTCCTGCTTCTGGATCCAGGCGTCGGCACGCAGGGCTTCGACGCGCAGCCGGTCGCGCCGCGCCAGCGGTTCGCGACTCAAAGGCTCGAGCAAATTCAACGCGGCATCGGCGTTGCCATTATAGAGGTGCAGCGCCGCCTCGTTGGTCGTCCACAGTGGCAACAGGTCTCCTGAGGCCGGCTTTGCGACGCCCCTGAGGGCACTGCGTGCGCGCGATTCATCGCCGGCATCCAGGTATTGCTCGACCGCAAGCAGGGTGTAACGATCCCGCTCGGTGCCTGTCGCATCCACGGCGAGTCCCATGTAAGCACCGGCCGCCGCGGCATGGTCGCCGTTGCGCGCCATGCGTTCGGCGCGGTTCTCGGACGAACCGCCAAACGCCCCGCCGGTTGTTTCGCAACCGCTGAGAACAAGCAAACTGGTGAGCAGCAGAACGACGCTTGCCAGTGAGCATCGTTCCCATGCAGGATGTCGGAGCTTACGTTTCATATTCTCTAAACCGGATACGGATTCCTGCCCGATGAGCGGCACATTGTTTGTAGTAGCAACGCCGATTGGTAACCTTGATGATCTGACACCGCGAGCACGCCAGACGCTCGCAACGGTGGATCTCATTGCAGCCGAGGATACCCGGCACACCGGGCGATTGCTATCCAATATCGGCGCGAAACCCGCACTTTTGGCGTTGCACGATCACAACGAAGAGCGTGCGGTTCACGGGATTATTGAAGCACTCAAAGATGGCAAAAACGTGGCGCTCGTCAGCGATGCCGGTACGCCGCTGGTCAGCGATCCGGGGTTTCGTTTGGTGCGTGCGGCGCACGAGAACCGGATTACCGTCGTGCCGTTGCCGGGAGCAAGCGCAGTAACGGCTGCGCTTTCAGTGGCGGGCTTGCCGACAGACCGCTTCTGTTTCGAAGGCTTCGCACCGTCGAAAAAGGCGGCACGTCGGCGCTGGCTGGAAGGGCTCGCGCAAGAGCCGCGGACTATCGTGCTGTACGAATCGGTGCATCGAATAGGGGACTGCCTGGCCGACCTGGCAGATATCTTCGGTGCCGACCGCAACGCCTTTATCGGACGAGAACTCACCAAAATGCATGAGCAGTGCGTTCAGGAAACACTGGGTTCCCTGGCAGCGAGGGTCCAGGACGGAAGCATCGTCGGCAAAGGCGAGTTCGTTATCGTGGTCGCGGGCGCTGCTCCGACCGACGCGTCAACGGTCGATGCCGATCGCCTGCTGCGTCTTCTCGGGGAGAATCTCAGCGCCCGAGAAGCTGCCCGCATTGCCGCTGAAGTGACTGGCGCCAAGAAGAACGCACTCTACGAACGCCTCCTCGAACTGAGAAAGTAGTGGACTCATGCGTTTTGTTCCCGCCGCACAGTTGTCGATGGTGTAGAATCCGCGCCCGAGAGAGCCGGAGTTGGCCAGACAATCGCTGTAGTTCGCTATAGAGGAAAGTCCGGGCTCCTTCGGACAGGGCGCCAGGTAACGCCTGGGGGGCGTGAGCCCATGGAAAGTGCCACAGAAAATATACCGCCGGCCTTGGCCGGTAAGGGTGAAAAGGTGCGGTAAGAGCGCACCGCGCGACTGGTAACAGTTC
>SHLT01000147.1 GCA_004282875.1 Chromatiales bacterium | reverse complement strand
GTACGCGATCCCTGCGCTCATCGCCCAGCATCAGCGTATGCATGCGCGCGTACTCGGGATGCGCGGTCGCGCAGTGATAGCACTCCTGGTAGTTCTCGATGGAGAGCTTCCAGTTCGCGGGAATATCGTAGGTCTTTTGCGCCGCAACCTTGAGGCCGTCGAAACCGAACATCGCCATGGGCTCGGCCAGCTCGGTCCGGCAAGCGTCTACCGACAAGGGATTGTCCGTAAAGCAGACAAACACGAGCCCATGAATGACTTCGACCGAGACGCGCTTCAGCGAGCGGGACGCCTTGTCGAAGTCCTCCGGCATATCACGCGCAGCAATGAGCCCGCCATCAAGATCGTACATCCAGCCGTGATAGGGGCAGGTGAACTTGTCGGTGTGGCCACTCTCTTCCAGGCACACGAGTGAACCGCGATGACGACAGACGTTGGCAAATGCGTTCAGACCGCCGTCGCTATTGCGCACGATGATCGCGGATTCACCGGCAACATCCAGGACACGAAAGTCACCTGTCTCGGCAAACTGGGACATGTGGCCGGCAAAAATCCAGTTGCGATAAATGATGCGTTCCAGTTCGCGTTCGTACACATCGGGGTCCGTATAAAAGCGCTGATCAAGCGAGTAACCGGGCTTATGTTCGGCGATGAGATCGTCGATAGAACGCATTGCAAATTCCACACTATGAAACAAAAATCCAGAGGTGTTGTTACGATAGCACAGGACAATTTTGTGCCAACGGTTGGGGCTTCGGGTTGCATCATTAATGGGAACGGCATACAAGAGCGTCGAGACATTGTTGCAGGCCCGCCAACCGGGTAAGCCGGTCTACTGCATCTATCCGCATATTTACCGTGATGCAGCCCGACATTTTGTCGCAAATTTTCCGGGCCGTGTTCTCTACGCAGTGAAGGCCAACAACCATCCGCTCGTCATCCAGGCGCTCGGCAACGCCGGTGTCGAACATTTTGATTGCGCCTCGCGGCAGGAGATCGAGCTCGTCAAGTCTCTGTTCCCCGACGCAACATGCTACCTGATGAACCCGGTACGGCTTGTGGGTGATGCGCGCCGCTCGCAGCAGGATTTCGGCACGCGTCATTTCATGATCGATCACAGGTCGGGGCTTGCACCGTTGCTTGCCGAGATCGATGCAGAAAGTTCTGTCGTTTTTGCGCGCATGGCCGTGAGCCACCACTCGGCCATGGCCGACCTGTCGTCCAAGTTCGGCGCCCTGCCCGAAGACGTCCCTGCGATTTTGCAGGACATCCGGGACGGCGGCGCGGAAGCGGCGCTCGCGTTCAACGTCGGTACGGGCGTTACGGAGCCCGAAGCCTACACGTACGCGATGGGCCTTGCGCGAGAGGTCCTGGAGAACACACCGATCCCGGTTCGCCTCCTGGATATTGGCGGCGGCTTCCCGCGACCGTATCCCGGATTTATCGTGCCGCCGCTCGACGAGTTCTTCGCAGCCATAAAAGGCATTCGGCATGAACTGCCGCTCGGAGCCGACAGCGAGATCATGGCCGAGCCGGGGCGTGGTCTCAGCGCACCCGGCATGTCGACGATCGCGAAAGTGCTGCTACGCAAAGAAAACCGTCTTTACCTCAACGACGGCATGTACGGCGCATTCTGGGAATTGCGCTTCAAAGGTCATGTCCGCTATCCCGCACGCGCGTACCGTGGACACGCGCCGCTCGAGGGCAGGCAGCATTCGTTTCACCTGTTTGGGCCGACCTGCGACTCCAGCGACGAAATGCCGGGCAGCGTGGAGCTCCCTGCCGCCATTGATGTTGGTGACTACATCGAGTTCGGCAGCATGGGTGCCTACAGCCTGAGTGGACGAACGAACTTCAACGGTTTTTACAGCGACGATGTCGTAACGATCGATTCCTCGGCCTCTTCACCGCCGACGTAGTCGGGCAGCGGCGCCGCGAGCGTACTCAGAAATGCTTCGAGATGCTCGAGTTCCCGCCGGCTCAGATTGAGCGGCTTTGCCTCGTTGTGTCCGATCATGGCGTCGGGTGCTTCATTGTAGTGCAAGAGCATGTCGGCCAGCGTCGCGATCTGACCCTTATGACCGTACGGCGCCGTATTCTCGAGATTGCGTAAGGAGGGCGTACGGAATGCGCCGATCAGCTCCGGTCCCGTCCTGGTGAACTCCAGCTCCGGGCAGTTTCGACCCGGATCGTCACTGTGTGCACCCCTGCAGTTAAACGGATCGGCAAGCGCCTCGCGAACGCCCGCAACGCGCCCCTTGTCGGGGACCTCGCCCTCGAGACTGATGAGACCGGTGTTGTGAAACTCGTTGTTCGTGAACAGCGGGCCATTGTGACACTGCGTGCAGTTGGCTTCGCCGATGAACAGGCGCAGGCCACGAATTTCTTCTTCCGAGAACAGCTCTGCCTGCCGCGCTTCATTGCCGGCAACCACGGCCGCGACGTAGGCATCGAATCGTGACGATGTGGGCATGATCGTGCGTTCGAATGCGGCAAGCGCCTTGCCAATGTTCGAGAACATCGTGTCAACGCCGGACGCCTCGCCGAACAACGCCTTGTACATGCGCCAGTAGTCCCGGTCATCGACGATGATCGCGATGATGGTCAGCCGGTTGCTCGCGTGTTCGTTCGGGTCTTCAAGCGGCGACAGTGCTTGTGCCCAGAGGCTGTCGCGACGGCCGTCCCAGTAAAACCATGGGCTGTAGGGCGTGCCGACGATGCTCGGCGTATTGCGTTTCGAGACGCCGATCGCTACGCCCTTGGGCAGGCCGTCCGTAAATCGCCGCTCAGGCTGGTGACAGGTGGCACAGGAAATCGCTCCGTTGGCGCTGAAGCGTGTGTCAAAGAACAACCTGCGCCCGAACTCCACGGCGCGCGGATCGTCGGCAACGGCATTGGTAGGGTCGGGTGGCAGCGGCGGCAGAGACTCCAGCGAGAGCGACTGCAGAATGGCGATGCCCTCGTCCGACCAGGTGTCGGGCAGCGCATCCCAGCGCCACACCAGCCACGCAGCCACAACCATCGTCGTGACTACCGCAACCAGAGTAGCGAGCCTCATTCTCACAGCGTCAGCGACACCACCACGGTTCCCTCGGACGCGTCGGTCTCGATCGAGATGACCATTTCCCAGTAGCCGCTCATGTGGAAACGAATGCCGTCGAGGCGGTAGTCACCACCGCCGAGCTCTTCGGTCACCCGGGGACGCGTCGGCAGACCATGATTGTGCGCCGGCATCCCACCATCGACCTCAATGACGGCGCCCTCAACCGGTTCGCCCGCCGTCGTCTCCACGTGCAGTATCCAGCTGTGCATACGGTTGATCTGCGGTGGCCCGTCGAGCGTTGAGAACGTCACCACGAACTCATCGGCATGTGCCGCTGGCGAGGCCTGCAGCAACGCGGCACACAACACCAATGCTGCCGGTGTAGGGCTTTTGAACCAGCGCCGAAAACGCCCGCTCATCGCCAGGTACAAGATATGAGTCAGCACAAGCAATCCCAGTATCAATGGCCAGTAGCCCCAGCCGGTAAAGCCGACCTCAAACGGAAAAACGGCGGCATACAAGGCACCTGTCTCGGGATTGCGCGCCGCGACGATACCGATGAAGTCACCCTCTTCCGTGAACGTATGCGTTAAAGTGTAGACGTCCGGTTCCTGTACCGGTTCGCTGTAAAACACGGTCACTGCTTCGAGATCGTCGATCGCTGCGACGTGCTCCATGCGTGCGAAACGACCCTTGCCGGTCACGTTTTTTATTATGCGAAACTCGATCGGCATCGATTGCAGCGCATCGTGCATGTACTCCATGACGAAGACACTCTCTCCGGCAACCGGCAAGTCTTCACAGAACTGCTCGTGGCCGCTCTCCCGGGGTTGGTAGATTTTAAAGTGTGCGCGCAGGTAGTTGACCTTGATAACACAGATATCATCTTCCTCGACGACACCGCCATGCGCGTCCGCCAGCTGGGGTGCAAACGCCAGAAACATTGATAATGCCAGTGTGATCAACCGTCCGATCATGCGACCATTCTAAACGTGAACTTTCTCCTGAGCACTATTGCCTTGTTGCTGGGGCCTTTCATTTACGCGATGGGGCGCCGCAATGCGACCGCGGAGCGCTTGCTCGATGCCTTCGTGATTCTCGCTATTGCGTGGATCGTCGGGGTTCATATCGTGCCGGAGGTTATTTCCGCAGGTGGCGTTGCCGCCGTGGGCGTCATCGCGATCGGTATGGCTTTTCCATTTGTGCTGCGCCGGATATTTCACCTCGCATCAAGCCAGATGCGCTTCACTTTGCTGTCGCTGGCGGCTACGGCGCTGGCGCTCCACGCCATCATCGACGGCATCGCGCTGTTACCCGCCATGGGAGATCCGCTGTCCGTCGCCGTCATCCTGCATCGCCTGCCTATCGGCATGGCGATCTGGTGGACGTTTCGACCAGCGATCGGCCGGACTGCGGCAATCGCGGCTTTTGCGATCCTCATCGCAGCGACGGCATTTTCGTATTTCCTTGCCGATCCAGTCGTCGACATGCTCGAAAGCCGAACATTGGCGTACTTCCAGGCATTCGTATCAGGCTCACTGATCGACCTGGTCGTTGTCGGCGCGATTGAGAAGTTTCGAAAGCGGCCGCAAGTGCGCGATCGCTGACATGGCTTACGGGGTTTCCGGACCGGAGCCGCCATTTTTCAGAAAACGCCCGCGGTAGAAGATCAACGGATCCGTTTCGCGATCTTCAAGATGCAGCACACGGCCGACGATGATCTTGTGATCTCCGCCTTCATAGCGATACTCGGTACCGCATTCAAAGCAGGCCGCGTACTCAGGAAGAATGGGAGCGCCATGCAGCCCCTCGCGGTAACCGAGACCGTCGAACTTGTCGATACCCCTGGTCGCGAAACGCGATGACAGGTCTTGCTGCTCCATGGTGAGCACATTGACCGCAAAATACTCTGCCTTCATGAACGAATCGTAGCACTGGGCATCATTCGCAATACTCCAGAGCACCAGTGGCGGATCGAGCGACACGGAATTGAAGCTGCTCACGGTCATGCCGACCGGCTCGTTATTCTCGTCATTCGTCGTCACCACCGCGACGCCTGTCGCAAAGCAGCTCAACGCACGGCGAAACTCACCAAGATCAATTTGTGGATCGTCACTCTCGCTCAAGGAGCGCCCCTCTTCAGTCAAAATAATGTGCCTGCAACACGGTATCACCCGGCTTCAGATTCAGCACGCCGAATTTTGTGAACTGCGGCATGTTTCCGTCACAAACCGGCAGCGCGATCGCCTTGTCAGGAGCGCAGATAACCGAGCAGGCCTCGCTCGCCGTCGATACCGCGAAAGGTGGCCGCCAGCAAGCCGCCGGCGATCAGGTGCCAGACACCCCAGACGGCAGCTATGGCCGCCGCGCCACCCAGTCCTTTCAGCTGACTCAGGAGGATCACGAGGGCGAGACCGGAATTCTGGATGCCGATCTCGAATGTCAGTGCACGGCGCGTCGCCGATACGCTCGACAGAATGCGGCCCGCCAGTGCGCCCGTCGTAAACGCAAGCGCATTGTGCAGCACGACGACACCGCCCAGCAACGGTAGTGCCGGAAACAGAACCGGGAAGAAATACACGATGCCGTAGATGATCACTCCAACCAGCACGGAGACCCCGAGGATGGTCGTCCGTTTCCGGATTCGTTGCGCGACATCCGGCGCTTTGGCGGCGACGATCATGCCGAGAACCAGCGGCACCGCCAGCAGGAATGTCGTCTGTGCCAGGAACATCAGCGGACTCACATCGAGTGTTTTGAGAAGCGTTGCGGTCGGCTCGTAGGCCTGTGACCAGAACAGGATCGACGCCGGTGTCAGGATTGCCGCGAGCAAACTCGAGGTCGCCGTCAGGGCAACCGATGCCGCGACATTGCCGCGCGACAGGTAGGTCAGGAGATTGGAGACCGCCCCGCCGGGGCAGCAGGCTACGACGATCATGCCCAGCGCGATCGATGCCGGCGGCGATATGGCGAGAATCAGCAGGAACGTAACCAGCGGCAGCACGACGACCTGGGACACGACACCGCCGACAAATAGCAGGGGCTTGTCACGAAGAAACGCGAAATCGTCTATGCTCAATCCCAAAGCAACACTGAACATGACGACCATGAGCGCCACGGCGACACCGGCCTGCCCGATCGGGTCGAGTACAACGCGCAGGCTATCGAGCGTCCCTATGTCCATGACGACTAGATATCCTCCGACTCGAGGAACGGCTTCACGCCGACCGCCTTGTACAGCTCGTCGGGTTTGTAGGCCGTGTTGCCTTTCATGACGAGCGTCGCGCGGCGTATCGCCGAAATATCCTCAAGTGGATTGCCCTCGACGAGCACGAGATCAGAGTCCTTGCCCACCCTGATCGATCCCGTACGGTCGTCGACGCCAACAACGCGCGCCGAATCGAGCGAACCAATTCTGAGAACGTCCGCATTGGAAATCCCCGCCTCGGCATAGAGTTCGAGCTCTCGGTGAATCGTAAATCCAGCAACATTGTCGCTGCCCGGCACGATCTGCACGCCGCTGTCGTGCAGCTTCTTGATCATCGCCGCCTGTGCCACCGCCGATGCCGCCCACTCATCGACCATGCCGCGCATGTCCATGTCCGCCTTG
>SHLT01000050.1 GCA_004282875.1 Chromatiales bacterium | reverse complement strand
GGCTTTCGGCGGCGCCGAAAGCCCGGTTCGACCCCTGTGAAACAAGCAGGTAAAGATGGCAAAACGCGATTACTACGAAATTCTGGGCGTCTCGAAATCGGCTTCGGCCGACGAGATCAAGAAGGCGTATCGCCGTCTTGCCATGAAACACCACCCGGACCGCAACAAGGACGACGGCGGCGCTTCCGAGGAGAGATTCAAGGAGGCCAAGGAAGCCTACGAAGTCCTCAAGGACACTGAGAAGCGGGCGGCCTACGATCAGTTCGGCCACGACGGCCTGCGAGCCGGTGCGGGCGGCCAGGGCGGCTTCGGCGCCGAGGGCTTCGGCGATATTTTCGGCGACGTGTTTGGTGACATTTTCGGCGGTGGCCGGCGCGGCGGCGGTGGCGGCCCGCAGGTATTCCGGGGAGCAGACCTTGGGTATGAGCTCAAGCTCGATCTGGAGACGGCCGTGGGGGGCGACAGCGTCACCATCGACGTGCCGACACAGATCACCTGCGATACCTGCAGCGGGAGCGGCGCCAGGAAAGGTAGCGAGCCCGTGCAATGCACGACCTGTGGTGGCGTTGGCCAGGTCCGGATGCAGCAGGGCTTCTTCTCGATCCAGCAGACGTGTCCGGCCTGTAAGGGCGCCGGCACGACGATTTCGGATCCCTGCGACGATTGTCACGGGCGGGGCCGGGTCCGCAAGACACGCACCCTCTCCGTGAAAGTCCCGGCCGGCGTGGATGACGGCGATCGAATTCGCTTGTCGGGCGAAGGCGAAGCCGGACGTAATGGCGGGCCATCAGGCGATCTGTACGTCGAAATCCGCGTCAAGCCCCACAAGATTTTTGAGCGCGAGGGCTCCAATCTTGCCTGCGAAGTCCCGGTCAGCATCGCGACCGCGACGCTGGGCGGCGAGGTGGAGTTGCCGACGCTCGACGGCACTGTGTCCCTGAAGGTTCCTTCCGGCACGCAGTCCGGGAAGGTTTTCAGACTGCGCGGCAAGGGCGTGACCACGGTGCGCGACCCGCGCCAGGGCGACCTGTTCGCCACGGTATCGGTTGAAACGCCCGTCAACCTGACAAGCGAGCAAAAGGAGCTGCTGGCGAAATTCGACGAATCGCTGCGCGTGGGTGGCGACAAGCACAGTCCGCGGGCCGACAGCTGGATTGACACCGTCAAGCGTTTCTTCGAGCGCATCAGCCAATGACCCGTATTGTCATCGCGGGCGCTGGACGTATGGGGCAGGCGATTGCTGCCGGTCTCCACAAGCAGGATGACCTGGAACTGCTCGGTACCTGGCAGCGCGGTGATGATTTGGCGCCGCTGGTGGCCGCCGCCGATGTGGTCATCGATTTCAGCCTGCCGGACGGCACGACTCAAGTTCTCGAGGCCGTCGCAGCGCACAGCACGCCGCTGGTGTGCGGTGTGAGTGGTCTGGACGCAGCGCAGATGGCGCGCCTCGATGAGGTGGCAGCCCGGGTGCCCATCGTCTACGACCGGAATATGAGTCTCGGTGTCGCTGTGCTCGAGCATTCGATTCGTGAGGCCGCTAGTTCCCTCGGTAGCGACTTCGCGATACACATCGCCGAAGTGCACCACGTCCACAAGAAGGACGCGCCCTCAGGTACCGCCCTCAAACTGGGCGAGGCCGCCGCTGCCGCGCGTGGCGAGGCCGGTACCGGCTCGGTGACATTCGAGAGCGAGCGTCGCGGCGAGGTGCCGGGCGATCATGAGGTCGTCATGCAGTCGGCAACGGAGTCCCTGACGTTCGCACACAGCGTCACGTCCCGCCAGGTGTTCGCCGATGGCGCAATTCGTGCGGCCCGCTGGATTGCGGGCAAGTCTCCCGGACGCTACGCGATGAGCGACGTTCTGTTCGGGAACTGAGCCCGGGATCGCGATATTTTCGAAAAAACGCCGTCTTTAGTCTGGCGCGCGCAATCGACCTTCAGTAAACTACGCCGGATCGCTGGGCGGTCAGCGAAACTTCAAGCGGAAGGGCACGTCCTTCCGCTTTGTTGCATCTAAAACAGACGCAACCCTAGCTGGTCCGCAAGTGGTCGCCATCGGAACCACTATTGAGGGTCGCGTTTGAGCACTCCAGCGATACTTGCACTACAGGACGGCACCGTTTTCCACGGTACCTCGATCGGCGCCGATGGGCAGACGATCGGCGAAGTCGTCTTCAACACCGCCATGACCGGGTACCAGGAGATTCTGACGGACCCGTCCTATTGTCGTCAGATCGTCACGTTGACGTACCCGCATATCGGCAATACCGGCACCAACAGCGACGACATGGAGTCGTCGAGCATCCATGCCTCCGGTCTGATCATCCGCGACAGCTCCATGCTGACGAGCAGCTGGCGATCCGAGCGTTCGTTCAGCGACTTCCTGAAGCAGGGCGATACGGTCGCAATTGCCGATATCGACACGCGCAAGCTGACCCGCATCATCCGCGAGAAAGGCGCACAGTCGGGCTGCATCATGACGGGGAACCCGGACACCAAGACAGCGGTTACGCATGCACGCAAGTTCCCGGGCATCGCCGGCATGGATCTCGCGAAGTTTGTGACAACCGATCAGTCCTATCAGTGGTGCCACGGCACCTCTTTTGGCAAACCGCAGCGCATTATGAGCCGGCGGATCGCGCCGTATCACGTCGTCGCTTACGATTTCGGCGTGAAGCGGAACATCCTGCGGCTGCTGTCCGATCTCGATTGTCGGCTGACCGTTGTCCCGGCGACCACGAGCGCGGATGAGGTCTTCGCGCTGGCGCCTGATGGCGTGTTTCTTTCCAACGGGCCGGGAGATCCCGAGCCCTGCGAGTACGCGATTACGGCGATCAAGGAGTTCCTGGCGAAGGGCATCCCGGTGTTCGGGATCTGTCTCGGCCACCAGTTGCTGGCGCTCGCGGCGGGCTCGAAGACCGAAAAGATGAAGTTCGGCCACCACGGTGCCAACCATCCGGTCCAGGATCTCGGGACGGGACAGGTCATGATCACGAGCCAGAATCACGGCTTTGCCGTCGATGAGTCGACGCTGCCCGACAATGTCGAGACCACGCACCGGTCCCTGTTTGACGGCACGCTGCAGGGCATCGCGTTCAAGGACCGCCCGGCATTCAGCTTCCAGGGACACCCCGAAGCCAGCCCGGGTCCGCACGACCTGCTGCCGCTGTTCGAACGTTTTATCCAACATATGGACGCGCAAAAGAAAACGGGTCTGAAAGCCATGCTTTCGTCCTGAGAGAGCTGAAGACAAACCGCATATGCCCAAACGCACAGACATAGACAGCATCCTCATCATCGGCGCCGGGCCGATCGTTATCGGCCAGGCCTGCGAGTTCGACTATTCGGGTGCACAGGCCTGCAAGGCCTTGCGAGAAGAGGGCTACCGCGTCGTTCTCGTGAATTCGAATCCTGCGACCATCATGACGGACCCCGATACCGCGGATGCCGTCTATATCGAGCCGATTCACTGGAGCGCCATCGAGCAGGTCATCGCGAAGGAGCGCCCGGATGCGTTGCTGCCGACCATGGGTGGCCAGACCGGCCTGAACTGCGCCCTGGATCTCGCCCGTCATGGCATCCTCGAAAAATACAACGTCGAGATGATCGCCGCGTCGCGAGAAGCTATCGATATGGCCGAGGACCGCGACCTGTTCCGCCAGGCCATGAGCGAAATCGGACTGGAAAGTCCGCGCGCTGAAATAGCGCATTCGCTGGACGAGGCGCTCGAAAAACAGACGGGCATCGGATTCCCGACGATCATTCGGCCCTCGTTCACCCTGGGCGGTACCGGGGGCGGCATCGCCTACAACCGCGAGGAATTCGAACGCATTGTCGCGCACGGGCTCGAAATGTCGCCGACGACCGAGGTGCTACTTGAAGAATCGGTGATCGGGTGGAAAGAGTTTGAGATGGAGGTCGTTCGTGACCGGAACGACAACTGCATCATCGTCTGCGCGATAGAAAACTTCGACCCGATGGGTGTACACACAGGCGATTCCATTACGGTTGCGCCCGCGCAGACGCTGACCGACAAGGAATACCAGCGGCTCAGGAATGCGTCGATCGACGTCTTGCGCAAGATTGGCGTCGAGACGGGCGGCTCAAACGTCCAGTTTGCCATCTGCCCGAATACGGGCCGTGTCCTGATCATTGAGATGAACCCGCGTGTATCGCGCTCGTCGGCGCTCGCGTCCAAGGCTACGGGCTTTCCGATCGCGAAAGTGGCGGCGAAACTCGCCGTTGGTTACACGCTCGACGAGCTCAAGAACGATATTACCGGCGGCCTTACGCCGGCTTCATTCGAACCGGCGATCGATTACGTCGTCACCAAGATTCCACGCTTTACCTTCGAGAAATTCCCGGGCGCCAATGATCGCCTGACGACGCAAATGAAGTCGGTGGGCGAGGTTATGGCCATCGGCCGAAATTTCCAGGAGTCGCTGCAGAAAGCCCTGCGTGGCCTCGAGACCGGCATTAACGGTCTTACCGAGATCTGCGGACCCATTGCAACCGACGTCGACCGCGACAACCTGCGGCACGAGCTTCGTATCCCGGGATCGAACAGAATCCTGTACCTCGCCGATGCGCTGCGGCATGGATACTCTTATGAGGACGTTGCGCAGCTCACCGGCATCGATCCGTGGTTCGTGGTGCAGATCGCGGATCTCGTCAATATCGAGAATGAAATACGGGAATCCGGGCTCGCCGGGCTGAATGACACGCTCATGCGTGCGATCAAGCGCAAGGGGTTCTCCGACGCCCGCATCGCCGAACTCGTCGGCAGCGCCGAGAACGCGGTTCGCCGGCGGCGTATCGAGATGGATGTGCGCCCGGTCTTCAAGCGCGTCGATACCTGTGCGGCCGAGTTCGCGACGACGACTGCCTATATGTACTCGACGTACGACGAAGAGTGCGAGGCGGATCCCACGGACAACCCGAAGATCATGATCCTCGGTGGCGGGCCGAATCGTATCGGCCAGGGTATCGAGTTTGACTACTGCTGTGTGCATGCGGCACTGGCGCTGAAGGAGTCGGGCTACGAGACCATCATGGTCAACTGCAACCCCGAAACCGTCTCGACCGACTACGACACATCGGACCGCCTCTATTTCGAGTCCCTGACGTTTGAAGACGTCATGGAGATCATCGACAAGGAACAGCCCAAAGGGGTGATTGTGCAGTATGGCGGCCAGACGCCGCTCAAGCTGGCGCGCGACCTCGAGGCTGCAGGCGCGCCTATCATCGGCACATCGCCGGACTCGATCGATCTCGCCGAAGACCGCGAGCGCTTCCAGAAGCTGGTGGAAAAACTCGATCTCAAGCAGCCGCCCAACAGGACGGCCAGCAGCAAGGAGGAGGCCCTGGCGCGGGGTTCCGACGTGGGCTATCCGCTCGTCGTCCGGCCCTCTTACGTATTGGGCGGGCGTGCCATGGAAATCGTGCACAGCGACGAAGACCTGGCGGCCTACATGGACGCGGCCATCAACGTGTCGAACGACAGTCCGGTCCTGCTCGATCGCTTTCTCGACCTGGCCACCGAAGTCGACGTCGATTGTATTTGCGACGGTGAGCGCGTACTCATCGGCGGTGTCATGGAGCATATCGAACAGGCCGGGGTTCACTCGGGCGACTCGGGATGTTCGCTGCCGCCGTTCAGCCTGACGCCCGAGATCCAGGCGGTGCTCGAAGAGCAGGTGGTGAAGCTGGCAAAGGGGCTCAAGGTTGTGGGCTTGATGAACACCCAGTTCGCGATCCAGAGCAATGTTGTTTACCTGCTCGAGGTGAATCCGCGCGCGTCGCGAACGGCGCCCTTTGTGTCAAAGGCGATCGGCATTCCGCTGGCGAAGATCGCGGCCAAGGTGATGGTCGGCGAGTCACTCGCGAAACAGGGATTCGTGAACCAGCGGGTCCCCGAGTACTTCTCGGTGAAAGAGGCGGTCTTCCCGTTCATCAAGTTCCCGGGCTCGGACCCGATTCTTGGCCCGGAAATGAAGTCTACCGGGGAGGTCATGGGCGTCGGCCGCTCGTTCGGCGAGGCCTACGCAAAAGCGCAGCTCGCGTCCGGAGTCATCCTTCCCAGGCAGGGCGCGGCCTTGCTCAGTGTGCGCGAGCGCGACAAGGAAGGCGTCATCGAGCTGGCAAAACTGCTGTCGGACATGGGCTTCGACCTCGTGGCCACTCACGGCACGGCGAAAGAGCTCGCCAAGGCTGGTGTATCATGCCGTCGTGCGAACAAGGTTCGCGAGGGCCGTCCGCATATCGTGGACATGATCAAGAATGGTGAAATTGACCTGATCGTCAATACCACCGAGGGCAAGCAGGCGATCAACGAGTCGGAATCCATTCGCGCCGAGGCCGTGCGCAAAGCTGTAACGTATTACACGACGCTGGGGGCCGCGGTCGCGACGTGCCGGGCAATCCAGCACATGGATAACAGCGACGTCAATCGGCTGCAGGATCTGCACAACGAGGTGGTGGCATGAGTAAGGTTCCGATGACGAGGCGCGGCCATGAGCTGCTGCAGCAGGAGCTGAAGAAACTCAAGGGCGAGGATCGTCCGGCGGTCATCAAGGCGATCGCGGAAGCGCGCGCGCATGGCGATCTCAAGGAAAACGCCGAATACCACGCCGCGAAAGAGCAGCAGGGATTCATCGAAGCACGCATTAAGGACATCGAGGGCAAGCTGTCTCACGTCCAGGTTATCGACGTTACGGAAATCGATGCGCGCGGCAAGATCATATTCGGCTCGACGGTCGTGATTCTCGACGAAGGCGCCGACAAGGAAATCACCTACAAGATCGTCGGCGAAGACGAGGCCGACATCAAGCAAGGCCTGATTTCATTCACATCGCCTATCGCACGTGCATTGATCGGCAAGAACGAGGGCGATGAGATCGAATTCCAGGCGCCCGATGGCGTCAAAACATTCGATGTACTGGAAGTGCGCTACGAGTAACGGTTATTTCGCGGGCAAACGAATGCGCTTCTCGGGCTTCTTCCTGAGGTTCTGACGAAACAGTAGCGCCACATTGCCGATCCGCTGGACCAGGACGGCCGAACTGTCGGCGCAGAGTTTGTCGATAATGGCGTCGCGGGCCTCGCGGTCACCGACACGCACCCGGACCTTTATCAGTTCGTGGTGTTTGAGCGTGCTTTCGTACTCGGCAAGTAGAGATTCCGACAGGCCGGCATCGCCGACCATGACCAGCGGTTTCAACTGGTGGCCCAGCCCGCGGAGGTATTTTTTCTGGTGTTCGCTAAGATCCATGGGCGCGAAGTGTAGCAGCAATAATGAGCAAACCAAGACGATCATCGGGC
Organism: Chromatiales bacterium; assembly: GCA_004282875.1. Lineage (GTDB taxonomy): Bacteria > Pseudomonadota > Gammaproteobacteria > Steroidobacterales > Woeseiaceae > UBA1847. Next base: position 14,918 of record SHLT01000050.1, on the reverse strand, counting down.
AGTTGGCGGGAACGCCAGGAGAAAGACCCCTACGTGCAGCGCGCCCGCAGGGAGGGATGGCGATCGCGTGCCGTCTTCAAGCTGGAGGAAATCGACCGCAAGGAGCGGTTTCTCAAGCCGGGCATGGTGTGCGTGGATCTTGGGTCGGCGCCCGGGAGCTGGAGCCAGTATGTAACTGAAAAGCTGGGCGGTCGGGCCCGCATCGTCGCCGTGGACCTGCTGGCCATGGATGCGTTGCCGGAGGTGGAGTTCATACAGGGGGACTTCCAGGATGAAGCCGTGTTCGGGCAATTGCTCAAGATGACGGGAACGGCGGGTGTAGACCTTGTAATGAGCGATATGGCCCCCAATATCAGCGGAACGAAAGCCGTAGACCAGCCACGTTCGATGTATCTCGTGGAGTTGGCGCTGGATATGGCGCGAAGAGTCCTCAAACCTGGTGGGAGCTTCGTTTGTAAGGTATTCCAGGGAGAGGGGTTCGATGACTTCGTCCGCGAAGCGCGAACCTCTTTTGCACGAGTGCGAGTCATGAAACCCAAGGCCTCGCGCGCCGGTAGCCGTGAGGTCTATTTGGTAGCGAGAAACTTCTCTTTATAGTAGCGTCATAGCCGTGAATGATTTAACTAAGAACATACTGGTCTTTATCGTCATCATCGTCGTCTTGCTGTCGGTGGTGGAGGGCCTGTCGGGCGTCAATCCTGGCCAGCCACAGAAAAAGGACTATTCCGAATTCCAGACGGCGGTCAAGGCCGGCCAGGTGACGACCGTCGTTTTTGACGGGCAGCAGATTCGCTACGGCACCTCGGACAATCCGCAGTTCTATACCATCAACCCCGAAACCGACAACACGGTCCTCATCGGCGAGCTGATGAAGCAGAACGTGAAGATTTCCGCGGCGGAACCCAAGACACAGGGGCTCCTGGGGCAACTGTTGATCAGTTCGTTCCCGATCCTCCTGCTGATTGGCGTCTGGATCTACTTCATGCGCCAGATGCAGGGCGGCGGCGGCGGCAGGGGCGCTATGTCTTTCGGCAAGAGCAAGGCGCGATTGCTGGGCGAAGACCAGGTCGGCGTGACGTTTGCCGACGTTGCCGGCGTTGACGAGGCCAAGGCCGAAGTATCCGAAGTGGTCGAATTCCTCAAGGACCCGAGCAAGTTCCAGCGGCTGGGCGGCAAGATTCCCAAGGGTGTGCTGATGGTCGGCCCGCCAGGAACGGGTAAAACGCTGCTTGCGAAAGCGATTGCCGGCGAGGCCAAGGTTCCCTTCTTCACTATTTCGGGTTCCGATTTTGTCGAGATGTTCGTCGGTGTGGGTGCATCCCGTGTCCGCGACATGTTCGATCAGGCCAAGAAGCAGGCACCCTGTATTATCTTTATTGACGAGCTCGACGCCGTAGGGCGCCATCGTGGCGCTGGTCTCGGTGGCGGGCACGATGAGCGCGAGCAGACGCTGAACCAGATGCTCGTCGAAATGGACGGGTTTGAGGGTAGTGAGGGCATCATCGTGATCGCCGCCACGAACCGCCCGGACGTACTGGACCCCGCGCTGCTGCGCCCGGGGCGCTTCGATCGCCAGGTCGTCGTGCCGCTTCCCGACGTGCGTGGTCGCGAGCTCATCCTGAAAGTCCACATGCGCAAGGTGCCGCTGGGTGACGACGTTCGTCCCGGTGTCATCGCCCGCGGCACGCCGGGTTTCTCGGGTGCCGATCTGGCCAATCTCGTGAACGAAGCGGCCCTGTTTGCTGCGCGCGCCAACAAGCGCGTCGTGAGCATGGACGAGTTCGAGAAGGCCAAGGACAAGATCATGATGGGTGCCGAGCGGCGCTCGATGGTCATGAGCGAGGAAGAGAAACTCAATACGGCCTACCACGAAGCGGGCCATGCGATTGTTGGTTACCTGGTTCCCGAACACGATCCGGTCTACAAGGTAACGATTATCCCCCGAGGCATGGCACTTGGTGTAACGATGTATTTGCCCGAGGCAGATCGCTACAGCATGTCGCGGCAACGCCTCGAGAGCAGTATTTCCAGCCTGTTCGGTGGCCGTATTGCCGAAGAAATGATCAACGGCATGGATGGCGTGACCACGGGAGCCTCCAACGATATCGAACGTGCAACCGAGATCGCGCGCAACATGGTCACCAAGTGGGGACTGTCGGATCGTCTGGGACCATTGACCTACAGTGAGGACGACGGCGAGGTATTCCTGGGTCGCTCAGTGACGCAGCACAAGCAGGTGTCCGATGACACGGCGCATGCAATCGACGAGGAAGTTCGGCGCATCATCGATTCGAATTACGAACGCGCGACGACCCTGCTCAAGAAGAATGTCGACAAGTTGCATGCGATGGCCAAGGCGCTCGTCAAGTACGAGACGATTGGCGAAGACCAGATCAAGGACATCATGGAAGGCCGCGAGCCGCGCCCACCCGAAGACTGGGACGATTCCACCGACCCGACGACGCCCGGCGACGGCTCTGCCACGGCCGAGTCTGATGACGCGGCCGGCCAGATCGGCGGACCGGCAAGCGAGCACTAGACAAACACCTACCCATGCTGACACTGGGCCCTCTGAGTATCCCGGCGCCCGCCGTCATGGGGATTCTCAACGTCACGCCGGATTCGTTTTCGGACGGTGGTCGCTTCGTGACGCCGGAAGTGGCGTTGCGCCAGGCCGTAACGATGGCAGAAGAAGGGGCAGCCATTATCGATGTGGGTGGCGAGTCGACGCGTCCCGGGGCTGACAGCGTCAGCGTGCAGCGCGAACTCGACCGCGTCATCCCGATTATTGAACGAATTCGCCGGAGCACCGATGCCGTTATCTCTATCGATACGAGCAAAGCGCGGGTCATGCGCGAGGCCGTTGCGGCCGGGGCGTCACTGATCAATGACGTTGGCGCCCTGCAAGGAGAGGGCGCGCTGGAGGCCGCCGCGGACCTGCAGGTCCCCGTGTGCCTGATGCACATGCGCGGAGAGCCGCGGACCATGCAGGAAAACCCGGAGTACAACGACGTCGTTGCCGAGGTTGCTGCGTTTCTCGAACAACGCATCCAGGCGTGTGTGGACGCCGGTCTGGGCGAGGAACTCACGATCGTCGACCCGGGGTTCGGCTTCGGAAAAACCCATCGTCACAATGTCGAGTTGCTGGCAAATCTGCGACAATTGCGGGTCCGCGACCGGCCGATGCTGGTGGGTGTGTCGAGAAAATCGACGCTCGGGGAGCTGACACAGCGCGACGTGGAGGACCGCCTTCCGGCAAGCGTGGCGGCGGCGGTGGTGGCGATTTTAAACGGGGCTGACATCGTGCGTGTGCATGATGTGCAGGCGACCGTCGATGCGGTCAATGTCACACGTGCGGTGATCGAGGCAGGCGAATAAGGCCAGAGAGCAGACAATGAGCAAGAGTTATTTTGGAACGGATGGCGTACGCGGTACGGTCGGCAACGACCCGATGACTGCGGATTTTGCGATGCGACTCGCCAGCGCAACGACCCAGGTACTTGTGCCGCAAGGCGGCACGGTCGTGATCGGCAAGGACACGCGCCTGTCGGGATACATGTTCGAGTCGGCACTCGAGGCCGGCTTCATCGCGGCCGGTGCCGACGTTCTGCTGCTTGGTCCTCTGCCGACACCGGGAATCGCGCGGCTTACCCAGGAATTCGATGCGGATCTCGGTGTCGTCATCAGCGCGAGCCACAATGCGTTCTCGGACAACGGGATTAAGTTCTTCGATCGCTCAGGCTCCAAGTTGACGGATGAGATTGAAGAGCAGATCGAGGAGCACCTCAAGAACCCGGCCATTACGCTGGGATCGCAGGCGCTCGGCAAGGCCAAGCGCATCGACACCGCACGTAGCCGCTACCAGGAGTTTTGTGCCTCGAGCATGCCCGAAGGCGTCGATCTTGAAGGCATCAAGGTCGTCTTCGACGGCGCCAACGGCGCGGCTTACAAGGTCGGGCCGCGCACACTGGCGAACCTCGGCGCCGAGGTGATACCCATTGGCTGCTCGCCAAACGGCCGGAATATCAATGCGGGTTGCGGTTCGACCGAGCCTGACTTGCTGCAGATGACGGTTCCGGCGGTCAAGGCCGATGTGGGCGTGGCCCTAGACGGCGATGGTGATCGCGTTGTCATGGTCGATGAGAAAGGCGAGTTGATTGACGGCGACCAGCTGCTGTATGTGCTCGCGATGGCTCGCAAGGACAAGGGCGGCCTGAAAGGGCCCGTCGTCGGCACGGTCATGAGCAACCTGGGCCTGGAACATGCGTTGCGCGACCGGGATATCGACTTCAAGCGTGCCGCGGTCGGAGACCGCTACGTGCTCGAGACGCTGCGCAGCACGGGCGGCATCATTGGTGGCGAGACCTCGGGTCACATGCTGGTACTGGACAAGACAACGACCGGAGACGGCCTGATCAGTGCGCTCCAGGTGCTCGCCATCATGAAGGAATCCGGCAAGAAACTGTCGGAGCTGGTGTCCGGGATGCCCAAATACCCCCAGACCATGGTCAACGTACGCATGGAGCAGCGCATGGACCCTGCTACGTCGAAACCGATCCAGGACGCGGTCAGGGCGGCGGAGACCGAATTGGCCGAAACGGGGCGCGTTGTGCTGCGCGCATCGGGCACGGAACCCGTTATTCGGGTAATGGTCGAAGGCGAGGACAGGGAGCAGGTGGTTTCGCTCGCGGAGCGGCTGGCTTCAGTCGTGGCCGCATCCGCCGCCTGAAGCCCAATAATGCGTTGATTTGCGGGGCCTGCCCCGGTATCCTGCGCGCCTTTTAAGCCTGCGGAAACACCGATATGCGCGACATTCTGGTTGCCGGAAACTGGAAGATGAATGGCAGCAGCACCGCGAACGCGGAGCTGATGTCCGGAATCATTGCCGGAGTGCCTGAAGGCAGTGGTTTTAGCCTCCTGGTTTGTCCGCCATTCCCTTACCTGGCCTCGGTTGCAGCCCAGGCGGCCGGATCCGCGGTCAGCGTCGGCGCGCAGAACGTGTCGGAGCACCAAAAGGGTGCATTCACGGGTGAAGTGGCGCCGTCAATGTTGAGCGATGTCGGTTGCGAATACGTTATTGTGGGGCATTCGGAGCGCCGTTCGCTGTACGGTGAGTCGAGCGCCCAGGTTGCGGCGAAGTTCCAGGCGGCCCAGGCGGCCGGGATGACGCCTATTTTGTGTGTCGGCGAGACGCTCGAAGAACGCGAAGCGGGCACCACGGAAAAGGTCATCGACGAGCAGCTCGATGCGGTCCTTGATGCGGCCGGTGTCGAGGCGTTTGGAACGGCGGTGATCGCGTACGAGCCGGTCTGGGCGATTGGTACCGGGGTCACTGCGACACCCGAACAGGCGCAGGATATGCACCGGCATATTCGCGGTCGGTTCGAGGCTTTGAATGCGGATATCGCAGCGAGCGTACAGATACTGTACGGCGGCAGTATGAAGGGTGAAAATGCGGCAGGCCTGCTGGCCAAGCCGGACATCGACGGCGGCCTGATTGGCGGTGCGTCGCTTAAAGCGGAAGATTTTCTGGCGATTGCCCACGCGGCAGCCCAAAACTAGATAATGAGTTGATTATTCAATGGATACTATTCAAAAAGCTGTATTGATCGCGCACACGCTGATCGCTCTGCTGATCATCGTGCTCGTGTTGCTACAGCGCGGCAAAGGCGCGGACGCGGGTGCGGCATTTGGTGCCGGTGCGTCGGGTACCGTATTTGGCGCGCGCGGTTCGAGCAGCTTCTTTTCACGTGCGACAGCGGTTTGCGCGACAGCATTTTTTGTCAGCAGCCTGACGCTTGCGTATCTGAGCAGCCAGGCCACGTCGGCACCGACCAGCCTGCTGGAGGATGCGCCGGCTGTTGAGGCCACCACAGACGACGCGCCGGCTTTGAGCGAAGAGATGCCCGTGTCCGACCTGCCTGCCCTGGAGCCCGCCGAAGACGCGACCCTGGAGGCGACTGACTTGCCCGAGCTTGAAGAAGAACCGGCGGGCGATCAGGAGTAAACTAACGCTCAATCTGCTCTGGTGGTGGAATTGGTAGACACGCTGTCTTGAGGGGGCAGTGGCGCAAGCCGTGCGAGTTCGAGTCTCGCCCAGAGCACCAAACATTATTCCGGTCTGTAGCGCCGCATGGCGGCAGGCCGATTACAAGACGATAACCGGCGCCACGCAAACAGGCGGACATGCTACAAGAATACTTTCCTATTCTGGTTTTTCTCGGGGTTGCGACAGGCATCGGCGTATTGCTGCTGATCCTTGGCTTCCTGATCGGCAGCGGTAGCAAGGACGAAGAGAAGCTCTCTCCGTATGAGTGCGGTTTCGAGGCATTCGATGACTCGCGCATGAAGTTCGACGTCCGCTACTACCTCGTCGCGATCCTCTTCATTATTTTCGATCTCGAAATCGCGTTCCTGTTTCCGTGGGCCGTATCGCTCGATGCAGTCGGGAAGTTCGGTTTGCTGTCCATGGCGCTGTTCCTGGCCATTCTCGTGGTCGGATTCATCTATGAATGGAAGAAAGGAGCGCTCGAGTGGGATTAGCCGAGGCCAAGGCGGCTACTGAAGAATCCGCAGGCGCAGAAGCCGCGGGCGGTAGTCTGCAGAAGAAAGGTTTTGTCGTGACGAGCGTTGATTCCGTCATGAACTGGGCGCGTACGGGTTCCCTGTGGCCCATGACCTTCGGCCTGGCCTGCTGCGCCGTGGAAATGATGCAGGCCGGCGCGGCACGCTATGACCTCGACCGCTTTGGCATCATCTTCCGGCCCAGCCCGCGACAGTCGGATTGCATGATTGTCGCCGGCACGCTAACCAATAAGATGGCTGCGCCGCTCAGGAAGGTTTACGACCAGATGCCGGAACCTCGCTGGGTAGTGTCCATGGGGTCCTGTGCGAACGGCGGCGGCTACTACCACTATTCCTATTCAGTTGTCCGGGGTTGCGATCGCATTGTGCCGGTGGATGTATACGTTCCTGGCTGTCCGCCGACGGCAGAGGCCCTGATTTACGGGCTGATCCAGTTGCAGAACAAGATTCGACGCACGAGCACGATAGCCAGATAAGAACAAGACGATGAGTGAACGTTACGAGACATTGGCGACTCGGATTCACGAGCGCTTCGGCGAGCAAATGAGCCGGGTGCCGTCGAGCTGTGGCGAACTGACTTACGAGCTCGATAAAGACAACCTGATCGAGGTTGCGACGGCGTTGCGCAATGAGGCGGTCTTCGGGTTCGAAATGCTCATGGACGTCTGCGGCGTCGACTATCTCAACTACGGCAGCGACGAGTGGACCACCAACGATGCGACCGATACCGGTTTCAGCCGTGGCGTGCAGCGCGGTCCGGTTATCCTCGACGAGGCGGACGAGTTTGACGGCAAGCGCTTTGCGGTCGTTTATCACCTGCTGTCGCTACAGCACAATTTTCGCATGCGCCTCAGGGTCTTCACGGGCACCAGCAATCCGCCCATGGTGAAGTCCGTGGTGGATATCTGGAACGGCGCCAACTGGTTTGAGCGCGAAGCATTCGACCTCTACGGCATACTGTTCGACGGGCATCCGGACCTTCGCCGCATCCTCACCGACTACGGATTTATCGGCCACCCGTTCCGCAAGGACTTCCCGCTGATGGGGAACGTCGAAGTCAGCTACGACGCCGACGAGGGCAGGGTCGTCTACAAACCGGTGAGCATTGAACCGCGTACGCTCGTACCGCGCGTCATTCGGGACGACAACCGCTACGCAGCGGATCTCAAGGATGCAAACGATGGCTGAAATCCAGAGCTACACAATGAATTTCGGTCCGCAGCATCCGGCGGCGCACGGCGTGCTTCGCCTGGTTCTCGAGATTGAGGGCGAAACGATCCAGAAAGCCGACCCGCACGTAGGCTTGTTGCATCGGGCGACGGAGAAACTCGCGGAGTCCAAGCCATTCAACCAGAGCATCGGTTACATGGATCGTCTCGACTACGTGTCGATGATGTGCAACGAGCATGCCTACGTGATGGCGATCGAAAAACTGCTCGGCGTTCAGGTGCCGGAACGGGCGCAGTATATCCGCGTCATGTTCGACGAGATTACGCGCATTCTTAACCACTTGATGTGGCTCGGGGCGCATGGTCTTGATATCGGGGCCATGACGATGTTCCTGTATTGCTTCCGTGAACGCGAAGACCTCATGGACTGTTATGAGGCCGTGTCGGGTACGCGTATGCACGCGACGTATTATCGCCCGGGTGGCGTGTATCGCGACCTCCCGGAGACGATGCCGAAATATCAGGAGTCGAAGTTCCGCAGCAAGAAGGAACTCGACCGCATGAACGCCATCCGCGAGGGTTCGCTGCTCGACTTCATCGAGGCATTCTGTGAGCGCTTCCCGGGATGCGTCGACGAATACGAGACGCTGCTTACGGATAATCGAATCTGGAAACAGCGTACCGTCAATATTGGCGTAGTCTCTCCCGACCGCGCCATGCAGTTGGGCTTCTCGGGGCCAATGCTGCGTGGCTCTGGCGTCGAGTGGGATCTGCGCAAGAAACAGCCCTACGAAGTCTATGACCGCATGGACTTCGATATTCCTGTCGGCCTCAACGGGGATTGCTACGATCGTTATCTCGTGCGCGTCGAGGAGATGCGGCAGTCCAATCGCATCATCATGCAGTGCATCGACTGGTTGCGTGACAACCCGGGCCCCGTCATTGCCGACGATCATAAGATCACGCCGCCCACGCGCGTCGAGATGAAAGACGACATGGAGTCGCTCATTCATCACTTCAAACTCTTTACCGAAGGTTACTGTGTACCGGAAGGTGAGTCCTACGCCGCCGTGGAACACCCCAAGGGCGAATTCGGTATTTACATCATCTCGGATGGGGCCAACAAGCCGTACCGCGTCAAGATTCGTGCGCCAGGCTTTGCGCACCTTTCAGCGATGTCGGAAATGGTAGAGGGTCATATGCTGGCTGACGTCGTCGCCGTAATCGGCACGCAGGACATCGTATTTGGCGAGGTGGATCGATGAGTTACGAACTCTCCAGCCACGTCAGGGAAGGTATCGACGACTGGAAGACACGCTTTCCGGCGGACCAGCAGCGTTCTGCCGTGATCCGTGCGCTGCATCTCGTGCAGCATGAGAACAAGGGCTATATCGAGGCCGAGCACATGAACGCGGTCGCCGAGTACCTCGATCTGCCGACGATCCAGGTGTACGAAGTCGCCACTTTCTACTCGATGTTCCAGACGAAAAAGTGTGGCCGCAACGAAGTATCGATCTGCACGAACATCTCGTGCATGTTGCGTGGCGCGAATGACCTCGTTGAGCATGTCGAGAGCAAACTCGGCATCAGGCTCGGTGAGAGCACCGAGGATGGCCGAATCTTTCTCAAGAAAGAGGAGGAGTGCATCGCCGCCTGCTGCGGGGCGCCGGCGATGCAGGTGAACCACAGGTACATCGAGAATCTGACGCCGGAACTGGTCGACGAGATTTTGGACGGGCTCGAGTGATGGATTACGAACATAACCTTGTCTGCTTCAGGCCCTTTGACTCCGACGAGTCGTGGACGCTCGCGACCTACGAGAAGTACGACGGCTACAAGGCATGGCGCAAGATTCTCGCCGGCGGTATGACGCCCGAGGAGGTGATCGAGGAGGTCAAAGCCTCGGGTCTGCGAGGCCGTGGCGGCGCCGGCTTCCCGACCGGACTTAAGTGGAGCTTCATGCCGAAAAATTTCGACGGGCAGAAATACCTCGTCGTCAACTCGGATGAATCGGAGCCCGGCACCTGTCACGACCGGGAAATCCTTCGCTATAACCCGCACAGCCTCGTCGAAGGCATGGCGATCGCGGCTTACGCGATGGGTGCGACGGTGGCTTACAACTACATGCGGGGTGAGTTCCTGGACGAGCCATTCCCGCGTTTCGAGGCAGCCGTCAAGGAAGCCTATGATGCCGGCCTGCTCGGTAAGAACGTGCAGGGCAGCGGTATCGATATCGATATTCACGGTTTCATCGGCGCGGGAGCCTACATCTGTGGCGAAGAGACCGCACTGATTGAATCACTCGAAGGTAAACAGGGACGGCCGCGGTTCAAGCCCCCGTTTCCGGCGAACTTCGGTCTTTACGGCAAGCCAACGACCATCAACAACACGCAGAGCATCGCGAGCGTCCCGACGATCCTGCACAAGGGTGCGGCCTGGTTCGCAGGGCTCGGTCCGGAAGGCTCAGGCGGGACAGCGCAATTTTCGGTGTCGGGTCACGTCGAAAAGCCGGGTAACTATGAGTTGCCAATGGGCATCCCGTTCAAGACCCTGCTCGAGGACGTGTGCGGCGGCATCTGGAAAGGCCGCAAATTGAAAGCGGTGATTCCGGGTGGATCGTCGTGCAAGGTGTTGCCTGCCGATGTGATTATGGAATGCACGATGGACTACAACTCGCTGCAGCAGGCGGGTTCGTCGTTCGGTACGGGAGCCGTGATTGTCATGGACGACACGACCTGCATGGTGCAGGCGCTGCGCCGCATATCGCGCTTCTACATGGCGGAATCCTGCGGACAATGCACGCCTTGCCGTGAGGGTACCGGCTGGTTGTACCGCATGCTCACGCGCATCGTCGAGGGCAAAGGTAAAGAGTCAGATCTCGAGAAACTCGTCGATGTGGCCAACAAGATCGAGGGTCACACCATCTGTGCACTGGGCGATGCGGCGGCGTGGCCGGTACAGAGCTTCCTGAAACACTTCTACCACGAATTCGAATACATGGTTCGCAACAACGGGCGCAGCATCGTTGACAGTGCCGCAAATGTGGCGGCGTAACGGCAATGAGTGACGACATCGTAAACATTGAGGTCGATGGCAAGGCGGTTGAAGCGCAATCCGGCCAGATGGTCATCGAGGTGACAGACAAGATCGGCGCCTACGTGCCGCGATTTTGTTATCACGAAAAACTGAGTATCGCGGCAAACTGTCGCATGTGCCTCGTTGATATCGAAGGTGCGCCGAAGCCGATTCCGGCCTGTGCGCAACCCGTTAACGAAGGCATGAAGATTTTTACCAAGTCGCCGCGGGCCATTGCGGCCCAGAAAGCGACGATGGAATTCCTGCTGATTAACCATCCGCTCGACTGCCCGATCTGCGATCAGGGTGGTGAGTGCGAACTGCAGGACCTGGCGATGGGCTACGGGCGCGACGTGTCGCGTTACAACGACGGCAAGCGTGTCGTCAAAGACAAGGATATCGGTCCGCTCGTCTCGACCGATATGACGCGCTGCATTCACTGCACGCGCTGCGTGCGTTTCGGTGAGGAGATCCAGGGCAAGCCGCAGCTCGGCACGACCCTGCGTGGTGAGAACGTCGAGATCTCGACCTACGTCGAACAGAACATCGATCACGAACTGTCGGCCAATATTATCGACCTGTGCCCGGTGGGCGCGCTGAATAACAAGCCGTATCGTTACAGCGCGCGTTCCTGGGAGATGGTGCAGCATGCAACCGTGGCACCGCACGACTGCGTTGGCTCGAACATCTATGCACATGTCTTGCGCGGCACGATAAAACGCGTCGTCCCGCGCAGCAACGAGGCGATCAACGAGTCCTGGATTTCAGATCGCGACCGTTTCAGCTTCGAGGCGATTTATTCGGCCGACCGGCTGGTTCGGCCGCGCATCAAGGAAAGCGGTGCATGGCGCGAACTCGACTGGGAGGAGGCGCTCGATACGGCGGCAGGTGAGCTCAAGAAGGCCGAGACACTCGGCATGCTCGCTTCACCGAGTTCGACGGTTGAGGAAGGTCATCTGCTGACACGTCTTGCGGAACACCTCGGGACCTCAAACGTCGATCATCGCATTGAACGGCGCGACTTTTCGGGTCAGGACAGCGACCCGGCCTTTCCCTGGCTCGGTTGCGACATCGCCGACATAGAGAAGCAGGGTGCGATTCTCGTGGTCGGGTCCAATATCCGCCAGGAAGCCCCGATCCTTGCGCACCGGATTCGCAAAGCGGCGCTTGCGGGCGCCAGTGTCAGTTTTGTGGACAGTGAGACCCGCGAGTATTTCTTCGCTGTAGACCACCAGGTCTCCGGCGCCGGTCTCGTCGAACTGCTTGCGAGCGACGCGATACGGCCGGTCGTTGAGACATTGGCCAAAGCCGATAACTCGCTGGTGTTGCTGGGCAACGTGGCGGGTCGCCACCAGTCATTCAGCGCGGTGCGCTCGCTCGCAGCTGAAATCGCAGACAAGACGGGTGCCAAGCTGGGTACCCTGTCGCCCGGCGCCAATAGTGCCGGCTTGAGCCAGGCGGGTGTATTGCCTCAAGCGGGCGGCGGACTGCATGCGGGTGAAATGCTCGATGCGTCGCTCGACGCCGTGATGCTCCTGAACGTCGAGCCCGATGCCGACCTGCATGCCACGCAGGGTGCGGTTGAGAAACTCGCCAAACAGGGTTTCGTTATCGCCCTGACGCCCTTTGTCTCAGACGCACTGCTCGAGGCGGCCGACTTATTGTTGCCAGTTGGCACCTTCGCCGAGACCTCGGGAACCTACGTCAACGTCGCGGGCACCTGGCAGAGCTTTGCCGGTGTCGCAAGCCCGGTGGGTGAAGCGCGTCCGGCCTGGAAAGTGCTGCGGGTACTTGGCAATCTCGTCGATGCCGATGGCTTCGACTTCGTAACAAGTGAAGATGTGCTTGAAGAGTGCCGAGCGGCCGTGGGCGACGTCCAGGCCACGGCATACCGTTCGTCCGGCGCCGCGGCGGATACGAACGGCGCAGATAAGCCTGCGGACGATATTGATATACCGTTGTACTCGGTCGACGGCCTCGTGCGCCGTGCCGCTGCGCTGCAGCTGACGCCGGAAGCGCGGCGTGCCGCGGGTGAGGGAGAGGGCTGATGCTCGACTTCCTTGCAGGTCTGGTGCCGCAATTTGCCATGGACTGGTGGGTGGCCTGGCCGTCCTGGTTGCAGTACCTGGCGGGGACCTTGTTCAAGATCCTGATCCTTACGGTCGGCGTCATACTTTGTGTTGCATTCTCCACCTACTTCGAACGCAAGGTCATCGGCAGCATGCAGTCACGCGTCGGACCGAATCGCGTCGGCTTTAAAGGCCTGCTGCAGCCGTTCGCCGACGTCTTCAAGCTGCTGTTCAAGGAAGTCATTGTTCCGTCGCAGTCGAGCAAGTTTATTTTTGTCATCGCACCCTTACTGTCGCTGACGCCGGCGCTCGCTGCGTGGGCGGTTATCCCGATGAACAACTGGTTTGTCATCGCGGACATCAATGCCGGTCTGCTGTATGTACTGGCGCTCACGTCTGTCGGTGTTTACGGCGTCATCCTGGCGGGTTGGGCCACGAACTCCAAATACGCGTTGCTCGGCGCCATGCGCTCGGCGGCACAGATTGTCGCTTATGAGATCGCGATGGGTTTTGCCCTGGTTGGCGTCCTGATGGCGGCCGGTAGCCTCAATATTGGGGATATCGTCAATGCACAGGCCGGTGGCGTCAGCAACTGGTTCCTGTTGCCGCTGCTCCCGCTGTTCCTGGTGTACTGGATTTCGGGCGTCGCCGAGACCAATCGCGCACCGTTCGACGTTGCCGAGGGCGAGTCGGAAATTGTCGCCGGTTTCCACGTCGAGTACTCGGGCGTGGCCTTCGCGCTGTTCTTCCTGGCTGAATACGCGAACATGATCCTGATCTCGACGCTGACGGCCGTGTTTTTCCTTGGCGGGTGGGCCTCACCGTTTGAGGGCTGGACTTTCCTCAACGACATCCCCTGGCTTGCCTGGCTAACAGCTGGCGGCCTGCACTGGCTGTTCCTGAAGATGTGTTTCTTCATGTACACGTTCTTCTGGCTGCGCGCGACGTTCCCGCGCTACCGCTATGACCAGATCATGCGGCTCGGCTGGAAGGTATTTATTCCCGTGACGATCGTCTGGATTGCCGTCGAAGGTGCGATGGCATGGTTCCATGTCGGTCCATGGTCAAACTTGGGCGCATAAAACGATGAATCAGGTAATCAGCTACATCAAGACATTCGCCCTCTGGGAGTTGCTCAAGGGCCTGTCGGTCACACAGCGCAACTGGTTCCGCAAGAGCGTGACGCTCGAGTACCCGGAAGAAAAGACGCCGCAGTCGCATCGGTTCCGCGGGTTGCACGCGTTGCGCCGCTATCCGAACGGTGAGGAGCGCTGTATTGCCTGCAAATTGTGTGAAGCAGTTTGCCCGGCATTGGCGATTACGATCGAGTCGGGTGTCGGCGAGGACGGGACACGCCGTACGTCGCGTTACGACATCGATCTGTTCAAGTGCATCTACTGCGGCTTCTGCGAGGAAGCCTGCCCGGTCGATGCCATCGTCGAGACGCGTATCCATGAGTACCACATGGAAGCGCCTGGCGAGAACATCATGACCAAAGACAAGCTGCTGGCGGTCGGCGACAAGTACGAAGCAATGATCTCGGCCGACAAGGCAGCGGACGCGGAGTATCGGTAGGGCACAAAGATGATGTTGCATTCCATACTTTTCTACGTATTTGCCGGCATCATGTTCGGTGCGGCGCTGGGCGTGATCCTGTCGCGCAATCCGGTGCACTCGGTCATGTTCCTCGTGTTCACGTTTTTCAATGCCGCGATTCTGTGGTTACTGGCCGAGGCGGAGTTTCTCGCGATCGTGCTGGTGCTTGTTTATGTCGGTGCCGTCATGGTGTTGTTCCTGTTTGTCGTCATGATGCTCGATGTCAATGTGGAGGCGGCGAAACGCGGACTGACACGTTACGCCCCCCTCGGTATCGGGCTCGCGCTGATCATGGCGATCGAGCTGATCAATGTGATCTGGTTGCGAGACCAGGGAGAAGGGGCGGCGCTGGGCTTTATTGATCTACCCGAGGGCTACAGCAACACAAAGGCGCTCGGGTCGGTGCTCTACACGGAACATGTAT
>SHLT01000146.1 GCA_004282875.1 Chromatiales bacterium | reverse complement strand
GCGCGTCTGTCGTGAACCCCGGTATGGCGAATGCCACATTGGTAGCGAACAGGCCGACCAGCGTCAGTGAAAGTACAGTTTTGCGGTTCAACATGGTTCTCTCCTCGTTGTGTCAATATCAGAACATCTGTTCTGTTTTGGTCAAAAAAAACGCATCTCTCGATACTTCCCATTTCAGAATAACTATTCTGTTCTAGGCAAAAAAAATGTCAGCCCGACGATCCTGCGCGCAGCGAATTCAAGACGCTATCAACGACGCCATCCAACGCTTCCCTGGGGAAACCCGTGCGCCCCAGAACGACCAGACCGAACACCGTGTTCGTCAGGAGCAGTCCCGCCGCATCAACGTCGACATCTTCATCCACCTCGCCGCGACCCTTGGCGGAATCCAGGCCGATTGCGAAAGCCTTGGCCATGCGCTTCATAAAACGTGTCAGGACCCCACGCAATTCCTCATCCTGCGGCGCCAGTTGCATGGCGGTATGGACAAAGAGGCAGCCCTTGTTTTCCTCATCACAGCAGATATCTGCGACGCGTTCTCTGAATATCTCCCGTATGTGATTCAGTGAGGCACCCGGCTCAAGCAAGCGCAGGTAGGACTGCTTGCCCATGCCGTCCGCGTACTTCTCGAGCGCCTGTTCGAACAGTTCACGTTTATTGCCGAACGTGCCGTACAGGCCGTAGCGACTGACGCCCGTCGTCTCCACGATGTCCTCCATCGAGGTGTCCGAGTACCCCTTGGACGCAAACAAATCGACGATTTGCGAAAGCGCCGTGCCGGGATCGAATGTCCGTGCTCTGTTCATAGTTAAGCAGAATACTCATTCTGATACGACCTGTCAACCCCGGTGTGTGACGAACGCCGCAGTATCAGAATGATTGGTCTGGAAATCCCTTCAGCCAGGCGGCTTTCAGCGCTAAAACGATTCCAGTGGCTGTTGGCGACTGCGACACGGTACAGGACGTAGGTACTAACCGTAGATGCGTTGCCCGCGCCTGGGCACGGGAATAGAATCATTCGAGCATCCCGGGCATCACATTTATAAGGAGCCGCATCATGCTATCCGTACTGAGAGCCGCCGGCCTTGCGGCTGTTGTAGCACTGGTCGGTCCGATTGCTATTGCCGATGACTGCGTCGACTGCCATCGGGATGAGACGCCCAACATTGTCAACGACTGGCAGATTAGCCGCCATCATTCGGAGGACGTCGCGTGCAACGACTGCCACAAGGGCCGACACAAATCTGCCGACGACGTTGCCAATCTGCGAACCGTTACGGCTGAGACCTGCGCCAAGTGTCACGAAGAGCCCTTTGAGCAATTTGCAAAAGGCAAGCACGCGCTGGCATGGGCCGCTGTCGAAGCCATGCCGACCACGCACGCACTGCCCATGTCCCTGGCCCACGGCATGAAAGGCTGCGGCGGCTGTCACAAGCTGGGGCTGAAAGGCGAAGAAGAGGTCGCACAGCTCAAGGAAGAAGGCAGCATGTTTGGCCACGCCTCCTGCGATGCCTGCCACACGCGCCATACCTTCTCCGTGATCGAGGCACAGCAACCGCAGGCCTGCCAGACCTGTCACATGGGATTTGATCACCCGCAGTGGGAGATGTGGTCAGCCTCCAAGCACGGCATCCGCTACCTGTTGATGCAAAACGGCACGTTGCCCGCCAACACGCCGGCGCCGACCTGCCAGGACTGCCACATGGTCGATGGCAATCATGAAGTTCGGACCGCATGGGGCTTCCTCGCGGTGCGCCTGCCGCTGCCCGAGGACGAGCAGTGGGCGGCTGACCAGGTCACGATCCTGCAGGCGCTCGGAGTCCTCGACACCGAAGGCAACCCGACCGCGCGACTCGATGTCGTCAAAGCCGCCGACGTCGCGAGGCTGACACAGGAGGACTTCGATCGCGAACGCAACAAGATGATCGCCGTATGTGAAGAGTGTCACTCGACGAACTTTGCCGTGGCAGAACTCGGCAAAGCCGACGACCTCATTCGAGAAGCCGATCACCTGCTGGCCCGGGCAATCCGCATCATCGCATCCCTGTACGAAGAAGACGTGCTGACGAAACCGGACAGCTACGCTTACGCGTTCCCGGACTTGCTGACCTTCCACGATGCGCCGACAGCCATCGAGCAACGGCTATTCGAAATGCATCTGAAGCACCGCATGCGTGCATTCCAGGGCGCGTTCCATGCAAACCCGGATTACGCACTCTGGTACGGATGGAGCGAGATGGTTCGCGACCTGCAATACATTGAGGAAAAGGCCGCAGAGATGCGCAGGCACGCAGCGACCAGCCCCTAGGCAGCGCTCGCGGCGCTGGGATCGTAGCCCAGGTTGGGTGCCAACCAGCGTTCGGCTTCATCGAGCGTCATACCCTTGCGCTCAGCATAGGACTCGAGCTGGTCCCGGTCGATTTTGCCCACGGCGAAATACTTCGCATCCGGGTGTGAGAAATAGAAGCCGCTGACGGCCGCTGTCGGATACATCGCGAAAGAATCCGTCAGCTGCAGGCCGATGCTCGTCTCGACGTCCAGCAGCTCCCAGAGCTTGGCCTTCTCAGTATGGTCAGGGCACGCGGGATAGCCCGGCGCCGGACGGATGCCGCGGTAGGCCTCGGCAATCAGCTCCTTGTTGCTCAGCTCTTCGTCGGCCGCGTATCCCCAGAATTCGCGGCGCGTGCGTTCATGCAGGTATTCGGCCAGCGCTTCGGCCAACCTGTCGGCGAGCGCCTTGAGGACGATGGCGCTGTAATCATCGTGGTCTTTTTCGAAACGCTCGACGTGTTCATCGATACCGATACCGGCCGTGAGGGCGAAAGCACCGATGTAGTCCGCGTAGCCGTTACCGGCCGGCGCGACAAAATCGGCCAGGCACGACTGCGGTTGGCCGTCCGCCTTGGCGCGCTGCTGCCGGAGGTGCACGAGGCGATGCCGCACGCTGCTGCGATCGTCGTCGGTATAAACAAGCACGTCATCGTGATTGTCAGTGTTCGCGGGATGAAAGCCGAGCACGGCGCGTGCCGTAAGCCACTTCTCGTCGATGATCCGGTCCAGCATTGCGGTCGCGTCATTAAACAGCGACGACGCCGCATCGCCCACGGTCGCATCGTCGAGTATCTGTGGGAATTTTCCATGGAACTCCCAGGCGTTGAAGAACGGCATCCAGTCGATGTAGTCGCGCAATTTCGCGAGGTCGATGTCGTCGAATACGCGATTACCGGTGAATGCCGGAACAGGCGCCGAGTAGTTTCCCCAGTTGACGTCGTGTTTGCGGCCGCGCGCCTGGGCCAGCGAAAGCTGTGGCTTGAGGCGCTTCTTGTTCGCATGCTGTTCCCGCCGCCGCGCGTTGTCCTTGCGGGTTTTCCGGATAATATCGTCGCGCGTCCCGGGTTCGACCAGCGCCTGGGCGACGCCGACAGAACGCGACGCGTCCTTGACGTAAATCACCGGCCCTTCGTAGCACGGCTCGATCTTCACCGCTGTGTGGGCGGGTGACGTCGTCGCCCCGCCGATCAGCAGCGGCAACTCGTAATCCAGGCGCTGCATTTCGCTCGCGACGTGCACCATCTCGTCGAGCGAAGGCGTGATCAGTCCGGACAAGCCGATAATATTGGCGCCTTCACGTTTTGCGGCTTCGAGAATCTTGTCGCAGGACACCATGACACCGAGATCGACGACCTCGAAGTTGTTGCACTGCAGCACGACGCCGACGATATTCTTGCCAATGTCGTGCACGTCACCTTTCACGGTCGCCAGCACGATTTTGCCGTTCGAACTTCTTGCACCGTCCTTTTCCTTCTCGATGTAGGGCACCAGGTGTCCGACGGCCTTCTTCATGACGCGTGCGGACTTCACAACCTGTGGCAGGAACATCTTGCCGGCACCGAACAGGTCGCCGACAACGTTCATACCGGCCATGAGCGGGCCCTCGATGACATCGAGCGGGCGCGTCGTCGCCTGGCGAGCTTCTTCGGTGTCCTCGATAACGAATTCGTCGAGCCCGTTGACCAGCGCATACTGCAGGCGTTTCGACACCTCCTCCTCGCGCCACGACAGGTCGGCGCCCTTCGCCGCGGCACCGCTTTTCTGGTCCTTGTACTGCTCGGCTACTGTCAGCAAATTGTCGGTTGCATCGGGCGTACGATTCAGAACGACATCTTCAACGGCATCGCGTAGCGCATCGGGCAGGTCTTCGTAGATGGCAAGCTGTCCCGCATTGACAATTCCCATGTCCATGCCGGCACGGATGGCGTGGTACAGGAATACCGAGTGAATCGCCTCGCGCACGACATTGTTGCCACGGAATGAAAACGAAACATTACTCACACCGCCACTGACCAGCGCGTGCGGGAGTGACTGCTTGATTTTCCGCGTCGCCTCGATGAAGTCGAGACCGTAGTTTGCGTGCTCCTCGATTCCCGTGGCGACGGCGAAAATGTTCGGATCGAAAATAATATCCGCCGGATCGAATCCGACTTTCTCGGTAAGCACCTCGTAGGACCGCTTGCAGATGTTGACCTTGCGCTCGATAGTGTCGGCCTGTCCCTGTTCGTCAAACGCCATGATGATGACGGCCGCACCGTAGTCGCGACACAGTTCGGCCTGCTCGATGAACGACGCTTCGCCTTCCTTGAGGCTGATCGAGTTGACGACGGCCTTGCCCTGCACGCACTTCAGTCCGGCTTCGATCACCGACCATTTTGACGAATCAATCATGAGCGGCAACCGTGCAACATCCGGCTCCGAGGCAATGAGATTCAGGAAGGTCACCATCGCCTTCTCGGAATCGAGCATGCCCTCGTCCATGTTGACGTCGATAATCTGTGCGCCATTGTCGACCTGCTGGCGTGCGACGGCGACAGCGGCCGTGTAGTCGTCGGCTTCGATCAGGCGCCGGAATACCGCCGAACCCGTCACGTTGCAGCGTTCGCCGACGTTCGCAAAGAGGTCATCGGGCCCGATATTGAACGGTTCGAGTCCGGACAAGCGGCAGCGCACCAGCAACTTCGGCACCTGGCGCGGCCCGTGCTTCGCCACTGCCTCGCCGAGCGCGCGAATATGTTCCGGGCGCGTCCCGCAGCACCCGCCAACCATATTGACGAGTCCGCTTGCGGCGAATTCGCCCACGACCGCGGCCATTTCCTCGGCGGTCTCGTCGTACTCACCGAATTCGTTGGGCAGCCCCGCGTTGGGGTAAGCACTGACCCGCGTATCGGCGACGCGTGCGAGCTCGGCAACGTAAGGCCGCAGCTCACTCGCGCCGAGCGCACAGTTAAGGCCGATCATGAACGGCTTGATGTGTCGCACCGAGTTCCAAAACGCCTCGGTCGTCTGGCCCGACAGCGTTCTTCCCGACGCATCGGTAATCGTGCCGGAAATCATGACGGGCAGCTCGACGCCCGCTGCCCGGAACGCGCGCTTCACGCCGACAATCGCCGCCTTTGCGTTGAGCGTATCGAAGATCGTTTCGATCAGGAGGAAATCGACGCCCCCGTCGATCAGCGCCAGCGTGGACTCTTCGTAGGTTTCGGCCAGGCCGTCAAACGTGATGTTGCGGTAGCCGGGATCGTTCACGTCCGGCGATATCGACGCCGTGCGGTTGGTCGGGCCAAGCGCGCCGGCGACGTAGCGAGGTGTGCCTGTCGCGGCACTGGCCGCATCGGCGCATTCACGTGCGATCCGCGCAGCCGCGGTATTGAGCTCGGAAACCAGCGACTCCATACCGTAGTCCGCCATTGACGGCGCGTTGGAGTTGAACGTGTTCGTCTCGATCACGTCGGCGCCGGCCTCGAGGAACGCATTGTGAATATCGCGAATGACGTCCGGGCACGTAATCGACAGCAGGTCGTTATTGCCTTTCAGGTCCTGGGGCCAGTCGGCAAAGCGTTCACCGCGATAATCTTCTTCGCCGAGCCCATAGCCCTGGATCATCGTGCCCATCGCCCCGTCGAGCAGGAGGATGCGCTCGTCGAGCGAGTTCAGGAGTGTGTCAATTCTTTCTTGTCGTTCCATCGATGAATCTCATGCAGCAACGCTGTGCGGGCGGACACCCAGCGCATGGCAAATGGCGAACGCCAGCTCCGAGCGGTTGAGCGTGTAGAAATGAAAATCAGTAATGCCCTCAGCCTGGAGGCGACGTACCTGGTTGATCGCGACGCTGGCCGCAATCAACTGCCGCGTCTGCGCGTCATCCTCGAGTCCCGCGAACCACTCACTCAGCCAGTCGGGAACCGATGCGCCACAGGCCGCGGCGAACTTCTCGAGTTGCGGGAAACGCGTGATCGGCAGGATGCCCGGCACGATCGGCGAATCGATTCCTGCAGCCGCGCAACGATCGCGAAATTCGAGGAAGACGTCCACGTCAAAGAAGAACTGAGTGATGGCGCGCGAGGCCCCGGCGTCGAGTTTGCGCTTCAGGTTGTCGAGGTCGAATTGGGCGTCGGGAGCTTCAGGGTGGACTTCGGGATACGCGGCAACGGAGATCTCAAAATCGCCGACTCGCTTCAGGCCCTCGACGAGGTCCGCTGCATAGGCATAGCCATCCGGATGCGGCTCGTAATGCTCGGCGCCCTGTGGCGCGTCGCCGCGCAACGCGACCAGGTGACGAATACCCATGTCCCAGTATTCGCGCGCAATGTCGTCGATTTCGCCGCGGCTCGCGCCAA
>SHLT01000145.1 GCA_004282875.1 Chromatiales bacterium | reverse complement strand
AAATCTGTTTTTAGAGGAGCAGAAAAATGAGCACTGTAGTGCGTTTTTTCCAGGAAGGCGGACCGTTCATGATCCCCATCCTGTTGGTATTCGGGTTCGGCATCGCGATCGCGATCGAACGCTGGACGTTCCTGACGATGTCAGGCGCGAGCAATCGGGCTTTGTGGAAGAAGATCGTACCGTTTTTGAAGGCGGGCAACTTCCAGGAAGCGGCTGCGCATACGTCGAAGTCGAAAGCTGCTATCGGCTCGATTCTGACTTACGGCCTGTACAGGGTGAAATCTGCACGGCGTCGCGACGATATCGAGAAAGCAATGGAAGAGAGCCTCATGGAGGTGTTGCCGCGTCTTGAAAAGCGCACGCACTACATCGCCACGCTCGCAAACATCGCGACGCTGCTCGGTCTCCTGGGAACGATTATCGGCCTGATCGCGGCATTTACCGCGGTTGCCGAGGCGAATCCGGCTGAGAAAGCCGACATGTTGTCGGCGTCGATTTCGACGGCGATGAACACGACGGCCTTCGGCCTGATGGCGGCAATTCCGCTGCTGCTGGTGCATGCGTTGTTGCAGACGAAGACCAATGCACTCGTGGACAGCCTCGAAATGGCCAGCGTCAAGTTCCTGAACGCGGTCACCGAACGTCAGCTGAAGCCTGCCGGAGCGTAAGACATGATCCGCAGCCGCAGAGGAGGCCATCGTCGTCATGACGCGGTCGAGCTCAACATCACGGCATTCATGAACCTGATGGTGATTCTGGTTCCGTTCCTGTTGATCACCGCGGTGTTCTCACGATTGGCGATTCTCGAATTGAATCTGCCAGGCTCCTCTAGTGAGCCCGTGGACCCGCAGGAACAGACATTCCAGCTCGAAGTCATCGTGCGTCAGGACAAGATTGAGGTCGGTGATCGTAACCAGGGCCTGTTGGGGATCTACCCTAACAGCGAAGAGGGTTACGACTACGATGCGCTTGCGGTCAAATTGCTCGAACTCAAGAAACGCTATCCGAGTAAGACGGATGCGTCGATTCTCCTTGAGCAGGATATTGCCTACGACACCCTGGTGCAGGTGATGGACACAGTCCGAGTTGCCCAGGAAGCCAACGAGGAAGAGGGCCAGGTAGAACGCTCTGATCTCTTCCCTGATATTTCAATCGGCGATGCGCCGGTACTGGGCGGAGGTACCTCGTAATGGTCAAGTCGGGTCGCGCCAAACGCATGGAGAAACACCACAAGCGCAACAAAGGCGCTGGTGCTCTGAATCTCGTGTCGCTCATGGATATCTTCACGATCCTGGTGTTCTTCCTGCTGGTTAATTCGTCCGACGTGCAAACGTTGCCGAATGCCAAGGACATGGAGCTGCCGGAGTCCATTGCGGACAAGAAACCGGAAGAAACTGTCACGATTCTGATCGGCAGGACCAACATACTTGTACAGGGAACGCCTGTTGCCAACATCGCAGAGGTCATGGCGACGCAAGGCAACGACATTCCCGAGCTGCGTGAAGCATTGCTGTCGCAAAACGATCGCGTCCTGCGGCGTGAGGCCAAGGACGATATCGCCGGTCGTGAAGTCACGATCCTGGGCGACAAGGACATCCCGTACCGCCTGCTGAAGAAAGTCATGGCGACGTGTACGGATTCGGATTACGGACAGATCTCGCTGGCCGTGCTGCAGAAGAGTTCAGAAAAACTGGACGACCTTCAGGCGTCGCTGTAAGGCGCTTTGCTGAGATCAGGAGTCACGGAATTGGACTTACCGTTTTACAGAGAATATGAGCTGCCCTGGACAACGGGCCAGGAACAGGAAAGAAAATTCCAGCGTCTGCTGGGCATTGTTTTCCTGATCTGCATGGTGCTCAGTATTGTGTGGCCGTTTATTCCTGTGCCCGAGCCTGAGCCGTTCGACGTAGAGGAGATCCCGCCAAGGATTGCGCAGTTGCTGCTTGAAGAGGAGCCATTGCCTCCACCGCCGCCGCCCGAGCCGGAGCCCGAAGAGGTCGAACCCGACGAGCCCGAGCCCGAGCAGGTTGTTGAGACCGAGCCTGAGCCGGAGCCCGAGCCGGAACCCGAGCCGGTCGTGGATCGCACCGAGCAGGCCCGTGAGGAAGCACAGGCTGCCCTTATGCCGTTTGCTGAGGACCTTGCCGATCTCGTCGACAAGGATCTGCAGGTCGCCGACGATCGTCCATTGACCGCGTCGGTGGGTGAGGCTGAACGCAGCGAACGCTCTATGATTACATCGAAGGCGGGCACCGCCTCCGGCGGTATCAACACGGCGTCGATGAGTCGCAACACCGGCGGCACGGGTATCGCCGGCCGCAATACAACCAGGGTTTCGAGCCCGGTTGCCGGCCTGCAGGGCCCCGGCGCAAGCCGGGTCGGGTCGAGCGGCAAAGCCTCGCGTTCGCGTGAAGAGATCGAGCTCGTCTTTGATCGCAACAAAGGTGCTATCTTCGCTCTGTACAATCGTGCGCTGCGCCAGGATCCGTCACTCGAGGGTAAGCTGGTACTGCGCCTGACGATTGCGCCGAACGGCCGCGTGACGATGTGCGAGGTTATCTCGAGCGAACTCAATGACGCCGAGCTCGAGCGCAAACTCGTACAGCGCGTCAAGTTGTTCCAGTTCGAAGCGAAAGACGTCGAGGCCATCACGACCACCAAGCCGATCGATTTCTTCCCGGCCTGATAGTCGTATGGGGCCACTGGTCAGACGCCTCCTGTATGCAGAGCTCTGACGGCTTTCCACCCGTCGCGCGCGCTGACGCGCGTGTTCTTGTTCTTGGCAGCCTTCCGGGCCAGAAGTCCATCGCGGAGCAGCAGTATTATGCGCACCCGCAGAACGCATTCTGGCCGATCATGCGCGATCTGTTCGGCATAGAAGGCGACTACCATGCTCGCTGCGAACAACTAAGCACGCACCGCATCGCACTCTGGGACGTGCTGGCGAGCTCGGTGCGTCGCGGCAGTCTGGATGCCGACATCCGGCTGGACACCGCGCAAGCGAATGACTTCCGTCGGTTCTTCGAGGCGCATGCCGAAATCCAGCTGCTTGCGTTTAACGGCCGGAAGGCCGAAGACATGTTCAGACGGTTTGTCGCTACTGATAGCCTGGATAACACCGTCGCGCATGTTCGCCTGCCGTCCACCAGCCCGGCTTACGCGGCCATGCCGTTCTCCGGTAAGCTGTCCGCCTGGCGAGAGGCGCTGCTTCCGCCCCTGGCCCAATAAGAAGGAGGGGAAAATGATCGGTTATGTGACGCTTGGCAGCAATAACGTACAACGTGCAGCCGCTTTTTACGACGAGCTGCTTGCACTCATTGGCGCGAGCCGTTTTTACGAAGGCGAAAAATTCGTCGCCTGGGCGACTGGCCCCGGGGCACCCGCCCTGTCAGTCATCACTCCCTATGACGGCAATGCCGCGACGGTGGGTAATGGCACGATGGTGGCGATCGCCGTCGACTCGCCGGAAAAAGTCCACGCATTTCATGCCAAGGCGATGGAACTGGGCGCGGTCGATGAAGGTGCGCCGGGACCACGCGTCGACAATTTCTACGTGGGTTATTTTCGCGATCTTGACGGTAACAAGCTGAACGCGTTCTGCATGGTCGAGGATGCTTCATGAACAATGAGCAGATTCTGCTGCCCATGCTGGGCTTGATGGTGCTAACCGCCGTAGTCTGGTTCGTGCTGTACGCGAGGCGTATCCCGGCAATGCGGCGGCTGGGCAAACCGGCCCAGACCTATACGACACCCGGTCCGGTCGTGGACCTGCTGCCGGAGGAAGTCAGCTACCCGGCCAACAACTTCAAGAACCTGTTCGAGCTGCCGGTACTGTTCTACGGGCTTTGCCTGTACCTCTACGCGACCGGCACAGTAGCCAGTATCGACGTGATAGCGGCATGGTTATTCCTGCTGCTGCGCGTTGTGCACAGCCTGATCCACTGCACCGTGAATATCGTCATGGCGCGGTTTATTGTGTATTGCGCGGGCGCGCTGGTCCTCTGGATCATGCTCGCCCGGGCCGTGTGGGGCGCATACCAGGCTGTGATGGTCTGAGTGACGCGCCTATGGATCAGAGGGCGCTGTCGCCGGATTCTCCGGTGCGGATGCGCCAGACCTGGTCGATCGTGGTGACAAAGATCTTGCCGTCGCCGACTTTGCCGGTCTTGGCGGCGTCGACGATCGCCTCGACCACACGTTCGACAAGATCGTCTGATACCGCAACTTCGATCTTGGCTTTTGGAAGAAAATCAACGACATACTCGGCTCCGCGATAGAGTTCCGTGTGGCCGCGCTGGCGCCCGAAGCCCTTGACCTCGCTGACAGTCATACCCTGAATCCCGACCTCGCTGAGCGCATTACGCACGTCATCAAGCCGAAAGGGTTTTACAATAGCAGTCACAAGCTTCATTCCCTGGTTCTCCACAAGCGATTAGCGATGGTGCGTATGCTAACAAAGAGCCTGATAAAAGACCCACTCGGATTGCGCTACTACGGTGCCACGGTGTCTTACGCGATTGCCGCATACGCTGGCGGGTTCGCCGCGCTGTTTTCAGCCGACTGGGTCGTCAACCTGGCCGGCACCGTGTTTCTATCCCACGGCATGATCATTGCCGCATACATGATTCACGAGTGTGGCCACAACATGGTGTTCATGCACAGCCGGCACAACGCGACTCTCGGGCGCTTCATGAGTTGGCTGTGCGGTGCAGCGTATGGCACGTATGAAGACATGCGTTACAAACATTTTCGCCATCACGTCGACAACGATGACGTAGTCTGGTTTGACTACGACCGGTTCTTCGAGACGCACCCGACCGTGACGCGCATTGTCCGTTTCCTCGAGTGGTTCTACATCCCCGCTCACGACCTTTTGATGCACGGGGTAATGGTGTTCACGTCGTTTGTCATTCCGCAGAGGCGCGACCAGAGAGTGCGCAACGTCGCCGTTATCCTGCTACGCGGCGGTATCTTCTTTGCCCTGCTGGTGTTCGTACCGAAAGTGGCGCTGCTTTACGTGATCGCGTACCTGATCATGATGCACGTGCTGCGATTCATGGATAGCGTGCAGCACGACTATCCCTACAACCTGACTCTGTTCGATTACGTCAAGCCACCGCACAAAGGGGACAAGGAGTGGGAGCAAGTCCACACGTTCAGCAACCCGATCAGCCTGCGTTTTCCGCGTCTGAACTGGCTGGTGCTCAATTTCGGTTACCACAATGCACACCACGCGGATATGAACCTGCCGTTTTATCGCCTGCCGGCGCTGCATGCGGAGCTGACGGGCAACGACCCGGATCGGGTCATCCCGTTTTTGGCCCAGTTGAAGCTGTATCATCGCAATCGCGTTCGCAGGATCTATAATCCGCAACCTGAGGACTACCCGAAAGGCGAGTCTTACCTGAGGACGGCGCGATCAGGCCGCGGTCCTGTCGGCGGGAACGCGGCATCGTTTCTTACGTCATTCTGAGCAGCAAGCAGCAACACCAAGGGGATAGGCATGTCGGATAACTCACAAGTTGGCAAGATCGGCTGGATCGACATGACGGTCGACGACGCGGAAGGGGTGCGCGATTTCTACAAGAGCGTGGTTGGCTGGGACCATGAGGACGTCTCGATGGGAGAATACTCAGACTACTCGATGACCTTGCCGCAAGGCGGCGAAGCGGTGTCCGGGATTTGCCACGCGCGTGGCGGTAATGCCGGACTGCCGGGTGGCTGGCTCATCTATATAACGGTTGCGGACGTCGACGCGAGCGCCGCGGCCTGCACAGCGAACGGCGGTGAGGTCCTGGTGCAGCCCAAGGGTCTCGCAGGAGGGCGTTTTTGCGTCATTCGGGACCCTGCCGGCGCGACAGCGGCGCTCTACCAGCCCTGAGATGCCTCCATCGACTGTATTTGATTCGCCGGAATGGCACGCGCAGGTCGCTGCCCTGGTCGCTGCGTCCGACAGCAAGTCGATCGCCGAGGAGCTGGTGTCCCTGATCTGCATGACCGTAGTCAATGACGGCACCAGCTTACTGGCGTTTCACAAGGATGCCGCCCCCGAAGTACTGGCGCACTCGCTGGCGCCGGCCAATCGCCGGCATTTCCTGGATCGCTACCTGGCCGGGCCCTACTTGCTGGACCCGCTGTACCAGATGGCAATTTCGGATACGAAACCGACGATGTGCCGTTTTCGCGATACCCAGCCTGATCGCTTCAGGTCGAGTGAGTACTATCACCAGTACGTGGAACGCACTCACCTCGTTGACGAGATGGATTTTCTGCGCGACATGTCACCGATGAGCACGCTCGTCATTGTGGTTGGGCGCACCAGGAATCGCCTGACTCGTGCCGAGCGCAATCGCCTTGAGCTCATAGAACCGATCGTCGCCGCTGCCATGCAGCGTGTCTGGGACAAGTGGCAACAGACGAGTTCGCCCGATCGCGGCATTCACCAGCGCCTCACGGAGTGTTTTGACAACTTCGGCGACGACGTCCTCACACAACGCGAGCGCGAGATTACGCAGCTACTGCTGCGAGGTCATTCGACCAAGTCGGTGGCGCGTGAACTCAAGATTGCGCCGGGCACGGTCATGGTGCATAAGCGCAACCTGTTCTCGAAGCTCGGGATTACGTCGCAGTACGAATTGTTTTCACGATTCATTGAGAACCTGTCACAAGGATGAGGAGGCTTGCAGGTCATGAACATCTGGCGGATAGCAGCACTGGC
>SHLT01000144.1 GCA_004282875.1 Chromatiales bacterium | reverse complement strand
TCCACCCCGCATCGGCAGGTGGAGGATACTAATGGCACCCTCCCCCTTTGTAAAGCATATTTGGGCAATAGTTGAGAATGGATTGCCAGCGATGCCACTGACGTCCCGCGAGCGGGTACTGACCGCCATCAACCACGAGGAACCGGACCGTGTCCCGGTGGTGATCGGGGTCAGCAATGCGACCGGCATCAAGATGAAACCCTATCGGGGAATCAAGGAGATCATTGGGGTCCAGGCCCCCGACGACTACCTCTACGACTGGCCGGAGCTGGGCACTGCACTGGTGGATGAGGCCACCATGCGGCGCCTGCACAGCGACGTGCGGGGGGTGCTGGATCTGGAGCCCGAAACCGTCCGCAAGCGCAATGCAAAGCGCGAGCCCCACAGCAACTACATCGATTCCTGGGGCAGCGGGCAGTTTGAAATTGAACCCGGCGAGTGGTTTCCCGGCGTCCATCCGCTGAAGGACGCTCGTACGTCAGCGGAAATTGACGCCTATCCCGACTGGCCGGATATGAGCGACCCGACGCGAGTCGCGCATGTCAGCGCGGCGGCTGAACGTCTGGCCAGGGAAAACCAGCACGCCATTCTCGCAACGCCCTGGCTCCTGTTTCCGTTCGAGCGGGCCTACGCCATGCAGGGCATGGAGACCTTCCTGCTCAACATGGCCATGGACGGCGATTTTGCCCGTGAGCTCATGGAACGCATTGCGGTCTACTGCAAGGAACTGATGGGTCGCTTCCTGGCAGAGCTCGGTGACAATGTCGACATCATCAAGATCGGCGACGACCTGGGGACGCAGGAAAGCCTCATGATCTCACCCAAAATGTACCGTGAACTCCTGAAACCGATTCACGCTGATTTCATCAGCTTCATCAAGGCAAGGACGAAAGCCAAGGTACTGTTTCATTCAGATGGAGATGTCGCCCCGCTCATCGACGACTTCGTCGAGATTGGCGTCGATATTCTGAACCCGATTCAGACCTCGGCCGGCACCATGTCCAACCTGCCCGAACTCAAGAAACGGCATGGCAAGAACATCGTCTTCTGCGGCGGCATCGACAGTCATCGCATTCTGCCGTTTGGCACACCGGCGCAGGTGCGCGACGAAGTCCGGCGCGTGATTGACATCATGGGGCCAGGTGGAGGCTACATGCTCGGTGCCGTCCATACCGTTATGAACGACGTGCCTCCTGAGAACGTCCTGGCGATGGTCGATGCAGCGGCCGAGTTTGGCCGCTACTAGCCAGTCTTAGCCAGTTTTAGCCAATAACCTGGATACAGAGCGTCAGCAACCAGCCCGGTACGATTCCCAGGGCCAGGACCGCGAGCGAGTTCAGGGTGAGAACCAGGCGCGTATCGGTCGCTGCCTGCAGCACGGCCTGGTCCTCGGCCTTCTCGAAGTACATGTACCAGATAACGCGCAAGTAGTAGTACGCACCGATGACCGAGGCCAGCACCATGAGAATGGCGAGCCAGGTTCCGCCCGCTGTCTCGAGGACAGCACTGATCACGTAGAGCTTTGACAGGAAACCGACAAACGGCGGCACGCCGGCCATCGAGAACATCAGGAACAGCATCATCAGCGCGAACCAGGGACTGCGTGCATTCAGGCCCTTGAAGTCGCTCAGCAGCTCAGCCTCGTAGCCGCGGCGGCTAAGCAGGATCACGATACCAAACGCGCCGGCAGCAGCGACCACGTAGGTCAGCGTATAGAACAGCGCTGATGCGTAACCCTCCTCGGTGCCTGTATACACGGCAAGCAGGATGAACCCGACGTGCGAAATCGTCGAGTAACCCAGCATGCGCTTGATGTTCGTTTGCGCGATCGCAATGAAGTTACCGGCCAGGATCGACAATACGGCCACGAACATGATCATCGTGCTCCAGGTCTCGTGCAGGCCACCGAGGCCGTCGACAAGAATCCGGAAGACCAGTGCCAACGCAGCGAGTTTAGGTGCCGACGCCAGGTAGACCGTGACCGGCGTACGCGCGCCCTGGTAAACGTCGGGCAGCCACATATGAAACGGTACGGCACCGAACTTGAAGGCGATGCCGACAATCAGGAATGCGAGACCGAACCACAGCGGCAGGTTGTTCAGTCCGGGGTCGGCACTCAGCACGGCGGCAATCTCATGGAACTGCAGCGTTCCGGTCACGCCGTAGACCCAGCTGATACCGTACAACAACGCACCGGAGGCAATGGCCCCGAGCACGAAGTACTTCATCGCCGACTCGGCCGACGTCACGTTGTGACGATCAATCGCAACCAGCGCGTACATCGAGAGCGCCAGTACCTCGAGCCCCAGGTACATCGTGAGCAGGCTGTTTGCCGACATCATGATCATCATGCCCAGTAGCCCGAACAGGCCCAGCAGGTAGTACTCACCCTTGTGCAGATCGTTAACCCGCAGGTAATCGCGCGCATACAGGAACGACACGCCGACAAATAACACCGCGCCAAGCTTCAATATCTGCGACAACGGATCACTGACATAGGCCCCGTAGAAAACCACGGTGCGGGCATCGGGCGCCGTGGCCCAGAGTACAGCCGCCGTAACCACGAGCGACAGCATGCTCAGCCAGAACGTGACGATACGGTTCTCGTTCTCGATAAACAGGTCCGCAATCATCACAACGCAGATCAACCCCAGGAGGGTCATTTCCGGTGCGGCTGCTATGTAATCCATCCAGTTCATAGTTCGACCCGTCAGAGCTTGGACTGCCCGACCTGTTGCATGAGTTGTTCGATCGTCGTGTTCATCATGTCAACCAGCGGCGCCGGCCACAGGCCGACGAGCAGCACGCTGACAGCCAGCACGGCCAGCACGATGAACTCGCGCGCATTCAGGTCCTTCAGCGCCGCGACATTGTCGTTGGCGACCTCGCCGTACACCACGCGCTTGATCATCCACAGCGTATACGCCGCCCCCAGGACCAGCGTGGTCGCTGCCAGGAATGCGTACCAGAAGTTCGCCTTGAAGCTCGCGATAATGACCATGAATTCGCCGACGAAGCCCGACGTGCCCGGCAGTCCGGCGTTTGCCATTGCGAACAGGACCATGAACGCCGCAAAGACAGGCATCGTATTGGCCACACCGCCGTAGTCTGCAATTTCCCGGCTGTGGACGCGGTCATACAGCACGCCAACGCAGAGGAACATCGCGCCCGAGATGAGGCCGTGGGAAATCATCTGCACCATGGCGCCGGTCATACCGAGGCCGGCGCCCGTGTCGGAGGCAATCGACCAGAGCAGGAACATGCCGAGCGTCACAAAGCCCATGTGCGCGATCGACGAATACGCGATGAGCTTCTTCATGTCTTTTTGCATCAGCGCGACGAAGCCGATGTAGACCACGGCGATCAGCGACAGCGCGATCATCAGGCCGGCGAAATACTCGCTGCCGTCAGGCACGATAGGCAGGGACAGCCGCACAAAACCGTAGCCGCCCATCTTCAACATGATCGCAGCAAGGATGACAGAGCCGCCGGTGGGCGCCTCAACGTGCGCGTCCGGCAACCACGTGTGGACCGGCCACATCGGCACCTTGACGGCGAATGCCAACAGGAACGCCAGGAAGATGAGCTGCTGCGCCGTCATACCGAGCGACACATTCATGAAGCCGAAGAGATCGAAGCCGCCGGTCTGCAGGTACAGGTAGATAAACGCAACCAGCATCAGCACTGAGCCGAGGAACGTGTACAGGAAGAACTTGAGGGTCGCATAAACACGCCGCTCGCCGCCCCAGACACCGATGATCAGGAACATCGGGATCAGCATCGCTTCCCAGAAAACGTAGAACAGCAGACCGTCGAGCGCGCTGAACACACCGATCATCAGACCTTCGAGGATCAGGAACGCGGCGAAGTACTGCGCGGGCCGGTTCTTGATCGAATCCCAACCTGCGATGACGACCAGCGGTGTGATAAACGTCGTCAACAGGATCAACGGCGCCGAAATCCCGTCCACGCCCAGGTAGTACCAGACGTTAAACGTCTCTACCCAGAGCACTCGCTCGACGAATTGCATACCCGGCTCGGCATTGTCGAAGCCCATGTACAAAGCCACACTGGCGAGAAACGTGATGAGCGTGAACGTCAATGCCGCAACCCGCATGAGCCTTGCCTGCGACGATTTCGCATCACCGGCATCGCCGATAACGAGCAGCCCGATGCCGCCCACAATCGGCAGCCAGACCAGAAAACTCAGGAGATAGTTCGCGAGCACCGTCTTACCTCAGCCAGATGAGCCAGCCGAGCAACATCGTCAGGCCAATTATCATTGCGAATGCATAGGTGTAGAGATACCCGGTCTGGATCTGGCGCATTACGCCCGCCAGCCGGCCGACGACATTCGCCGTACCGTTAACCAGGATACCGTCGATGATAAGCTCATCGCCCTTCTGCCACAGGAACTTGCCGAAGTTCCGGCCGCCGGCCGCAAACCCCTTGATATAGAGATCGTCAAAGTAGTACTTGCGATCCAGAAGGTTGTAGAGACCCGTGACCTTGTTCTTGATCGTCTCGGGGATGTCCGGTCGCTTCAGATACAGGAACCAGGCGGTCAGCACACCGCCAGCCGCCAGCCAGAACACCGGTGTCTGGACCGCGTGCATCACGAGGGCCGCGCTGCCATGCCACATCGTTGTGCCCATGTGCGCGAGAACGTCATGTGCAGATGACACGTGAATGGCATCGCCAAAGTAGTCACCGAACAACACCGGCCCAACCGTGAACCAGCCAATAACGGCAGACGGAATCGCCAGCAGAATGAGCGGCACGGTTACGACAGCGGGCGTCTCGTGCAGATGCGACTTCGTCTCCGCATCCATGCGTTCTTTTCCATGGAAGACGAGGAAGAACATGCGGAATGAATAAAGTGCCGTGACAAAAACGCCGAGCAGCACGCTCAGGTAGGCGATCCAGTACGTCAGCTGGTCTCCAGCCGTTACGCCCTGGTGCCAGTGTGATTCTTTCACGGCCTCGATCAGCAGGTCCTTGGAGAAAAATCCCGATGAGCCCGGGAAACCGATCAGGGCCAGTGAACCGACCAGCGCCGTCCAGTAGGTAATGGGCATGTACTTGCGGATGCCACCCATCTTGCGGATGTCCTGCTCGTGATGCATCGCGATGATGACCGAGCCGGCCGCGAGGAAGAGCAGCGCTTTGAAGAACGCGTGCGTCATCAGGTGGAAGATCGCGGCGCCGTATGCCGACGCGCCCAGCGCTACGGTCATGTAGCCGAGCTGCGACAGTGTCGAGTAAGCCACGACTCGCTTGATGTCGTTCTGCACGATACCCAGCAGGCCCATGAAGAAGGCCGTGACCGAGCCGATAATGATCACGAAGCCGAGGGCCGTCGTCGACAGCTCGAACAGTGGCGACATACGGGCCACCATGAAGATACCGGCGGTGACCATCGTTGCCGCATGGATTAGCGCAGAGATCGGCGTCGGGCCTTCCATCGAGTCGGGCAGCCACACGTGCAGGGGCGCCTGTGCCGACTTACCCATGGCGCCGATAAACAATAGGATGCAGATCAGGGTCATCGCGTTCCACGGATTGCCGCTGAAGACTTCGATCTGCTGCGCTGCCACTGAGTCGGCCTGGCCGAAGACGGTCGCATAATCGAGCGAACCGGTGAACATGACGACGCCGGCGATACCGAGGATGAAGCCAAAGTCGCCGACACGGTTGACCAGGAATGCCTTCAGATTCGCGAAAATCGCCGTTTCTTTCTTGTACCAGAAACCGATCAGCAGGTAGGACACGAGCCCGACCGCTTCCCAACCGAAGAACAGCTGCAGGAAGTTGTTGGACATGACCAGCATGAGCATCGAGAACGTGAACAGCGAGATATAGCTGAAGAAGCGCTGGTAACCGGGGTCATCGTGCATATAGCCAATGGTGTAGACGTGCACCATCAGCGACACGAAGGTCACGACGCACATCATAAGGGCCGTTAACCGGTCGACGAGAAAGCCGACCTCCATGTGCAACCCGTCCGTGGCCGCCCACGTGTAAACACTGATGTTCTCGGGAGCCGCCCCGCCCCAGAACATGTTCTTCAGCACCAGGAATGACAGGGCGCAGGAAATACCCACGCCGATGATCGTGACCCAATGCGCGCCTGCACGGCCGATCTGTTTGCCGGCCAGTCCGGCAATGATTGCCGCTGCCAGCGGTGCCAATACGATGGTCAGGTAGTACTCGTACATATCAACCCTTCAACGTATTGAGTTCCTGCACGGCGATGGATCGCCGGTTGCGGAACAGTACAACGAGAATAGCGAGACCGATGGCCGCTTCGGCGGCCGCCACCGTCAGGATGAAGAATACGAACACCTGCCCCGTCTCGTCGCCCAGGAAACGTGAGAAGGCGATGAAATTGGTATTGACCGCGAGCAGCATGAGTTCGATGCACATGAGCAGCAGGATCAGGTTCTTGCGGTTGATAATGATGCCGACGATGCTCAGCACGAACAGCATGGCGGCAACCGTCAGGTAATGTTGCAGCCCGATCATTGTTTCTTCTCCGCGTCCATTTTCACAAGACGCACACGATCCTTGGCACGCACCGCCACCTGCTTCGAAATGTCCTGGACCTTCAGGCCGGGACGTTTGCGCATCGTCAGGGTGATGGCAGCGATAATCGCCAGCAAAAGAATTACCGCCGCGATTTCAAACGCGTATACATGTTCCGTGTAGAGCACCGACCCGAGCGCCTTTGTGTTGCTGTAGCCCTC
>SHLT01000143.1 GCA_004282875.1 Chromatiales bacterium | reverse complement strand
TCGGCCATAATCGGCCGCTATGACTATTGAACGCTTAAGCGAAACAAGCTGTTTCGGTGGCCGTATCAGTTTCTATCGCCACGCATCGTCCAGCAATCACTGCGATATGCAGTTCTCGGTCTTCGTGCCGCCGCAAGCGGCCGACGGCAAGGTGCCAGTCCTGACGTTCCTGTCAGGGCTTACCTGTACCGAGGAAAACTTCATGGTCAAGAGCGGGGCCCAGCGCATTGCAGCCGAGCTGGGCCTGATGCTGGTGTCTCCCGACACGAGTCCCCGCGGTGGCGACGTTCCGGACGATCCCGACAAGGAATACGATTTCGGTCTTGGGGCAGGGTTTTACCTGAATGCCACGCAAGAGCCGTGGTCACGGCACTACAACATGTACGACTACGTCACGCAGGAACTTCAGGCGCTGATCTTCGAAAATTTTCCGGGTGATGCGGCGCGACACGGTCTGACCGGTCATTCGATGGGCGGACATGGCGCACTGACTATCGGTCTGCGTCATCCGGACATGTTCAAGTCGTTGTCCGCGTTCGCGCCCATCTGCACGACGCTGCACAGCCCGTGGGGTCAGAAGGCGTTGGGTTACTACCTGGGCGCGGACACATCGGCGTGGAAGGACTACGACGCCTGCGAAGTTGCCCGGCGTTGTGCGAACGTGAAGGCCTACGACAGTATCCTGGTTGATCAGGGTGCGGATGATCCGTTTCTCAAGGAGCAGCTCAAGCCGGAGTTGCTGGAAGCGGCCTGCAAGGAAAGCGGACTGCCGCTGGATCTGCGGATTCATGACGGCTACGACCACGGCTACTACTTTATCTCGACGTTTGTCGAGGAGCACCTCAGGTTCCACGCCGAGCGACTCGGCGCCTGATTCGAACCCATGGAACAATGGCTGATTCTGGGTGTGGCGATGCTGGTTACCGGCGCCGTGGCCGGCGTCCTTGCGGGCTTGTTTGGCATTGGCGGCGGCATTGTCATCGTGCCCGTGCTTGAGACTGCCCTCGGTCTTGCCGGTGTGGATCCGGCGATTCGCATGCACGTTGCCGTTGGGACCTCGCTTGCGACGATCATCCCGACCTCCGTGTCGTCGGCGCGGGCCCACCACTCGCGCCGGTCCGTGGACGTCGATATCGTGAAGCGCTGGGCTGTGTTCGTACTGGCCGGTGCACTGCTGGGCGCCTGGATCGCGTCGAGGGTGCACAGCGACGTACTGGCCATGGTGTTCGCGAGTCTCGCATTGCTCGTGGCGATCAAGATGCTGCTCTTTCCGGACAGCCGCAACCTGACCGACGCGGTGCCGCGAGGACCGCTCGTGACAGTGATCCCGGTGTCGATCGGCTGTTTTTCGAGCATGATGGGCATTGGCGGCGGCACGTTTTCCGTCATGACACTGACGCTGTTCAACGAGCCGATCCATCGCGCCGTGGGCACGGCCGCGCTGTTCGGCCTGGTCATCAGCCTGCCCGGCATGCTCGGGTTCGTCGCCGCAGGTTGGGCCGACCCGCGGCTTCCACCGGGCAGCCTCGGCTACGTCAGCCTGGTTGGCTTTGCGTGCATTGCGCCGGCCACGGTACTCGCGGCGCCGCTGGGCGCCCGGATCGCGCATGGTTTCTCCGCGAGGCGCCTGAACATGCTCTTCGGAGCGTTCCTTATCCTGGCTTCACTTCGACTTTTTTACCGGGCATTCCTGTGAATCGACTATCGCTGTTTTTCATCCTGATCTCCCTGCTTGCCGGCTGCGGGCCGCGCGCGCTCGAGCCCGACGCACCTTACGTCTGTGAGCGCTGCGACGAATGGAATGAGCCGCATATTCCGTTCCGCATACACGGCAATACCTGGTATGTCGGAACTGACGGGCTGTCGTCCATCCTGATCGAGACCGACGCCGGGCTTATACTCCTGGACGGCGGCCTGCCGCAGTCTGCGGCGCTCATTGATGCCAATATTCGTGCGCTTGGCTTCGACCCACTCGATATCGAGGCGATCCTCGTATCGCATGCACACTTCGATCATGCTGGCGGGGTCGCCGCGTTGCAGCGCCTGGCGCGGGCCAATGTGTATTTTAGCGAGGCCGGGCAGGCGGCCCTGGCGACGGGTCGGTTGGACGAAGACGATCCACAGTACGTTGCAGACTCCGACGAAGGGCGCTTTCCGGCGATAGACAACGTCACGGCCGTCGGCGACGGGGAGTTCGTTTCGGTCGGCTCAGTCAATGTGCAGGCCCAATACACGCCGGGGCATACGACCGGCAGCGTTTCGTGGACCTGGGAGTCCTGTGCGCTGAACACCTGTCTCGATGTGGTCTACGCTGACAGCCTCACCGCGGTTTCGGCGGAGGGCTTTTCCTTCGCGGCCAGCGGTGCCGCAACCCGCATGGTTGAGAGCGCCGGCAAGATTGCCGACCTGCCGTGCGATATCCTGCTGTCGCCGCATCCGTTCTTTTTCGGCATGTACGACAAGCTCGAGCGGCGCGACGCGGGCAATCCTTTCGTCAACAGCCTCGCGTGTACGTTTTACGCGGAATCCGCGCTGGACTGGCTGGAGCGGCGGCTCGAGGCGGAGCGAATGTAGCGGCGAAGGTAGGGCCCCATCACCGTGCCGTGTTGCTAGAATAATCAAAACCCAAGGGAGAACCCGCCATGAAATTCACCTTCACGTGTTTTGTCTTAACCACGATCCTGTTGATCGGCGGATGTGCCGGGACCACTGCAACGGACAGCCAGACGGCGGCCGCTGCGGCGCCTGTGGAAGCGACCGACTCCGCGAAAAGCTCCGGCGAGGTGGCGCAAGCCGCCGAAGAAGAGGTCCTCGATCCACACGAGGTAATCTGCAAGAGAATCAGGAAGACCGGAACGCGCCAGTCGAGCAAGGTCTGCGCGACACGTCGCGAATGGGAACTGTCCGCTGAGAGGGCGAGGGAAGCGACCGAAAAGATGCAGCAGCGACCACAGCACGGGCGTGAATACTAGTCTGGATCAGGCGTCATGGCATGGCTATGTTCGCCGTGCTGCATTTCTCCGCCGGGGTTCGCAAATTTCATCACGGGCATAGCAATCGTTGCCAACCCGAGAACAATGATCAACAGGCCCGCGCCCAGTCGCTTGCCGCTCATGAACTGCGCGATCTTCGATGCACTGACGCCCGTCGCAATCATGGCCGGCATTGTGCCAAGGCCGAAAGCAATCATGACGAGCCCGCCGCTCACGGGATCGGTTGTCGTGGCGGCGAGTAACAGCACGCTGTAGACAAGGCCGCAAGGCAGCCAGCCCCAGATCAGTCCGAGACCGAGCGCCTGGCTCATCGTTTCCACCGGCACCAGTCCCCTGGCGGCCGGCGCAATGCGGTTCCAGACCTTGGCGCCCGCACTTTCCAGCGGCGACAAGATACGCCAGCCGAATGCCAGCTGCAGCCCGACAAGAATGATGAGAGCACCGCTGGCGAAGCGCACCGGCGCCGCGATATCGGGGATGCCCGAAACGAGGGTCTTTCCCAGCACGGCAACGAGCACGCCGAGGAATGCGTAACTGAGCACGCGCCCGAGGTTGTAGGCAAAAGCCTTCGGCACCTGCGACTTCAGTGAGGCCACGCTGGCGTTGATCGCGAACAGGCCGGAAATGCCGGCGCACATACCGAAGCAATGCG
Organism: Chromatiales bacterium; assembly: GCA_004282875.1. Lineage (GTDB taxonomy): Bacteria > Pseudomonadota > Gammaproteobacteria > Steroidobacterales > Woeseiaceae > UBA1847. The sequence goes on along the minus strand of SHLT01000143.1, from coordinate 3,114 downwards.
CACTGCCGAGAAGGCCGGTGACAAATGCCGTGGCGAGCACGGCGAAGAGCTCGGTCATGACGGTTCGTCCTGGTCCGGCTTTGAGTCATCGTCCATAACGACGCGGACAGCCGGTGTATCGAGATCGTCAAACTGGCCGCTGCCTACGGCCCAGAAAAACGCCCAGACGGCGACACCCAGGAGCAGGAGAGCCAATGGAATCAGTATGTAGAGAATGGACATGGCTTATTCAAACCGGTTGAGTCGTAGCGCGTTGAGCACCACGACAAGCGAACTTGCGCTCATGCCGATCGCGGCCAGCCAGGGGGGCACGAAACCCATCGCGGCCAGCGGCAGCGCCAACGCATTGTAAACGATCGCCCACGCCAGGTTTTGCCGCACGATGCGCATGGTCTTGCGTGACATTTCTATGGCCGTCGTCAGGGGCGCCAGTGATTCGCCCAGCATGATGACGTCGGCACTGGTTTGCGCCAGCAATGCACCATGAGCCGGTGCAATCGAGGTATCCGCGCCCGCCAGGACCGGCGCGTCGTTAATGCCGTCGCCGATCATGACGACGCGTTCGCCGCGCTGCTGTGCGGCCTCGATGATCGCGAGCTTGTCTTCGGGCGAGCATTCGTAATGCCTGTCGTCGATGTCCAGGGCGCCTGCAACGCTCTCGACCGCCGCGCGGTTGTCGCCGCTGACCAACGCTGTCGCGAGGCCGAGATCGCGTAGGGAGCGCAGCGTTTGCCGCGCATCGGGCCGGATCTCATCCTCGAGCTCAAACCAGGCGACTGCATGTCCGTCGGCACCGAGGAATACATGCGTCGCTGTGCTGTCCTGGGCGGCGATGCCCCCGCCGACAAACTCTGCGTTGCCGATGCGCCACTTGCGCCCGTCGATCGTGCCGCAGACGCCCTGGCCGACAATGATCTCGGGTGCGTGGACTGTGGGCAGGGGTTCCTGCAGTGCAAACGCCCGGGCCAGCGGATGGGTAGAAGCCGCCTCGAGCGCCGCGGCCAGCCGCCGGCAGTCTTTCTCGGTGAACGCATTATCGGTCACAAACACGGCGGCGATAGTGGGCATCCCGCCGGTCAGTGTGCCGGTTTTGTCGAACATTGCGAGCGTCGCGCGCGACAGGGTTTCTATAGCATTGCCGTTGGTCACGAGTAGCCGTAACTGTGACAGCCGACTACCGGCAGCAGCGAAGGCGGCCGGGGTCGCGAGCGCGAGCGCGCAGGGGCAGGTAACGACGAGAACCGACAGCGTGATAACAAAGACGCGATCGGGATCGATAAAGTACCAGCTGGTCGCGACCGCGGCGGCCACGAACAGCAGGGCCACGACGATATAGCTCGCGATCTTGTCAGCGATCGTGACGAAGGCCGGACGGGTGTAGCGCGCTCGTTCGCTGAGGCGGCTGATCGTGCCCAGGGTCGTATCGCTGCCCGTCTTGGTGACGACCATGTCGATCATGCCGTCGAGATTGACGCTACCCGCCGACAACTCGTCGCCCACCGTTTTCGGCTGCGGGCGTGCCTCGCCCGTCAGCAACGCCTCGTCGACGCTGGTCGTGCCGTGCTCGAGAAAGCCGTCCGCCGGGATCGGGTCGCCCGCACGAATCAGGACCTTGTCGCCTCTTTGCAGTTGGCTCACCGGGACGATTGCGCGGGATTCGCCATCCAGCCGCGTTGCGGTGTTCGGCAGCAGGGAAGACAGCGCCGCGCTGCGGTCGATCGAGCGATGCCGCGCGCGCATTTCAAGAAATCGTCCCAGCGTCAGGAAAAAGACGAACATTGTCACGGAGTCGAACCAGACGGCTTCGCCACGCGTGAAGGTCGCGTATATCGATGCGGCGTAGGCCGAGCCGACCGCGATCGAGACCGGCAGGTCCATGCCGGGTTTGCGGCCGACAATCCCGCGCCAGGCACTCGTGAAAAACGGTTTCGCCGAATAAAAGACGACGGGCGTCGTCACAAAGAAGCTGACGAGTCGCAGGAAGTGCTGCATGTCGGCATCGATGCCCTGGAAGTCCATTGCGTACAGTCCGACCGCGAACATCATGACCTGCATCATGCCGAGGGAGGCAACCAGCAGGCGCTTGAGCGCGGTGCGCTGCTCGGTCACTTCAGGCCGAGTGGTGCTTTCCGGTGTGAGCGGCTGCGGCTGGTAGCCGAGACTGGCGAGCGTCGCCAGGTGATCCGAGAGGCGGGCATTCGCTTCGGGGAAGCGGAGCCGCAGCCGATGCGTAATCGGGTTGACCTCGGCCGACGCTGTGCCTGGCTGCTTACGCATGGTCGTCTCGATCAGCCAGCTGCACGCCGAGCAATACATGCCACCGACGTATATCGTCGCCTCACGCATGTCGCCGTCGCGTTCGGTGAAGGCGTTGAGCATATCCGGGCTGTCGAAGACGACCCACTCTGCAGCGACTTCGGGAGGACGACCCACGCCAGGGTCGGGCAGGTCGCGCAGCTCGTAGTAGCGGGTCATGCCCGTATCGCGTATGAGCTCGGCAACCGCCTTACAGCCCGGGCAACATACGGGCCGGTGCTCGCCCTCGATGTCGACTTTCAGGTGACAGTCGGCGGGGACGGGCAGCGCGCAATGGAAGCAGGCCTCAGAGGCCATCACCCGTGCCGCCCGCGCGAAGCACCAGGCTGTTCTCGCCCTGCCATTCGGCGGTAACGCGCCAGGCGTCGCCGGATTTCAGGACGGCATAAAAGCGTCCGCTGGGAATGGTGACCAGGTGGCCGACCCAGACCGGGTTGCCGTCGTTATCCGCCATCGCCTGGTTCAGCGTAATGCGCCGGTCACGATCGGCAAACGCCGGGTGCGATAACTCGAAGTCGAGCGTTGCCGGCACGTCGGCCAGCCTGCCGGCCTGAATGACCGCAGAAATTACCTGCGTCTCGGGGTCGATTTCCACAACGGCCGCAAGCCCCATCTCGGCTGCCAGCCGCTCCGCCGCCAAGGCGCGGTCGGTGGCTTTGCGCACGCCATCTTCGGCATGTACGACGAGAGAGTCAGTTGTCTGCATGGCGATCCAGACCGTGGTGAGTCCGGCCACGACCGCTGAGGCGGGCAGGGCAATGATGAACCACGGCCAGAACTGCCGGTACCAGGGCTTGG
>SHLT01000142.1 GCA_004282875.1 Chromatiales bacterium | reverse complement strand
AGAAAACAAGAACATCCGAAGGGGGACTCATGTCCAAGGTTAAGTGTGGCCTGATTCAGATGGCGCTCAAGGGCGACGGCAATATGCAGCCCGCGGAAATTCGCGACCGCATGATCGAAGCTCACATTCCGTACATCGAGGATGCCGGCAAGCAAGGTGTCCAGGTGCTGTGTTTCCAGGAAGTGTTCACCCAACCCTACTTCTGCCCGAGCCAGGATCGCAAATGGTACGCGGCCGCAGAAAAGATTCCGGATGGACCGACAACGCAGCTCATGCAGGAGTATGCGAAAAAACACAGCATGGTCATCGTGGTCCCGATCTACGAAGAGCACATGACGGGTGTGTATTACAACACCGCTGCCGTTATCGACGCCGACGGCAAATACCTCGGCAAGTATCGCAAGACGCATATTCCCCAGGTCGATCCCGGCTTCTACGAGAAGTTCTTCTTCAAGCCCGGCGACCTCGGCTATCCCGTGTTTGAAACCGCCTACCTGAAACTCGGCGTCTACATTTGCTACGACCGGCACTTCCCCGAAGGCTGGCGTGCGCTGGCGCTGAACGGCGCAGAATATATCGTAAACCCGTCGGCAACCGTGGCCGGACTCAGCAAGTACCTGTGGGAGCTCGAGCAACCGGCGTCGGCGGCAGCCAACGGCGTATTTATCGGCGCCATTAATCGTATCGGCACCGAGGAGCCCTGGGCGTCGACGCACAACATGGGTGAGTTCTACGGGTCCAGCTACATCGTCAACCCGCGCGGCGCGATCGAGGCGCAGGCGAGCTACGGCGACGACGAGCTGCTCGTGCACGAGATCGATCTCGACATGGTGCGCGAGGTTCGGGATACGTGGCAATTCTTCCGCGACCGCCGCCCGGAGACTTACGGTCCCCTGACCGATGAGTGAACTGCAGACTCTTAGCACGCTCAGGACCGTCGGCGAACACGTCGAGCTCGACGTCGGCACGGACCTGCTCGAGAGTCCCCGCTACAACGACGACATCGCGCCGACCCGGGCGTCGCAGCGCACCTGGTCACGCTGGAACGTGGCGTCGCTGTGGGTTGGCATGGCGATCTGCGTGCCGACGTACACACTCGGCGGTGTTCTCACCGCGTACTTCGGTTTGTCGGTGTCCGAAGCACTGTGGACCATCCTGATTGCCAACATCGTCGTGCTCATCCCACTGACGCTGAATGCATTCCCCGGAACCCGTTATGGCATACCCTGCCCGGTCGTGCTGAGAGCGTCCTTCGGCATCATCGGCTCCAATGTACCGTCGCTGATCCGCGCCCTAGTCGCGTGCGGCTGGTTTGGTATTCAGACCCTGTTCGGCGGCATCGCCATCCATTTGCTGCTGTCGGCGATGTTCCCCGCCTGGGAAGCGCTCGGCGGCACGGGCGAAGTCATCGGCTTCTTTATTTTCTGGGTTGCCAACCTGACTGTCGTCATCCGCGGCTCCGAGTCGATCAAATTCCTCGAGGCACTGGCGGCGCCATTGCTGCTGATCGTGGCAATAGGTCTGCTCGTCTGGGCGTTACCGAAGATTTCGCTTGGCGAGGTGCTGGCCACGCCAGCTACGCGACCCGAAGGCGAACCCGTCACGAAGTATTTCCTGTCGGGTCTCACCGCGATGGTCGGCTTCTGGGCAACACTCTCGCTGAATATCCCCGACTTCAGCCGCTATGCACGCCACCAGCGCAGCCAGGTCATCGGGCAGATCATCGGCCTGCCGTTAACGATGCTGTTGTTCGCAGGTCTCGGTGTCGTACTCACGGCCGCATCCGTTGAGCTGACGGGCGAAGTCATTTCCGACCCGATCAACCTCATCGGCCGCATCGACAGCGATGTCGGCGTCGTCATTGCGATGATCATGATCATTATCGCAACCATCTCCACCAACACGGCGGCCAACATCGTATCGCCGACCAACGTTTTCCAGAATGTCGCGCCCAAAGCGATCAACGAGGATCGCGGCGTGATCATTACGGGCATCATCGGCGTTGCCCTCATGAGCTGGGAGTTGCTGAAGAAACTCGGCTGGCTCGAAACCGACGTGAGCGTCGAGAGCCTCTATTCAAACTGGTTGCTGGGGTACTCAAGCCTGCTCGGACCGATCGCGGGCATCATGGTCGTCGACTACTTCCTGGTCAAGAACCAGGAGTACGACCTTATTGCGTTGTACAAGGACGATGCGGGCTACCCGGCCTGGAACCGGGCCGGCTTCATCGCCTTTCTTATTCCGGTCGCCCTGACGGTCTTCTCGATCGTCAGCGGGGAAATGGGCCTGGCGCTTGCCAAGTACTTCACCTGGTTCTACAGCTACGGGTGGTTCACGGGCTCCATCCTCGGCGGCCTTCTTTACTACTTCGTTGCCAAGAGCGGAGATTCATCATGACAGTTCTTATCAAGGGCGGCACGGTCGTCAACGCAGATCGCAGTCTGCGCGCAGACGTGCTTTGCGAAAACGGCGTCATCATCGCCGTCGGCGAAAATATCGAGGCACCAGGCGGCGCAACGGTGATCGACGCAGGCGGCCAGTACGTCATGCCGGGCGGTATCGATCCGCACACGCACATGCAGCTGCCGTTCATGGGCACGGTAACCACCGAGGACTTCTACTCGGGCACGGCAGCCGGTCTTGCGGGCGGCACGACCATGATTATCGACTTCGCGATTCCCAATCCGCAGCAGAATCTCATCGAGACGTACATGCAGTGGCGCGAGTGGGCCGAGAAATCGGTAGCCGACTACAGCTTCCACGTCGCCGTGACCTGGTGGGACGACAGCGTCTACAAAGACATGGAGACGCTCGTGCGCGATCACGGCGTCAACAGTTTCAAGCACTTCATGGCGTACAAGGGCGCGATCATGGCGGACGACGAGGTGCTTGTGAACAGCTTCTCGCGGGCGCTCGAACTCGGCGCCATTCCCACGGTTCACGCGGAGAACGGCGAACTCGTCTTCCGCCTGCAAAAAGAGCTGTTCGAGAAGGGCATCACGGGTCCCGAAGCGCACCCGCTGTCACGCCCGCCCGAAGTCGAAGGCGAAGCGGCCAATCGCGCTATTCGCATTGCCGAGGTGCTCAAGGTACCGCTCTATATTGTGCACAACTCCTGCATCCAGTCGCTCGAGGCCATTACGCGTGCGCGCAATGAAGGCCAGCGAGTCTATGGTGAAGTCCTCGCCGGGCACCTGCTTGTTGACGATTCGGTCTACCAGCACCCCGATTTCGACACGGCTGCCGCGCACGTCATGAGCCCGCCTTTCCGCGGCAAGGAACACCAGAAGGCACTCTGGCGCGGCCTGCAGTCGGGCAACCTCCAGACGACAGCGACGGATCATTGCTGCTTCTGTGCTGAGCAGAAAGCCATGGGCAAGGACGACTTTCGCCTGATTCCAAACGGCACGGGTGGCGTCGAGAATCGCATGGAGGTGCTCTGGCACCACGGCGTTGGCGAAGGCCGGCTCACGATGAACGAATTTGTCGCCGTGACCTCGACCAACGCCGCGCAGATTTTCAATATCTACCCACGCAAAGGCAGCGTCTCGGTCGGCGCGGACGCGGATATCGTCGTCTGGGACCCGGCGGCCACCAAGCTGATATCGGCGAAGACCCATCACCAGAATGTCGAGTACAACATCTTCGAAGGTATGGAAGTCACAGGCTGCGCATCGCACACGCTCAGCCAGGGCAAAGTCGTCTGGGCCGACGGCCAGCTAAACGTCGAGCGAGGCGCGGGGCGATATGTCGACCGACCACCGTTCGCGCCCTACTACGACGCCCTTAAAATTGCGGCACAGCACGCTGAGCCGGTTGCTGTGAAACGGTAGGCGACATGACCGTCGAATCCGGACAACCCGACGTACGCGCGAAACGCCTGAGCAAGGACGAGATCGAGGCAAATTTTGCCGACCTGCATCCGCCGCTCTCACGCTCGGAAGCACTCATCGAGGCCGATCGCTGCTACTTCTGCTATGACGCGCCCTGCACCACCGCGTGCCCGACGGGCATCGATATCCCGAGCTTCATCCAGAAGATACGCAGCGACAACATCCGGGGATCCGCTCGCACGATTCTCCGCGAAAACATCATGGGCGGCATGTGCGCACGCGTGTGCCCGACCGAGGTGCTCTGCGAAGAGGCCTGCGTCCGCAATTCGCACGCAGAGAAGCCGGTCGAGATCGGCCTGCTGCAACGCTACGCAACCGACCCGATCATCGATGCCCGCACGCAGTTGTTCCCGCGCGCCGAGGCAAGCGGCAAGCGCGTTGCTGTCGTTGGCGGTGGACCTGCCGGCTTGTCCTGCGCACATCGTCTCGCCGTTCTTGGTCACGAGGTCGTGATATTCAACCGCGACGAGAAACCGGGCGGCCTGAACGAATACGGAATCGCGGCCTACAAAACCGTCGATGACTTCGCCCAGATCGAGGTCGACTACATTCTCAGGGTGGGTGGCATCGAGGTGCGGCACAGCTGCGCGCTCGGCGAAGATGTGCAGCTCCCGGAACTCATTGACGAGTTCGACGCCGTGTTCCTCGGCATCGGCCTCGGGCAGTCCAATGACCTGGGCATCGAGGGCGAAGACAAGGATGGCGTCATCAATGCCATCGACTACATTGCCGAACTCCGCCAGGCCGACGACAAGAGCCGGATGCCGATCGGGAGGACCGTGGTCGTCATCGGCGGCGGCATGACGGCGATCGATATCGCCGTACAGAGCCGTCATCTTGGCGCCCGGCAGGTTCACATGGTGTACCGCCGCGGTCCCGAGAAGATGAGCGCGAGCGTTTTCGAACAGGCGCTCGCACAAACCAGTGGCGTGACCATTCATCATCGCGCGCCGCCAAAGCGCATAATCGGCGACGATCACGTCATTGGCGTGGAGTTCGAGACAGATGACGGCAAGTTCGTGCTTTATGCCGACATGGTCTTCAAGGCAATCGGCCAGCAAATGGAAGGCATCGGCGACATCGAGATGGAAAACGGCCGCATTGTCGTTGACGACGGCCACCGCACGTCGCTCACCCGGGTATGGGCCGGCGGCGACTGCGTGGTCGGCGGCGACGACCTGACTGTCAGCGCCGTGCAGCACGGCAAGCTGGCGGCAATCGATATCGACCAGCAACTGCGGGGTGCAAAGAGTGGCTGACCTCAAAACGACTTTTCTCGGCATTGAGTCGCCCAACCCGTTCTGGCTGGCATCCGCGCCGCCGACGGACAAGGCGTACAACGTTAATCGAGCGTTCGAGGCTGGCTGGGGCGGCGTGGTCTGGAAAACGCTTGGCGAAGACGGACCACCAATCGTCAACGTCAATGGACCTCGCTACAGCGCGCTGCACAGCAACGAGCGTCGCGTTATCGGCTTCAATAACATCGAGTTGATCACCGATCGGCCGCTGCAGACCAATCTCGACGAAATTCGGCAGGTCAAGAGGGACTGGCCCGACCGCGCCATGGTCGTTTCCGTCATGCTGCCGATGAACGAAAAGGCCTGGGCCGACAACCTGCCGAGAATCGAAGACACGGGCGCCGATGCATTCGAGCTTAACTTTGGCTGTCCGCACGGCATGTCCGAACGCGGCATGGGCGCGGCTGTCGGCCAGGTGCCCGAGTACATCCAGATGGCCACGGAATGGGCGAAGAAGGCAGCCTCGATTCCCGTCATCGTCAAGCTCACGCCCAACGTCGCCAATATACTGCCGCCCGCGAAAGCTGCGCTGGACGGCGGCGCCGACGCCGTGTCGCTGATCAACACGATCAACTCCATCATGGGCGTCAACTACGACACGCTGACGATGTACCCGACGACGGACGGTATGGGCACGCACGGCGGCTACTGCGGCGAGGCGGTCAAACCGATCGCGCTTAACATGGTTGCTGAAATAGCCCGGTCGCAAGCGACTCGCGGTTTACCCATCTCCGGCATCGGCGGCGTCACTGATTGGCGCGACGCCGTCGACTTCCTGGCGCTGGGTGCCAGCAACGTGCAGGTTTGCACCGCCGCAATGGTGTACGGCTTCAAAATCGTCGACGACCTCGTCGATGGCCTGAGCACCTTCCTCGATGAGAAGGGGCTGACGCTGGACCAGTTGGTGGGCAAAGCCGTGCCGAGCGTCACCGACTGGCAGTACCTGAACCTCAATTACGAGGAAAAAGCGGTCATCGACCAGGACCTTTGTATCAAGTGCGGCCGCTGTCACGTCGTTTGCGAAGACACCTCGCACCAGGCAATAACCCACACGGTCGATGGCGAACGGCGCTTCGAAGTCATCGACGAAGAGTGCGTGGGTTGTAACCTGTGCGTCAGCGTCTGCCCCGTCGACAGCTGCATTACGATGAAACAGACGAGCGATGACAGCGATCCGAAACTCAACTGGACCGCTCACCCGAACAACCCGATGCGTAACACGGACTAGTTATGACGATAAGCAACGACGACCTGATCAATGCCGCGAGAGAGGCACGCAGGAATGCGTACGACCGCTACTCGAATTACAGCGTGGGCGCAGCGCTCGTCGATAACCGCGGCCATCTTCATGTAGGCTGCAACATCGAAAACGCGGCCTACCCGCTGGGCAGCTGCGCCGAAGCTGGCGCAATAGCGGCGATGGTGCAGCAGGGCGGCAAGCGCATCGTAAAGATCGCCGTCATCGGCGGATCCTCCGAGATCGGACCCTGCACGCCGTGCGGCGGCTGCCGCCAGCGCATCAGTGAATTTGCCGACGACAAGACACGGATTCTCGCCATCGACGACAGCGGCGAGTGGCAGGAATT
>SHLT01000005.1 GCA_004282875.1 Chromatiales bacterium | reverse complement strand
TCGATCAATGCGCAGCTTGCTCACAGCCGCTCCCTGATGAAAGTCATGGGCCACAAGTGCGCCGCGGCCAAGATCGCCTCGTTCATTCAGCTCATCATTCCGAGCTCCGAGCACGGACATAAACGCTTTACGCTGCCCTTCTCGCGGGGCGAGATCGCCAACCTGCTGGGCCTTAGCGAGGAAACCGTCTGCCGGCAAATGGCCAAGATGAAGCGTCGCGGCATCCTGTATGCGCCGCGTGGCAAGATCGAAATCCTGGACTGGGACCAACTAGAGACAGTGGCGAACGAGCCCTGCCCCAGCTGAAGATATGAAAGAAGTGGTGGGCCCCCGGGGGCTCGAACCCCGGACCAGCGGATTAAGAGTCCGATGCTCTACCAACTGAGCTAGAGGCCCACCTGTACGTGCCTTGCGCACGGTCCTTCAAAAAAGTGGGGTGGACGAGGGGACTCGAACCCCCGACGACCGGGATCACAACCCGGGGCTCTACCAACTGAGCTACAGCCACCATAGTTCTGTAATTCTGCCAAACCACGCGCCTCGTTACACCACGTTGGCTTGTCAATTTTCCAAGTCTACCCACTAAAGGTAAGTCTTCACCTACCATAGTCCCGCTACAATCAAAGCGGGAAGACTTGGCGCGCCCGGCAGGACTCGAACCTGCAACCCTCGGCTTAGCTTACCAACTACCGCTTTCGCGGCCCTGCCCTCGCAGGTTTGTGGTCTGGACTATCTCTTCGCCATCTCAGGCGCCGCACGTATAGTCTCTACGGAACCCTGCGATAGTCAGCTGCGAAATTTACTTTCCTTAGCTGCCCATTCTTGGGTGCCCTTACCCTCAGCGATGCATTCGAGCCAAATTTCGCCGGGCGCAGATAGTAGCACTCATCGCTGTCAGGACAATAGACGCAGTAGATATCTACTTCGCTCTTGTCGATCGGCGATGTATGCGTACCGTTCCGGTCGGCCCACGAGGTCGAGAACTTCACATCGACCTTGCCGAACCGATCCATTGACCGGTACTTCACCTGCACCCTTCTGAATTCGCCATCTTTGTAGGCCACCAAGTCGAACGGACTATGCTCGGTTAGCGGTACAAAGATAGTGAACCCTTGCTCGAACAGATCAATCTGAGCCTTCAGGACTCCCAGGTCACCTTTGTCTTTCGTGTGGTGCAAGGCCATCTCTTGACCTTACCGCACGACATACGTCGGTTGTCCACAGGTTTCCACGGGATTGCCATCAGCATTACCTGTTAAGGTTTCCCCGTTACAGTGCAGTCCACTGTACCGGTTCTGTTTCCCGGCACAGGCTCCTCACTTAAAGGCCGATGCTCTATCCGGTTGAGCTACGGGCGCATTTGTTCAAGTCTAACCGGAAATCTGGCTGGTCGGGGCAGACGGATTCGAACCGCCGACCCACTGCTCCCAAAGCAGTTGCGCTACCAGACTGCGCCATGCCCCGATTGCCAGATCTTTCATCCCGCACTGCCTGGCCGAGGCCGGGCTTTGCGGGGGTGCGATAATACGGGCGTGATGGTTGGCAATCAAGGGTTTGGCTCGGTTATATTGCCTGTCTCCAGCCACTCCAAGACGTGGAACTCCCTGATGACCAGACGCCTCATTTCGCTGATTTCCCTGATGATTCTCGCTGCCTGTACGGCCGATGAGGCACCACCGCCGGCTGCCGAACAGGCCGAGACACCGGCGGCACTCGCCACGAACGGGAGAGCACCGGCGGTCGCGTTTGTGGAAGTGACCACGTCGGCCGGGAACTTCACGCTGCGGCTCGATGGACGGGCGGCCCCACTGACCGTCGCGAACTTTCTCAAGAACGTGGACTCGGGCTTCTATACCGGCACCGTTTTTCACCGCATCATCCCCGGCTTCATGATCCAGGGCGGCGGCTATACCGAGAACCTCGATTTGCGCGAGACCGCCGAGACCGTCCCGAACGAGTCGGGAAATGGCCTGTCCAACGTCCGGTCAACGATCGCGATGGCGCGAACGGGCGACCCGCACTCCGCCGGGACGCAGTTCTACATTAACGTGGTCGACAACGTGGCCGAAGACCCGAACACGGCCATGCTCGACCCGATCAAGCACCCCGTACAGGGCCGTTGGGGTTACACGGTATTCGGTTACGTCACGGAGGGCATGGACGTCGTCGACCTGATCGCCGCGTACGAGACCGAGCCAAACGGACCCGGCGGCGCCCCTGCGCCGATCATTCCCGTGATTATCGAAAATATGAAACGCGTCCAGGGCCAATAGCGTGGCAACCCTCTTTATTTCCGACCTGCACCTGGAACCCGGACGGCCCGAGATCGGCGAGCAGTTTCTTGCTTTCCTTACCGGACCCGCGCGCGAGGCTAATGCGCTCTACATCCTCGGCGACCTGTTCGAAGCCTGGATCGGGGATGACGACCCGAACCCGTACTACGGGCAAATGAAGTCAGCAATCCGGGAGCTGGCCGACAGCGGCGTACCCGTGTTCTTCATGCACGGCAATCGCGACTTCATGATCGGCAAGCAATTTGCCGCCGAGGCCGGAGTAAGGTTGCTGGACGACCCACACTCGATTGAGCTGCACGGAGAAAACGTACTGCTGAGCCACGGCGATGCGATGTGCACCGACGACGTGGAGTATCAGACGGTTCGCGCCATGACGCGCAATCCGGACTGGCAGGCCATGATGCTGTCCAAGTCGATCGAGGAACGTGTCGCCTTCGCCGTGCAGGCGCGCGAACAGAGCCTCGCACGGGGCGAATCGATGACCGAGGAAATCTCGGACGTCAACCAGGAAGCCGTCGAGCAGACCTTACGCGACTCTGGCGCCGACATCTTGCTGCACGGCCACACCCACCGCCCGGCGGTTCATCCATTCCACGTTGACGACCGACCCGTGCACCGTATCGTCCTCGGTGATTGGTACGAGCAAGGCAGCATGGTCGTATGGGACGAAGACGGCCCGCGGCTCGAAGAGTTACCGCGAAAATAAGGTACCAGTTACCCTAATTCAATTAGGGTAACTGGTACCTTATTTCGGCGTGCCCGAGTGGAAACGGAATTCGTCGTCGGGCTCCGTGATCAACGACGACTCAACCGCTTTGAGTTCCTCAAGGCGGGCATCGATCTCTGCCTCGTCTACGCCGCACTCGGATTTTGCGAACGCAATGTAGTGTTCGAAATGCCGTGCTTCCGAGGCCAGCAGCCCTCCATAGAAACGTCCCAGCCGTTCGGGCAGCCGCGGCGCGATTCTTGCGAAGCGTTCGCAGGAACGTGCTTCGATCAGCGCCCCGATCAGCAACAAGTCGAGCAATTTGTAGGGCTCTTCGTGGCGCACAACGTCGCGCAGGCCACCGGCATAGCGTGACGCAGACAAGCGCTCAAACGGAACGTCCATATCGGCCATGATCGACCGCACCTGCTCAAAATGACGCAGCTCTTCCCGGGCCAGCCGCGACATCCGCTGCGCCAGCTCCGTCCGTTCCGGGTAACGGTAAAGAAAACCAAGCGCCGTTGACGCCGCCTTGAGTTCGCAATTGGCGTGGTCGAGCAGCATCGCGGGAATTTGCTCGCAGGCCTCATCGAGCCACGCCTCCGGCGTCGACGTCGGCAGGAACGCCGCAATGTTGGCGGGCACCGGCGTGTCTACAGCCATTCTTCAACCTCCGCAATCGTCTGCAGGCGATCACCAGGCGCCTTGGCCAGCATCATGTTCAGCAGGGCCTGGTAGCGGGCAAAGCGCGGCGGTAGCAGCGGGACCGGCGCATTGCCGTGCAGGTAAATGATGCCCATCGCCGTGTCGGCCTTGAACGGTTTTTCGCCCGTGAGCATCTCGTAGAAGATCACGCCGAGACTGTATATATCGCTACGCTCATCCACGGCGTTGCCGTGGCCCTGCTCCGGACTCATGTAGTACGGCGTGCCGAATATCTCGCCCTTGTCGGTAATCTCGCTCTCGATTTTGGCCGTCTTGGCAAGACCGAAGTCAATCAGGGCAACAGAGCCATCCTTGCGCAACATGATATTGGCAGGCTTCAGATCACGATGCAGGACACCCTTGGCATGCACCGCAGAAAGCGCGCTCGCGATCTGTCGCAGATACTGCACGGCGGCCCTTTCTGGAACACCGTTTTCTATCTTCACGCGCAGGTCGCCGCCGTCCAGGTATTCCATCGCGATGTGTGCGTGATCGTCACCCACGCCCAGATCGTAAATACGAACGATATTCGGGTGGTCCATCGCGGCAATCGTTTCATACTCCTGCAGGAATCGATCGAACGCGCCGATGCTGTTCGAGCCGCCCGGCATTTGCCGCAAAACCTTGAGCACGACCTGCAGGTGCGTCGACTCGCGTTCGGCGAGATATACACCCGAATGCTCGGTCGAACCCAACTTGCGCATGAAACGATAGCCCTTGATCAGCGGATGAATACTCATCCGCATATCGCCCGTGAACAACGACGTGGGCGATGCCACACGCTGCCGCGCCAGGAGCACGTCGTTGAGCCCGACGATCAGGGATTCATGGTTGATGTGTCCGCGAATGAAATGTGCGTCGGGGCGTAATTCGTGCGCTTCTTTCTCATCGTCCTCAGTGCCAAAGTAGACGAGCGGCGGGAAATTCTTGCGGCTCTGGAAGCGGCGCAGGACATCGACGCCCTCCCGATCACCGTGGCGGCTGCCCAGCAGGATGAGGTCATTACCTGCGCCCGAAAACTCGTCGGGCAAATGGCCGGCTGCCACCGGGTCGTACGCGGAAATAATCGCGTCGGGCCAGTTCGTGGTGACGTGGTGCATGAGCAGGCTGCGAAAGTCCGCCTGCTCGTCGATGATCATGACCTTGATACTCATAGGAGTGGGATTGTCTCGCGCCGGAGCGGACTCCTACAAGGGCACGTTACAAGGAAACGACCTTGGCATCCGAGGACGCTTTCTTTGAACGCTTTTGCTTCGCCGCGTCATTGCGGCGCAATTCGAGATCATCGAGGTACTCCGGCGTAACTTCGCCCGTAACGTACTTGCCCGAAAAACACGATGTATCAAACTCTGTAATCGCGGAATTACCATGGCGGACCGCTCGAATCAGGCCGTTCAAGTCCTGGTAGATCAGGCGATCCGCACCAATCAGCTTCTCGATTTCCTCGACCTCACGCCCGTTCGCAACGAGTTCCGATGCCGCGGGCATGTCGATGCCGTAGACATTCGGATAGCGCACGGGTGGCGCGGCCGATGCGAAATACACTTTCCTGGCGCCAGCTTCCCGGGCGAGCTTGATGATCTGCTGCGAGGTAGTGCCGCGTACGATTGAGTCGTCGACCAGCAAGACGTTCTTGCCACGGAACTCAAGGTCGATAGCGTTCAGCTTGCGACGCACGGACTGCATGCGTTCCGCCTGGCCGGGCATGATGAAGGTCCTGCCAATATAACGGTTCTTGATAAAACCTTCCCGATACTTGACGCCAAGATGGTAGGCCACCTGCAGCGCGGACGTGCTGCTCGTGTCGGGAATCGGAATCACCACGTCGATATCGTGATCCGGAAAGTCGCGCACAACCTTGCCCGCCAGCTGCTCGCCCATGCGCAGACGCGTCTTGTAAACCGACAGGTCATCGAGAATCGAATCGGGTCGCGCGAAATAAACGTACTCAAAAATGCAGGGCGTGTGCTTCACGTCCCCAGGAAAGTCCCGCGTGTGGAGGGCGCCGTCATTGCTGATATACAGGCACTCACCCGGCCGAAGATCGCGAACTCGTTTGAACTGCAGCGCATCAAGCGCAACGCTTTCCGATGCGACCATATAGTCCGCGGCCCCGTCGCCCTTGCGCTCACCGAGTACCAGCGGCCGGATCCCGTTCGGATCACGAAACGCCACGATGCCGAAGCCGATGATCATGGCAACGACGGCATAGCCTCCGCTGCAGCGACGGTGAACCGCTTCAACCGCATCAAAAATATTCTCGGCCGTGGGCCGGCCGTTAAGGCGCGTCTGCAGCTCGTGAGCAAATACGTTGAGCAGCACCTCGGAATCGGAATTGGTCGCCAGGTGCCGGCGATCCTCGCGTATCAGCATTTCGGCAAGCTCGTCATAATTGGTCAGGTTGCCGTTGTGTGCGAGGCAAATGCCGTACGGTGAGTTCACGTAGAACGGCTGTGCCTCGGATGACTTCGAGCCACCGGCTGTCGGGTAGCGAACATGCCCGATGCCAACATTGCCTTTCAGGCGCATCATGTGGCGGCTGCGGAACACGTCACGTACGAGGCCATTGCCTTTACGCTGTTTCATGCCGTCACCCTCGCCCCAGGTCACGATGCCCGCCGCGTCCTGGCCGCGGTGCTGCAGGACGGTCAAAGCGTTGTAAAGCGCCTGGTTGACCGGTTGCGTACTAACAATGCCTACGACGCCACACATAGATCAGATTCTCTCTCAGAGCTCTACCGGTACATCGACGGGCAGCGATTTCGCTGCCTCGTCAGGAGTGATGAGTTCAAGGCCCTGTGGGGCCATGACCTTGATCCACTCCGCCACGACCTCGAAATGTGGGATCAACCGGGAATTAAGCCACCACTCATCGTTATCGAATCCCGCGAACTGTCCGCCAATAATGAATACAGCCACGAGCAGAATACCGCGCAACGCGCCGAATAGAGAACCAAGGAAGCGGTCCATGCCGCTGAGGACGGACAGGCGCACGAGTTTTGATATACCCCAGCCCAGCAGACCGCCGAGCGCCAGGATCACGGCAAACACCAGGATCCGGCCGAACCACATCTGCAGTTCCTCCGAACTCAGCCAGCTCTGCGACACATCGCCGACCGACGGTCCGAAATACAGCGCCGCCCAGATCGCGAAGAGCAAAGCGCCGATCGAGATGGCCTCCTTAACGAGGCCGCGGAAAATGCCGACGATGATGGATATCGCGGCGGCTACAATAATGAGAATGTCGATGATCGGCATCGGAGATGTCGTCTCAGGTCGGCACGCTTGGGGTCAAAACGGATCGCGATAGTATCATGGGTGCGGTACAACCTGCCCCTTGTGTCCGACCTTCGCCAGGCGACCGGCCATGGCCTCGGCACTCGCACGATCCTTTTGTGGTCCGATGCGCACACGATGCAACAGTCCCTTGTCGGTCGTCAGCTGGCTCAGGAACGCCGCGTATCCCTGTTTGCGCAGGTCGGCGGCCAGTTTTTCGGCGTTGTCCTTGTTGGAAAAGCTGCCCAGCTGCACGGCCCACATGCCCGTTGTGGACGTGGCAGCCGGCATGACCGTGGTTTCGGACTCAGGCTCGGGGGTCGCGGATGCCGCTTCCGGCTCTGCCTGCTGCACGACCGCTGGCCGGGGCTCATCCCGGACCGGTTCCTCATCAACAGACTCCTCGACGACCGGCTCCTGCTTGTCAGGTGACGGCGTTGCGGCCGCTGGCACCGGCTCCTCGCGGTCGCGATCCAATACCACGGTCTGGGTCTTCTGATCGTCCTGGCCCGGCAGCAGGACGCGCTCGGTGACCACGTCCCCATCCCCCGGGGGACCGTCGAGAAATATGGGTACGACGAGTACTGCGAAGATAACTAGCACCGCAGCGCCGATAATTCGTTCTTTCAAAGCTCGTTCCATCATGATTGGGGTCGCGAGTATAACCCAGTGTCAGCGCCAAGCTGCTCCAGCACGGGACCCACCAGGTAGAAGGACCCCGTGACCAGTATTCTGTCATTTATTCGGGCGTCGCGCCGCGCCGATTCGATGGCCGACTCCAGCGACTCGGCAATCAGGCAGGGCCGATTGCAGGCGTTCGCAATGCGCCTGCCGAGCTCGGCCGCCGGAATGGCCCGGGGACTCTCCGCCGCCACGCCTATCCAGCGGTCGACGTGCGCGTTCAGTGCCTGTGCGACCCCCTCCACATCCTTGTCATCCAGGAAGCCAACGAGCGCAGTCGTCGTACCGTCGCGAGTTTCAGAGTCGAGCAAAGTCGCCAATGCCCGGGCCGCCGCCGGGTTATGTGCGACATCCAGCAGCCATTCAATGCCGTCCTGTTCGACGCGCTGGCTGCGGCCCGTCAGGCGAACCGACGGCAACACGCGCCGGACCAGGACAGGGTCGACGGCCGCGTCGATTCCGGAGGCCGTCAGCAAGGCGATAACGGCGGCCGCATTGCCGACCTGGAAGTCACCCGCAAGCCCCGGTCGCGGTACACCGTCAAGCGCAAAGTCCCGGTCCCTCAACAACAGGGTCGCACCCACTTCCACCGCCCGACTGACAATCGCCTCGGGGACCGGCGTGCCGCCGTAAACAACGGGGACCCCCGCGCGCATCACCCCGGCTTTTTCCGCGGCAATAGTTTCGACGTCCTCGCCCAGCCAGTCGCAATGATCGAGCGCGACGTTCGTAATCAGCGCCGCGGTCGGCTCGATGGCGTTGGTCGCATCGAGGCGCCCGCCCATACCGACCTCGAGTACCCACGCATCGAGCCCGGCCTCGGAGAATACGACCAGAGCCGCCAGGGTGCCGTATTCAAAATAGGTCAGCGGTACGTCGTTACGGACCGCCTCAACGGCTTCGAATGCGGCCACAATGTCATCGTCGCTCGCAAACCGGCCGTCGACAGCAATGCGCTCGTTGTAATCGATAACGTGCGGTGAGGTATAAGCGCCGACACGCAATCCGGCTGCGCGCAACAACGCGCCGGTCATGGCAACGCTCGAGCCCTTGCCGTTGGTGCCGGCGATCAGGAATACGTGCTCAGGCTGCCGCAGAGACAAGCGTCCGAGCACATCGTGTACGCGCTCCAATCCGAGGTCGATTTCGGTTGGCGAAAGTGTTTCGAGCCACGTCAGCCAGTCGGAGAGCGGCGCGCCGGCGGGCAACACGGTCAAGACGTCAGGAAGCGGGAACGGGGCTTGGCTGGCCGCTGAATTTTGCCAGCATGTCGGCTATTTCCTCGCGCATCTTGCGGCGATCCAGGATCATGTCGATCGCCCCGTGGTCGAGCAGGAACTCACTGCGCTGAAAACCCTCGGGGAGACGTTCGCGCACGGTCTGTTCGATGACGCGAGGGCCAGCAAAACCGATCAGCGCGCCAGGCTCGCCGATATTGACGTCGCCCAGCATGGCGAGGCTCGCAGAGACACCGCCCGTCGTCGGATCAGTCAACACGGATACGTAAGGAATACCCCGAGACCCCAGGTTAGCGAGCGCAGCCGAGGTCTTCGCCATCTGCAGCAGGGAAAACAACGCTTCCTGCATACGTGCGCCACCGCTCGCCGCAAAGCAGACCAGCGGCATGTTGTTGTTCGCCGCGTATTGCGCCGCGCGGGCGAAGCGCTCACCCACAACAGACCCCATGGAGCCGCCCATAAACCCGAATTCGAAGGCGCAGGCGACAATCGGCCGATTGAACAGCGTGCCGGCTACCGTCACGAGGGCGTCTTTCTCACCTGTTTTCTTCTGCGCCTGGACGAGGCGATCGCGGTAGCGTTTGCTGTCCCGGAATTTGAGCGGATCTTCAGGCTCGAGCTGGCCTGACAGCTCCTGCTGCGAGTCCGGGTCGAGGAAGAACCCGAGTCGTTTGCGGGCACCGATGCGCATGTGGAAATTACACTTCGGACATACGTGCAGATTGCGCTCGAGCTCATTCCGGTACAGCTGCGCGTCGCACGCGGGGCACTTGATCCAGACACCTTCCGGCACGGACTTGCCGCGTTTCTCGGTACTGATGCGCGAGGGCATCAATTTTTCTAACCAGCTCATGGGAGAATCATAGCCGTATCAACAGTTAACAGCCAGCCGCAGGCAGGCCAAATCCCGCGGGATATGCCACGCTGACCAGCGTCAGACCGTGTGGTGGGGCGGCGATGCCGCCGGCCTTACGATCGCGGCTCTCGAGCACGTCGCTGACCCAGTTCTCATCCTGTTCGCCGAGCCCGACTGTGGCTAGCGTGCCCGTGATGTTGCGCACCATATGCTGCAGGAATGCATTCGCCGTGACGTCGAGCGTCAGCCAGTCACCCGAGCGGCGAACCGAGATATCCCTGACCGTGCGGACCGCTGTCGACGCCTGGCAGCCGGCTGCCCGAAACGCCGAGAAATCATGTTCACCCAGCAAACGCTGTGCTGCCGCATGCATGGACGCTGCGTTCAGTGGCTCATAGACCCACCAGGCACGATAGCGATGCAGAGCCGAGCGCTGCAGTCGATTCAGAATCCGGTAGCGATAACTGCGCGATACGGCCGAAAAACGCGCGTGAAAATCGTCACTGACCGGCGCAACCCAGGACACATTGACGTCGTCCGGCAGATTGGTGTTCGCACCAAGTAACCAGCCACGTTCGCTACGCTGGCTGCTGGTATCGAAATGGACGACCTGGCCGGACGCGTGTACACCCGTGTCTGTGCGGCCGGCACAAACCACTTCGACCCGGTGATTGGCGACGGCCTCGAGTGCCTCCTCGACGCATTGTTGGACGCCGAGGCCGGTCTTCTGCCGCTGCCAGCCGTTGTACGACGTACCGTCGTATTCAATCCCTAGCGCGACGCGCATGAGCCGACCGTCCGGCGTGAACTAACTCGGCAATGAATCGAGCAGCTGCTGCGCCTGCTGGCGCTGGCCTTCATCGCCCTCGTCCAACACTTCCTCGAGGATGCTGCGCGCCCCTGCCGGGTCACCCATGTCAACATACGCACGCGCCAGGTCGAGCTTGGTACCAACCTCCGTCATCGTGCGCGCGTCATGCAGATCGTCGCTCATATCCTCGGGCGACATCTCCATCGTCGGGATCTCGGCCGTTTCTTCGCTAACCGACGGACGTGGCTGCTCAACCGTCGCATCGTCGCGAGGCTGCTCCACCGTGTCGCCGACTTCGCTGACCGCCAGTGCCGCCGTAAGATCGTCGAGATCCAGGTCCACATCGGTTTGTGCGACAGCCGGCATCTCGCCGGTCTCCTCAAGACTGGCATTGCCTGTGAACGCTTCTGGTGGCAGTGCTTCTGTCTTGGCGAAGTCGAAGTCGTCATCGTCTTCGTCCAGGGGCGCAAGCATCGTCTCAGCCTCGACTGATACCTCGGTATCCTCGTCGCCGTAGCCTGGCGCCAGCATGGTTGCATCGTCGTCGCCAATGCTCGATTCCAGGTCGGCCGCCGTTTCCACAGCCATGTCGTCACTCAGGATCTGTGTTCGACCCGTCGCCTCGAGCAGGTCCACGTCGATCGAGGTATCGGTTTCTTCCTCGACGTCAGCGAGCGGCATTCTGCCGGTTTCATCGGGCGCCAGTCGCATTCCCGTCTCTTCGAGTCCTCCGAAGTCGAACTCGTCAGCGTCGCCCGGGTCGAGGGAAACGTCGATTTCAGGGTTATTGCCGGTTGCTTCGTCGAGATCGCCGAGCGCTTCATTGATGCCCGTATCCGAAAGTTCTTCATTGGTCCCCGTGATATCGAGGTCCAGTTCGTCGAGATTGATCTCGGCCGTTGCGTCGGAATCCAGGCCACCGCCCGCGATGGCATCGCCGAGCGTGGCATCCAGGGACGGCAATTCCGAGGTCCCCTCGAGACCCGCGAACTGCTCGTCGATGGTTGGCGACTCCACGGTCGGTTCGGACGCTGCCGGCATTTCGGCGGTTGCGTCGAGTCCGGCCTCAATGGTCTCGGCCTCTTCGACAGCCGGCTGCTCCGCCGTCGATTCGCTGGCAGCAATGCGCTCGCCAGTTTCCTCATCGAATACAAAATCGAGCCCTTCGTCGGCGGCGGCCGCGTCGTCCGCGCCACCCAGGTCGATGATGTCCGATTCGCCCGATTCATCACCGCCGAAGTCCATGTCGAGTTCCGCAGCGTCATCCATTTCTGCTTCGAAGGACAGGTCGACAGCCTTGGTGGCGCCGGCCACGCCGGCTCCCGCGAACAGAACGTCGTCCGCGGCGATTTGTTGCCCCATGATGACAATCTTGTCCCATTGGGCGGATTCGTCCTCACCGACGGCAGCCTTCAGCTTGGCCGCGGCATCAACAAATGCGTCCTGGTTGCCCCAGACGAAGTAGATTTCGCAAAGCTTCGCCATGAGCGTCGTGTCGTTCGGGTCGGATTCGAGCGCGCCATTGACCAGATCGGCCGCCTGGTCGTAAAGACCGTAGGCCATGTGGAAATCGGCTTCGGCCAGCGGATCAGTCTGGTCGAGATTAACGGCGGTCTCACTGCTAAACGTATCCTCGAGCGAGCCGAATTCGCCGGTATCTCCGGTCGCGGCTTCGAGCTCGGGCGCCGGCGCCTCAATCGTCTCAATGCTTTCTGTCGTATCGGGCTCCATCGGCCGAATGCCGGAGTCCTGCTCGACGACGACAATCGACTCGTCATCATGCGACGGCGCACGCAAGGTTTCCGTCGCAGCCATTGCACCTGCAGCAATCTCGTCGGAATCCAGCGTCTCCCAGGGCGAAGCGTCATCATCGTCGTCACCGCCGCGGCTCAGGAACCAGAGCAACAGTCCGGCCGCAAGAACGACCGCCGCGCCAACCTGGAGCCACCAGCTACCGAGGATTTCCATGACGCGATCCATGATGCTTGGCTCGCTGACGCGCGGTGTGCGCACGACATCGCTCGGCGGCGTCGCTTCAGCGGCATCGGTCTCATCGCCCGCAGCCGCTTCATCGGCGGCTTCATCCTCTGTGTCAGCGAACACTTCGTCGTCGGCGGCTTCATCAGCGATCACATCGTCGGCGGGCGCCTCATAAACTTCGCCGCGAATATCGGCGAGTTCCTGGCGCAGCGACGCGAGTTCATTGTCCCGAATTTCAATCAGCGACTGCTGGTCCGGCACGTCGGCGGCTTCGAGTTCCGCGATACGGTTCTGGACTTCCTGCTCACGTGACATCGGCTCCGACGTGCTCAGGTCATCGTCATACTCGATGCCGGCGGGCTCTTCGTCGGGCGGCACGAGTGTCAGGCTCGGCCGGGTCTCAGCCGGTTCGGGTTCGCCTGCATAGGCCGCATCCGCCGCAGTCTCAGCCGGCGTATCGACAGCGGTATCGGCATAGCTGGTATCCGCCGTTGAAACAGCGGCGGGGCCGCCCCAGTCTTCATTCTGCTGCTTGACTGCGGAGAAGGCATCGTAGCGGCTGATCTGGAACACTTCGTCAGCGCTCGGAATGCGCAAAGACGCGCCGGCGCTAAGGCGATTAATGTTGTTTGAGAAGGCTTCCGGGTTGGCCTCGAAAATCGCCATCATGGTCTGGTTCATTGTCAGGCGATCGTCCGGTCGCATGCGACTTGCGATGCCCCAGAGCGTGTCACCGCGCTCTACATAGTAATCACCAGCAGAGCTTGTCGAATACGGCGATTCGCCTGGCGCCGGAGGCGGAACGTAGCCGTCATCGAGCGCCGGCGACGGCGGCGGCGTCACACGCGGCTGCGTCGCGGGTGGTGTCGCACGCTCCGGCTGCGCCGCTGGCGGCGCTGCTGGCTCCGGCTGCGGCTGCGGCTGGCGTTCGATACGCCCACTGTCAGTCGGCGCGGCGCGGCGTGGCGCTGCAACAGCGGGCGCCTCCTGTACAGCCGGCGGCGCGTACGTCGGCGGGTCGAGCAGCACCGTGTACTCGCGCAACAATCGGCCACTGGACCAGGTTGCCTCCACGAGGAACGTCAGGAAGGGTTCGGTGATGGGCGCTCGGGAACGAACCTGGATAACGGCGCTGTCAGGACCATTTGACACAATGTTGAATTCGATGCCCTGGAGATAGAACGGCCGGTCGATGCCGTAGCGTGCGAACGTCTCGTCCGAGGCCAGTGCGACATTCAGATTCGCCAATTCATCCGGCGTGGCGGACAGCAATTCAATCTCGGCGCGCAGTGGCTCATTCAGCGCCGAATCAAGATTGATATCACCGAGTCCAATGGCCCAGACCTCGCTCGACAGCAAAAGGACAAGTGCAAGCGAGATACGCGTAAGGCTTCGCGACATAATGTATTTCTCCAAACCCTTCGAAGCCCCCTTTAGCGACATCCAGTCAGGGGCCGATGTGCCTGCGAACTATAGCTTAAAGATAGTTTTTTGCCAATATTTCAGCAATTTGGACGCTATTTAGAGCCGCGCCCTTACGTATGTTGTCGGCCACCACCCAAAGGTCGATTCCACGTGGATGAGAGATGTCCTCGCGAATTCTGCCGACAAAAACAGGGTCAGCTCCGGAGCTTTCTGTCACCGCCGTCGGATATTCCCCGGTTTCCACGCCATCGAGCACCTCGATACCCGGCGCTTTTGCCAACAAGGCCGCTACGTCGGATGCGGAAATCTGCTCGCGTGTCTCCAGATGGATCGCCTCCGAATGGCCGAAGAATGCCGGAATCCGGACCGCGGTCGGGTTCACGAGAATTTCCTCATCATCCAGTATCTTGCGCGTTTCCCACACCATCTTCATCTCTTCCCGGGTGTAGCGATTGTCTTCAAAGACATCGATGTGCGGAATGGCATTAAAAGCAATCTGCTTCGCGTCCCCATCGATTTCCAGCGGGCGGCCGTTGAGCAGGGTCGTCGTCTGCCGCACCAGTTCCTCGACGGCACTGCGTCCCGCGCCCGACACGGCCTGGTAGGTGCAAACGTTGATGCGCTCGATGCCGACCGCATCGTAGATCGGCTTCAACGCAACGACCATTTGTATGGTCGAGCAGTTGGGGTTGGCGATGATGCCGCGCCGGGTGTGCCCGGCAATCGCGTCCGGGTTGACCTCGGGCACCACGAGGGGGATGTCCTCGTCGTAGCGAAAGTGCGATGTATTGTCGATAACCACGCACCCCGCCTCTGCCGCACGGGGCGCAAACTCCGCTGAAACCGACCCGCCGGCAGAAAACAGTCCGATCTGCACCTTCGAGAAATCGAATTCGGCCAGGTCTTCCACCATGAGCTCGCGGTTACCAAACGCCACCGTCTTGCCAACAGAGCGCTCGCTCGCAAGCGCATAGACCTTACCCACCGGAAAGTCGCGCTGGCTCAGTATTTCCAACATGGACTCGCCGACGACGCCCGTGGCGCCGACGACGGCGATATCAAATGTTTTACTCATAAGGTGTGATTATTCGGGCCCGCTGGCCCTCCTGCTAAATGTGGGGAGTATCCGAACGCACGTCCGCATTTTGTGCACGGTTGCGCAGGTAGTGATCCATGATAACCAGTGCCACCATAGCTTCGGCGATGGGTGTTGCGCGCAGACCGACACAGGGGTCGTGGCGGCCCTTCGTTACAATCTCGGTTTCCTTGCCGCTCTTGTCGATGGTCTTGCCGGTCCTGGAAATACTCGAGGTTGGCTTGAGCGCAATACTCGTGACCAGGTCCTGGCCTGATGAAAGGCCGCCAAGCGTGCCACCGGCATCGTTCTTGCTGAAACCCTCGGCCGACATCTCGTCACGATGTTCACTGCCGCGCTGGGAAACCGCCGCGAAACCGGCACCGACCTCGACGCCCTTGACCGCATTAATGCTCATCAAGCCATGCGCGAGATCCGCTTCGAGTTTGTCGAAGACAGGCTCGCCAAGACCCGGAGGCAGGCCACGCGCAAGGACGCTGATCTTGGCGCCGATCGAATCACCCTGTTCTCGTAGCTCGTTCATGAAAGTCTCGAGTTCATCGAGTTTGCCGGGGTCCGCGCAGAAAAACGGGTTGTCGTTCACGATCGACAAATCCGTGGCCGCCAGCTCGAGGGGGCCGAGCTGCGCCAGGTAGCCCTGGATGTCGATACCGGCGCGTTCCCTGAGGTATTTGCGGGCAATGGCACCAGCCGCCACGCGCATGGCGGTTTCGCGGGCCGACGAGCGGCCGCCGCCACGATAGTCGCGTATACCGTACTTTTGCTGGTACGTGTAATCAGCATGGCCCGGCCGGAACTTGTCCTTGATGTCCCCGTAGTCTTTAGAGCGCTGGTCCATGTTCTCGATGATGAGGCCAATCGGCGTACCCGTCGTCTTGCCCTCGAAGACGCCCGACAGAATGCGGACCTGGTCGGGTTCGTTACGTTGCGTGGTGTGCTTGTTGCGACCCGGCCGGCGCCGGTCCAGGTCGGCCTGGATATGCGCCTCGGACAATTCCATGCCCGGCGGACAACCATCCACGATGCAGCCGAGCGCGACGCCATGGCTCTCGCCAAAGGTCGTCACGACAAACGATTTTCCAAAACTGTTGCCCGACACGCGTGTATTACCTGATCAAGTCCAAATCGATGCGGGTCAGCAGGAACACACCAGCGCCGCCCTGCTCGAATTCGAGCCAGACGAATGGCAGTTCCGGGTAAGCAGCTTCCAGCGCTGCCTGACTGTTACCGACCTCACAGATGAGTATTCCATTGTCCGTAAGAAATCGCGAGGCATCTTGCAGAATCCGGTGGGCACAATTCAGACCATCTTGCCCGGCAGCCAGCCCAAGCTCAGGCTCGTGCCGGAACTCGGACGCGCGGGATTCCATATCCACCTGATCGACATAAGGCGGATTGCTAATGATGAGGTCATAACGTTCATCGACAAGCGCGTCGAAGAAATCGGACTTGATCGTGCGCACACGGTCCTCGAGGCCATGCCGCTTGACGTTTATGTCGGCGACGGCGAGCGCCTGGTCACAGATATCGACCGCATCGACCACGGCCTCCGGAAACGCCAGGGCTATCGCAATGGCGATGCAGCCGCTCCCCGTCCCCAGGTCGACGACCCGCCGGACCTCGCGCTCAGCGATCCACGGTGAAAACCGCTTATGGATCAGTTCGGCGAGCGGCGAGCGCGGCACCAGTACGCGGTCATCGACGTAAAACTCCAGCCCGGCGAACCAGGCCTGGTTTAGCAGGTAGGCAAGCGGGATGCGCTCAGTGACCCGGCGCGCAGCCAGCGCCTCGACGTCAGCCAATTCGTCAGCCGACACTGTGTTGGCGTACACGGCCGGTGCGTCATCGTGTGACAAGCCTAGCTGCGCGAATACCAGCCAGGCCGCCTCGTCCGTCGCATTGTCAGTGCCATGCCCATACGTCAACCCCGCTTCGTCGAAGCGGTTTGCGATTTCCCGGATGAGCTGGTCAACGTTCATGCCGCGCGAATCTATCACGCTCATGGTCGTTCTGCCTGTAGAATTGCCCCCTGGTTGTCCGCAATAAACAGATCACTTTCATGAGTCCCAAGAACCTCGTTATCGCCGCCGCTGTGGCCGTCGCGCTTGCTGCCGGCATCTTCCTCGCCATTCGCTCAACGGCACCCGCGGTGCCGGCATCTGCGCTGATCCTGCCCGAACCCGAACCGGTACCCCAGTTTTCGCTCCTTAACCAGGATGGCGACAAGGTCGATCAAAGCGTATTCGAGGGTCAGTGGGACCTGGTGTTCTTCGGTTTCACCCATTGCCCCGATATTTGCCCGACGACACTGCAGGTCCTCGCCACCGCGAAGCAGACTCTTGCCGGCATGGGACAACAGCCCCTGCCCCGCATCGTCCTCGTCAGTGTGGACCCGGAGAGGGACACTCCCGAGATCCTCGGCCAGTACGTCGACTACTTTGGCGACGGCAACCTGGGGCTCACGGGAACGATCGAGGAGATTCGCAAGCTCACGACGGAGTTGGGCGTCTATTTCGAGAAGCGCGGCACCGAGGGGGACAACTATGTTGTCGACCACTGGGCCGGCGTTTACGTTATCGATCCCGATGGCAAGCGCCACTCCTTGATCGGCTCGCCGCACGTCGTTGACAATTATGTCCGCGATCTTCCAATCCTGATGGATGACCGCTGATGCGTGCCGCCCTGCTCTTACTGGCTGTCCTGCTTACGGCCTGCGGAGCTCCCGAGCCACCGCTGGTGGTTGGCGAGCTCGAAATTACGAAGCCGATGCCCGGGCGACGCATGAGCGCCGGCTACCTGGTCCTCGCAAATAATACCGACGAACCCCTGCGCATAACCAGGGTAGAGAGTCCGCAATTCAACAGCGTCGAAGTCCATGAGACGACGATCACCGACGGTGTTTCACGGATGCGCAAGCTAGCTGAATTGACCGTGCCGGCGCACGACAGCGTGACGCTCCAACGCGGCGGCAAACACCTGATGCTGATGGGACCCAAAGACCTGGAGGGCGCCGTCACGCTGCAGTTCTTCAGCGGCGGGACGCCGATCCTTTCGGTGAACTACACCTTCCCGGAGGAGGGAGACCAATGAAGGCCATCGCGTTCGTCGCATTGCAGTATCTGCTGCCGCGTCATTGGCTCACGGCGGCTATCTGGCGCATTGCGAGGATTCGGCATACCCGCGTCAAGAATTTCCTGATTGCGCGATTCGCCAGCGCCTTCGATGTCGATCTCGAGGAGGTCAGGCTCAACGTACCTGGCGATTTCCCGACGTTTAACGATTTCTTCATCCGCGAACTCGCCGACGGAACACGGCCGATTGACGGCGACGAAAACGCGATCGTCTCGCCCGTCGACGGCACCGTCAGCTTCGCAGGGGCCATCCGCGCTGATAGCGTTTTCCAGGCCAAGGGGATCGACTACTCTCTCGGCGACCTGCTGGCGACCGATCTCGCGGAAGTCGACCACTATCGGGACGGCAGCTTCGCGACAATCTACCTCGCGCCTTACAACTATCACCGGGTCCATGCACCAATGGCGGGTGAACTCGTTGCTGCGCGCTACGTGCCGGGCGACCTGTTCAGCGTGAATGAAGCGACGGTTTCCCGCCTCGACGGTCTGTTTCGCCGTAACGAACGGCTGATCATGCACTTCCGCACGGACTTTGGTCCGGCGGTCCTGATCTTCGTTGGCGCACTGAATGTCGGCAGCATTTCGACACCGTGGAGCGGTGAGATTCGTCCTCGCAAGTCCGGTGTCGTCGACATTCTCGACCTGTCAGGGCACCCGACCACCGTGGACAAAGGCGACCTGCTCGGCTGGTTCAACATGGGGTCGACCGTCATCATGCTGCTGCCCGAGGGCGTGTGCGAGTGGGACGACGATCTGGAAACGGGCGAGACGCTGCGTATGGGTGTCGAGATTGGTGAACTGAAGAGACCTGCGGAGTGAATGACTGGCGACCCGCGACGGGCCCGGAGGCCGCACGCAGTCGGGCCGCCATGTTGCGGCGCGTACGCAACTACTTTGACACGACGAACGTACTCGAGGTCGACACGCCCGCCCTGAGCCGAACGGCGGTCAGCGACATTCAGATAGAAAGCCTCGAAATCACGGACTGTGCCGTCGGTGGCGGACCGTTATTCCTGCACACCTCGCCTGAATTCTGCATGAAACGCCTGCTGGCGGCAGGCTACCCCGACATTTTCTCGATCGCCCGGGTCTTTCGCGATGGCGAGGCAGGCAGGAAGCACCAGCCGGAATTCACGATGCTGGAGTGGTATCGCCTCGACATGGGGCTGTCTCAGATTATCCAGGACACGACGTCGCTCATCGGCCAGGTGCTCGCGGACGCGGCACCGACGGAATTACCCGTGCGCATTGATTACTATGACGCCTTCCTCAATACGGTCGGCGTTGATGCGCGAACCGCCAGCCTCGACAAGCTGATCCGCGCCGCCGATGCCGATGAGCAGTTGCAGGCGGCGCTGGGGCGCGAGCGGGACGACTGGCTCGACCTGCTGCTCGCAACCCGCGTCATTCCCTCGTTCGCCGCGAATCGACTGACTGTGCTGCAGCACTACCCGGCCAGCCAGGCCGCACTGGCGCGCCTCTGCCCGGGGGATCCTGACGTCGCAGATCGTTTTGAAATCTTCCTCGGGCCGTTGGAACTCGCCAACGGGTACGTCGAATTGACGGACGCCGCGGAGCAGGCTGCGCGGATCG
This sequence comes from Chromatiales bacterium, assembly GCA_004282875.1. Lineage (GTDB taxonomy): Bacteria > Pseudomonadota > Gammaproteobacteria > Steroidobacterales > Woeseiaceae > UBA1847. The sequence continues at coordinate 34,331 of SHLT01000005.1, read as the reverse complement.
CCAGTGACATCGAAAGCCGCAAACGTCGCGGACAAATCGTTCGGCCCGTGGACCAGAACCTGCTTGCCGCTCTCGCCGCCGGTCTGCCACAGTGTGCAGGGGTTGCGATGGGGCTCGAGCGCTTGCAAATGCTGTGCGACAAGACCGACGATATACGTGACGTAATTTCATTCACTTTCGAAGAAGGCGCATGATCGACACGAACTACAAGCTGCTCAACTCACAGCTGCATGCTCTCCTGGACGGTGAACGCGACGCGCTTGCCGCGACCGCCAACTTCGTCGCGCTGTTGTACAGCGCGCTCGAGGAAATCAACTGGCTCGGTGTCTACGTCTTGCGAGACGACGAACTCGTGCTGGGTCCATTCCAGGGCAAACCCGCCTGTGTGCATATCGCGCTGGATGAAGGCGTCTGCGGCGCGGCCGCGGCAACGCGTGAAACACAGCGCGTGGCCGACGTTCACTCGTTTCCCGGACACATCGTGTGCGACCCGGATTCGCGATCCGAACTTGTCGTTCCGTTGATCGTGCATGACCGGCTTATCGGCGTGCTCGATATCGACAGCCCGATAACGCGCCGTTTCAATCCGGCCGACCAGGTGGGCGTGGAAAAACTATGCGAGACTTTCTGCGCGCTGCAGGAGAAGCGCAAGTATTTTATTTGACGCGCGACACGTACTCACGTGAACGTGTATCGACCTTGATCACCTCGCCCTGATCAACGAATAACGGAACCCGTACAACCGCTCCCGTCGACAGGGTTGCCGGTTTCACGCCGCCGCTCGCTGTATCGCCCTTGACCCCGGGGTCCGTCTCGGTGATCTCCAGCTCGACGAAATTCGGCGCGGAAACGATCAGCGGCGAGTTGTTCCACAGCGTGATGCCGCACATATCGCCATCCGTGATCCAGTCCTGCGCATCGCCGACAGCTTTGGCGTCAGCCGCGTACTGCTCGAACGTATCCGGCAACATGAAATGCCAGAACTCGCCGTCCGAGTAGAGGTACTGCATCTCCGTGTCCATGACGTCGGCAGCCTCGACTGATTCGCCCGATTTGAACGTCTTGTCGACGGTCTTCCCGGTTTTCAGATTCTTGATCCTGACGCGGTTGAACGCTTGGCCTTTGCCCGGCTTAACGAATTCGTTGTCCACGATAATGCATGGGTCGCCGTCAATAATGATCCGCAAACCGGACCGGAATTCGCTGGTGCTGTAATTTGCCATGGTTATCGCTCTCAGGAAGCAGGGCCGCGGGTGCGCGGCGAGGCGCTATGATACCGGAGTGAACGTCGGACGCCAGCCGAATTTTCGGCCTGAAATGGCCTCGAAACGAGCCGAAACTTGATTCAGGTCACGGTTTTGGACTCCGGGCCGGGACTCCCCTCGCTACAGTGTCTAGACTCCATAATTATTAACAGAATATGGACATCACGGGGAAGCAACCGGTTTGCCAGGGATTAGGACTTGAACGGGCGTCAGAGCATATCAATTGCGGTCCTGAGCGAACATCAGGACGACGTAGAGCTGATCAATAGTGCGCTTCGCGACGCGGGCCACGCGGCGCATTGCCACTGGACAGCCAACCCGACCCGGCTGGCCGATACGTTGGCGGCCGAGATGGTCGAACTGCTGATCCTGAACTCTGACAGCTACCCCGACTCGATCCGGCAGGTGGTCAAGCAAAAGGACCGTTACAACCCCGAGGTCCCGGTCATCGTAATGCAGGAGAACGCGGAAGAAGCCGACATCGAGTCGGCAATGCGTTCCGGCGCCTGCGACCTGGTTTCGATAGGCCTGAAAAAGCGCCTGCAGTCGGTCGTCTCTCGTGAGCTACGCGCATTGCGGGTCGAGCGGGCACTAAACTCCACCCTCCAGTCCGCGACCGAATACAAGAAGCATCTCAAGGACCATATGGCCACGTCCGCCAGCAGCTATGCGCTGGTGCAGGAAGGCATTTTCACTGACGTCAACGACGCATGGCTCAAGCAATTCAAAATCAAGGAACGCGACGAGCTGCTTGGTTTGCCTGTCATGGACTACTTCGAGGCAGAGAGCCAGGCTGCCCTGAAGGGTGCCCTGATCGCCACGATTGCCGGCAAATGGCAACGGGACGAGAAGCTTATCGTCAAGACTCACATCGACACCGGAGATGCCGAAGAACTTCACCTTGAATTCCGGAAGATCGATCTCGAGGACGGCCCGAACGTACAGATACGTATCGCCCAGCAACTCAAGGTTGCGGAGGAACCCACCAAACTCGTTCACGATGCCCTCAAGCGTGACCCAACGACATTGTTTTTCCACCGCGCACAATTCCTCGAACGCGTCGCCAAGCGACTGAAGCGCAAACCCGCTTCCGGCACGCACTGCCTGGTTTACATCAAGCCCGACAAGTTCAGCGACGTTCGAGACAAGGTTGGCATTATCCGGTCCGAGGAAATTCTTGCGCAGTTCGCTGAGGTCGTCCGCAAGCGGATGCAGCCGCGTGATGTTGCCGGACGCTTCGAAGGCACCTCACTGATGGTCCTGCTGGAGCGCGGCAGTGCCAGGGATGCGCAGGTCTGGGGCAAACAGCTGATCGATCATCTGGAGAGTGTCACCTTCGAAGTGGGTGACACATCGACGCAAATGACCTGTACGGTTGGCGCCTGCGGCGCTAATGAAGTATTCGAGAGCCTCGAAGACTTTGTGGCAGCCGCCGTAAGTGCGTATCGGCTGGGGAAGGAAGAAGGTGGCAACACCTCATACCTCAGCGAAGCCGCTGACGAAGATACGAAGCAGCGTGAGTTCGACGCTATTTGGGTCAAACACCTGAAGGCCGCGCTGATGGACAATCGATTCCGCCTCGCACAATTGCCAATTGCCGGCCTGCGCAGCGATTCCATCCAAATGTACGACCTTCTCGTACGCATGATCGACGAGCAGAACAACTCCGTACTTCCGTCCGAATTCATTCCCGCCGCAGAACGCAACAACATGATGAAGAACATCGACCGCTGGATGTTGACGGCGGCGATGGATTTCTGTGCGAAGAATGACGCAGATCGCGTATTCGTGCGCCTGTCCAGGCAATCATTAACGGACCCGTCAACCGCCGCGTGGATACAGCAGAAACTCGACGAAAGCGAATTCGACTGTTCGCGCCTCGTCGTCCAGATTCCCGAAACGGACGCAGCCAAGCATATCAAGCAGACCAGGGCGCTGGTGAAGCACACGCGCCAACTCGGCATCGGATTTGCGCTCGAGCACTATGGCGTCGATCGCGACCGCTTCCAGATTCTGGATATCCTCAAGCCGGACTACATCAAGATCGACGGCGAACTCATGCATACGCTGATGACGGACGAATCCATGCAGGCCGCGGTCAAGAGAATCGTCGCGGCGGCACAGTCACGCGAGATCAAGACCATCGCAGAACGAGTGGAAAACGCCAATGCCATGGCCGTACTGTTCCAGCTCGGTCTCGACTTTATGCAGGGACATTATGTTCACGAGCCCGAAGTTGTACTGCAACACAACGAGAGCGACGTCATCAATACGACCCTCGACGAATTGACCGCCGCACAGGCTACCTGATGCCCGGCAAAGTGTGACGCATGTCACAGGCCCATCTCTGAACCACCCGCTAACAGGTGGTTCCGCCAAAAAACTAGAATAGGTTCTTAGCGATGGATGCGCCTTAATCCTAGACTGAGTCCTGCAAGTATTTTTCGAGGAACATGAAGTGAACAAAACACTTACTCCCATGCATGCGAAGGACCGCGCCTCGAAGCGCGCTCTTCTGCCCCTGGTCGCACTTGGCGGCGGCCTCGCGGTAACGCCGGCTGCAGCACTGGAACTGGGTGAGCTGACTGTGCAATCGAATCTCGGACAGCCGCTGCGGGCGAGCATCGCTTATGCGCTCGCACCCAATGAAATGCTCAGCGATGCCTGCGTGTCGGTCGGCGGTGGCCGTTCAACCAGCGATTTGCCAGGTATTGGACGCAGCACCATCAGCGTGACGGATACCGCCATCCTGATTACAGGCCGGACGATTATTCGCGAGCCCATGATGGCCACGCGCGTCACGATCAACTGCCCGTACACGCCAAACCTCAGCCGCGAATATATGCTGTTCGTCGATCCGGCCGCCGTTGCAGAGGCCCAGGCTGCCGCTGCCACCCCGCAAGCGGCGCCCGTTGTTGCCGCGGCCCCGCAGCCCGTCGTGCGCACGACTACGCAGCCTGCGAGAACGACGGACACCACGCCTATTGGGCAGGCGACGCGCTACCAGGTGAAACCCGGTGAGACGCTGGGCGAGATCGTCAGCCGCATCGAAAACCGCTCGATGAGCTTGTGGCCAGCGGTCAACACGATTTTCGTTGCGAATCCTGACGCCTTTATCGACGACGACCCGAACAAACTCAAAGCGGGTGCCTGGTTGACGATCCCGAGCCTCGACGGTTCGGCCCCTGTCGTCAGCGCGGCGACGCCTGCCGCAGCCCCGGCGGTCGCGGCGGCCGCCGAGTTGCCAATCGTGGACACTGTCGATGGCGCGGTTTACGAACCACCCATTCTCGATGATGCGGCCCAGCCGGTTGTTAACGACACAGCCGCCACTGACATGCTTGCAACAGAGATGAGAAGTGAAGTCAGTTCTGGCCCCACTGTTGTTGAAAGTGACAATCCTTACGTCGAACCGGAAGCGACGGTCGCGATTCCCGACACCGAGCTCGAAGGCCCGACGACATCGTCCGAGTCGCCCAATGTTCCGACCGCCATCATCAGCACCGGATCGCGTAGCGAATCAACATCGATGCTCGCATGGTTCATTGGCGGCGGTCTCGCCATCTTTGGCGTGCTGGTGCTCTTTGGCCGTCGTATTCGCGAACGTTTCGGCGCGGCACCCGTCGGCGCCGCGGCCGTAAGCCCTGCAAGCTATGAGCTTGCCGATGACGAGTACGATATCGAAGACGACTCCCCAACTGAGGAGAACCTCGCGCTCGACGCCGATCTCGTGCTCGGCACCGGCCTGGCCGGTGGTACGGATATGGACGTCGCGCAGGACTTCGGCTTCGCCGCGCCAACCGATGTCGATATCGAGCTGCCCTTTGAGCCGCAGCCGGTCGACGACACCTCGGAGGGACTGCCCCCGCCGCGCGTCAAGACGGATTCAATTCTCGAGAGTGAAATCCTGCCTGAGGACGACGACTTCGAAGTGTCGCTCGTTCTCGATGCGACCAAGGCGCCTCAATTCGAAACCGATGACTCATCGACCGATGAGTACACTGTCAAGCAGGACATGTCGCCCACTGACGAATACACGATCAACGAGGACGTCGCCGAGATTCTCGCGCAGGACTATGAAGACGAACTGACAGCAACGCAGGCTCTGAACGCGGAGATTGAACGCGCCGCAGCGGACCTTAGTGAGACGTTCGACGACCCCTCGCTCGACGACGAGACATCCGAGATGCCGCTTGCCGATGTATCGGAATTCGATGCGACTGCGGAAATGCCGGCGGCTGACGACGACACGGTAGATACGGAAACTCAGCAGCAGCAGCTCGACGCAACCGCAGCCGTTACGGTCAACATGACAAACGACGAAAAGACGGCGGAAATGCCAGTCGCGAATGACGACGAAACGGCGGAAATGGACATCTCCGGCGGCAAGGTCGACACCAAGCGCCGCTAGGCGCCCTGCCAGCTCGAATCTAATGACCCCGGCTCAGTACCGGGGTCTTTTCGTTAGGCGCCGGCCAGCCGCTCGACTTTGCGCCAACCCTTGGGAAGCAGCGCTCCGCGCAACGCCCGATCACCGTAATAGTCATCGAGGTCGTTCCATTTGATCGTCATCTTTCTCGTTCCGGTGTAGACCTCGAGGTGGCCGTCCTCCGGCACCACCGCAGCGGCAACCATTTTCTCTTCGCCACTCTTGTACTTCGGACCGGGGATGTTGATCAGCTTATTGCCCTTGCCTTTGGCAAGCTCGGGTAATTCTTCCATCTCGAACAACAACAGGCGTCCAATCGAACTCACCGCAGCGATCAGGCATTCCTTGTTCTTTGGCACGGGCATCGGCACCACGGCTTTGCCGCCTGACGGCACGCGCAGGACGGCTTTGCCCGCCTTGTTGCGTGAGACGAGATCGCTCAGTGTCGCGATAAAACCGTAGCCCGCGTCGCTCGCCAGCAGGTATTTCTGGTCATTGTCGCCGATCATGGCTCCACAGAATGCGGCGCCGTCGGGCGGCTTGAAGCGGCTCGACAGCGGCTCGCCCTGCCCTCGCGCCGACGGCAGGGTCCCTGCCATGACGCTGTAGACGCGGCCGGTACTGTCGACGAACATCGCCAGCTGGTTGCTGCGACCCTGCGCCGATGCCAGGAAGCTATCCCCTGAGCGGTAATTCAGGGTCGCCGGGTCGATCTCGTGGCCCTTCGCCGCGCGGGCGTAGCCTGCCTGCGACAGGACGACGGTAACCGGTTCGCTTGCAACGAGTTGCGTCTCGTCGAGGGCCTGTGCCGCTTCGCGTTCCACGATCTCGGTGCGCCGGTCGTCGCCATACGCTTCCGCGTCTTCCAGGATCTCTTTCTTGATCAGGGTCTTCAGCCGCGCCGCGCTCTTGAGCGTCTTCTCGAGCAGGTCTCGCTCTTGCTGCAGCTCGTCCTGTTCGCCCTTGATCTTGAACTCTTCGAGCTTGGCCAGGTTGCGCAGACGAAGATTGAGGATCGCTTCGGCCTGGACGTCCGAGAGTTTGAAGCGTTTCATGAGAACGGGCTTGGGCTCGTCTTCTTCCCTGATGATCGCAATGACCTCGTCGATATTCAGGTAGGCGACGAGCAAACCATCCAGGATGTGCAGGCGGTCGTTGACGATTTGCAGGCGATGACCGAGCCGGTTCTTTACCGTCTCCTTTCGGAACGTCAGCCACTCCTTGAGCAGCCCGACCAGGTCGAACATGCGCGGCCGTCCGTCAAGACCGATGATGTTCATATTGACGCGCAGCGTGCGCTCGAGCGAGGTCGTGGAGAACAGGTGCGACATCAGCTGCTCGACATCCACGCCACGCTTCTTGCTAATGACGATGCGCGTCGGGTCTTCATGGTCCGACTCATCACGCAGGTCGTCAACCTGGGGCAATTTCTTCGCGCGCATCTGCGCAGCAATTTGCTCCTGGATCTTGGCTCCCGAGATCTGGTGCGGCAGCGACGTGATCACGATGTCGGTGCCTTCCATCTTGTACGAGGCGCGCAGCCGCAACGTACCGTTACCGGTGGCGTAGATCTCGCGAATGTCGTCCCGGGGCGATACCAGTTCCCCACCGGTTGGAAAGTCCGGCCCCTTGATGTGCTTCATGAGCTGAGCGACGGTTGCCTTCGGATTGTCGATCAGGTGCACCAGTGCACTCGTGACTTCATTGAGGTTGTGCGGCGGCACATCGGTCGACATGCCGACCGCGATGCCCGTCGTGCCGTTCAGCAGCAGGTTGGGCAGGCGCGCCGGCAATACGACGGGCTCCTTGAGCGTCCCGTCGAAGTTGGGCGTCCAGTCGACCGTCCCCTGCCCCAGTTCCTGCAGCAGGCTCTTGGCGTACGGCGCGAGGCGCGATTCGGTGTAGCGCATTGCAGCGAAAGACTTGGGGTCGTCGGTCGAGCCCCAGTTGCCCTGGCCGATGACGATCGGATAGCGGTACGAGAACCCCTGCGCCATGAGGACCATGGCTTCGTAACAGGCCGAATCACCATGCGGGTGAAACTTGCCGATGACATCGCCGACGGTACGCGCCGATTTCTTCGGCTTCGACGAGGCGGAGAGCCCAAGCTCGCTCATTGCGTAAATGATGCGGCGCTGTACGGGTTTCAGGCCGTCGCCAATCTGCGGCAGCGCGCGGTCGAGGATGACGTACATCGAGTAATCGAGGTACGCGCGCTCGGTGTATTCCTTGAGCGGCTGTTGCTCGACGCCTTCGAGGTTCAGGGAATTCTGCATCGTTGTCATCTCATACCTCCGCCAGGTTGCCCTTGGTTTCGAGCCAGGTGCGGCGGTCCTTGGAACGTTTCTTGGCGAGCAGCATGTCCATGAGCTGGTCGGTCTTGTCGCGCCCGCTGATTGTGAGTTGTACGAGGCGACGCGTGTCGCGATTCATCGTCGTCTCGCGCAGCTGCTCGGGGTCCATTTCGCCGAGGCCCTTGAAGCGCGTCACTGTGACCTTGCCCTTCTTCTTCTCGGCCTCGATACGATCGAGAATGCCCTTGCGTTCACCCTCATCGAGCGCGTACGACACTTCCTTACCAACGTCGATGCGGTACAGCGGCGGCATTGCAACGTAGACGTGTCCCGCGAGAATCAGTTCGCGGAAGTGGCGCAGGAACAGCGCGCACAGCAGGGTCGCAATGTGGAGACCGTCCGAATCGGCATCCGCAAGGATGCAGATCTTGTGATAGCGAAGACCACTGATGTCGTCGGAGCCGGGATCGACACCCAGCGCAACCGAGATGTCGTGTACTTCCGCCGACGCCAAAATCTCGGCCGTATCGACTTCCCAGGTGTTCAGGATCTTGCCGCGCAGCGGCATGATTGCCTGCGTATTGCGGTCACGCGCCTGCTTGGCCGAACCACCGGCCGAGTCACCCTCGACGAGAAACAGCTCGCAAAGCTCGGGCTCCTGGGACGTGCAGTCGGCCAGCTTGCCCGGCAGCGCAGGGCCCGACACGATCTTCTTGCGGACGACCTTCTTGGCGGACTTCAGGCGCTTTTGTGCCTTGGTGATCGCCAACTGTGCAATCAGGTCACCGGTTTCCGGATGCTGATTCAACCATAGTGAAAAATTATCCTTGATGACGCCGGCGACAAAGGCGGCCGATTCGCGCGACGACAGCCGCTCCTTGGTCTGCCCCGAGAATTGCGGGTCTTCGAGCTTGGTGCTCAGCACGAAACTGAGTCCGTCCCAGACATCCTCTGGCGCGATCGCCACGCCGCGAGGCAGTAGGTTCCGGAAATCGCAGAATTCGCGCAGCGAATTCGTCAACCCGGTGCGCAGGCCGTTCACGTGGGTGCCACCCTGTGGCGTCGGAATCAGGTTCACGTAGCTCTCGGTCACCGACGGGCCGCCGTCGGTCGTCCAGACGAGCGCCCAGTCGACGGCTTCGTTGTTGCCCTTCAGGCTGCCCGAAAACGGCTCGGCCGGCAGCGTCTCCGTGCCGCCAATTTCTTCGAGCAGGTACTGCTCAAGCCCGCCCTCGTACTGCCACTCGATCTTTTCCTTGGGCTTTTCGACCTTCAGGCTGACTTTCAGACCGGGACAGAGAACGGCCTTGGCCTTGAGCGCATGTTTCAGGCTCTTGACGGATATCTTCGTCGTATCGAAATACTGCTCGTCGGGCCAGAAGCGGATCGTCGTCCCGGTATTGGCTTTGCCAACCTTACCAACGACTTCGAGCTTGCCGCGCTTCTTGCCGCCGGCGAAGGACATGTTGTATTCCTTGCCGCCGCGGCGAATCCACACCTCTAGGTTCTTCGACAACGCATTGACGACCGAGACACCAACCCCGTGCAGGCCGCCAGAATACTGGTAGTTCTCGTTCGAGAACTTGCCGCCTGCATGCAGGCGCGTGAGGATCAGCTCGACGCCCGGGATCTTTTCTTTCGGGTGCTTGTCGACGGGCATGCCGCGGCCGTCGTCGCTGACCTCCAGCGAACCATCCTTGTAGATCGTGACGTCGATCCTCTTGCAGTGCCCCGCAAGCGCTTCATCAACGGAGTTGTCGACGACCTCGTGGGCCAGGTGATTCGGCCGCGTGGTGTCGGTGTACATGCCCGGTCTGCGCCGGACAGGCTCGAGTCCGCTGAGGACTTCGATGTCCGCAGCATCGTAACGTTTAGTCATCGATTAGAACGCAAGATTGTAGGTTGCCAGAGAGTGCCCGGCGGAATTCTAGCGTTAATCGAGATCGTTGACGAGGGAATCGCGGATATTCGCGGGAATGGGTGAGATTTCCACACGATAGTTATCGTGATCGATTCCTGCACCCAGCGCCGCGCCGTTCTTCAACGCGGCTGCCTGCTCGGGCGGCAGTTCAAAGCGCATAAAGTGCACAGCCGACGTCTTTTCTTCGTCGGCACGCTCGAGGTCCTCGTCAGCGATGGCGTAAACGCGATCAAAATCCGCAACGTGCATATACACGCGATCCTCAATTCCGACGAGCTGAGTCAGCATCTGCTGACGCTCTTCGACGTCGGGGAATTCGACCATGAAGGTCGCTTTCCAGTTGCTGCCGTCCGGGATCAATGGGTTGTACGCGTCAAGCTCTTCCTCGATACCGTCCGCCTCGAAGATCTTCTCGATGCGCAGCATCTCCTGTACCTGGTATTGCATGGTCAGGCGGTCCTCGAAATAAAGGGCCGCATTGGTACCAAGACTGAGGCGGCGATTCTTCTTGTGCTCCAGCACTTTCTCGCGAAACGCCGAACGTGCCTCGGCATATTTCTCGAGGCTGAAAAGGTCTTCCCGGGATAATTTTTGCATCAGATTCCGTATGCCTTACGCAGCAGGCTCATTGGGTTGTTGGCGTCATGATCGTCGAGGTCCTGCACGATTTGCTCCGCGGCCATGGGGCAGTCGCTGGTAAAGTGGTCGGCCTCGCCCTTCTTGAGCTTATTAATCACAGGGCGCGCGATCTTCTTCGAGATATCGTGAAACTCCTTCTTCACCGCGTACGTGCCGTCATGTCCCGAACAGCGCTCGATGACTTCGAGACTCGTGTCCGGGACCAGTTGCAGCGCATCGCGGGTTTTCAGGCCGATATTCTGCACGCGCAGATGGCAAGGCACCTGGTACGTCACCTTGCCCAGCGACGTCACGAATTCCGTCTTGAGCTTGCCATCCTTGTGCCGCAGCATCAGGTACTCGAACGGATCGTACATTGCATCACGAACCTTGATGACATCAGCATCGTCGGGGAACATGAGCGGGAGTTCCTGCTTGAACATCAGCGTGCATGAGGGGATCGGCGTCACGATGTCCCAACCTTCATCGACCAGCTTCGCCAGCGCGGGAATGTTCGTTTCCTTGGCCCTGGCAACGGCTTCGAGGTCACCCAGTTCGAGCTTGGGCATGCCGCAGCAAACTTCCTTGCTGGCAAGCCGCACGGCGATGTCATTGTGCTCAAAGACCGCGACGAGGTCTTCGTTGACGCCCGGGTGATTGCGATTGCAGTAACAGGTCGTAAACAGCGCAACCTTGCCGTGCGTCGATGCCGTGGCCTGTCCTGCTACAGCCCCGTTTTCGCCAAGTCCTTGCAGGCGTTTGCGCGCGGTCTTCGCATGGTATTCGGGAACCGGCGCATCCTTGTGTACGCCGAGCGTTTTCTCGAGGAGCTTACGTCCCGATTTGCTTCGATTGACCGCGTTCACGGCGTTCACGACAACGGGAATGCCTGCCAGCTTGCCGACCTTGTCGGTTGCGCTAAGAATCTTATCGCGTGTGGATGCGCCCTCTTTCCTGAAGCGCGCCGCCTTGGCCCGCAACATGAGGTGCGGAAAATCCACATTCCACTCGTGCGGAGGCACGTACGGGCACTTGGTCATGTAGCACATGTCACAGAGGTAACAGTGGTCCACGACCTGCCAGTAGTCGTCTTTGGCGACACCGTCCACTTCCATCGTGTCGGACTCATCGACAAGGTCGAACAGGGTTGGAAAGGAATGACACAGATTGAAACAGCGGCGACAGCCGTGACAGATGTCGAACACCCGTTCCAGTTCATCGAACAGGGACTGGTCGTCGTAGAATTCGTCGGAACGCCAGTCCAGGGGATGGCGCGTCGGCGCCTCGAGGCTACCCTCGCGTCGTGATTCGCTCATGAGGCTGGAAGCCGGGCCTTGCGACCCGGCTCTCCGCAAGTTTTAGTCGTCGAGAGTATCCAGCGCTTTCTGGAAACGGTTGGCGTGCGAACGCTCGGCCTTGGCCAGCGTCTCGAACCAGTCCGCAATCTCGTCGAAATCCTCATCGCGTGCAGTCTTGGCCATACCCGGATACATGTCGGTGTACTCATGCGTCTCACCGGCAATCGCTGCGGCCAGGTTCTCGGCAGTCGAGCCGATCGGCAGGCCCGTAGCCGGGTCGCCGGTCTCCTCCAGATACTCGAGATGGCCATGCGCATGGCCCGTCTCACCTTCAGCCGTGGAACGAAATACAGCGGCGACATCGTTGTAACCTTCGACGTCGGCTTTCGCTGCGAAATACAGGTAGCGGCGGTTTGCCTGGGATTCACCGGCAAATGCGTCTTTCAAATTTCCTTCGGTTTTGCTGCCTTTCAGGGACATTTTTCTTCCTCTCGAGTGAGTACCAGGGTCTCTGGATTGCGTATTAGAGTCATTCTAACCGAGGGGTTACTGTAAGAATCCGGGCACGACATGTCAATTGTGGGAGTCCCTGACGCGTTGACCTCCCACGAGCCGCGCTGTAGCTTACGCACGCAGCGCGACTTCGGGACCCATCATGAGCTCTCCTAAGAAAATCAACCTCGAAAAATCACTCGCCGACCTCGAAGAACTGGTCGATGAACTCGAGTCCGGCGACCTGCCGCTCGAGAAGGCCATGAAGAAATTCGAGGAAGGCATCAAGCTGACCCGGGGCTGCCAGACCGCACTCCGCGAAGCTGAGCAAAAGGTCGAGATACTGCTCAAGAGTGCGGGCAATGAAGATCTCGAGGAATTCGAAGTCGACGACGACTGACGCGCCCTACTCCTGCATCAGCGTTTTTAGCGCCAGCACCGTCGACTCGACGCCCGCTGTCACTGACGGCTCGGGCGATATCTTGAACAACGGCGAATGATGACTCGGGACCGGCGGCCCACCTGCGGCTTCCGCATCGAAGTCCTCCTGCGGCGTGCCACCGACGGCCCAATACACGCTCGAAATCTCCGGGTCCTGCGTAAAGAACGGGAAGTCCTCGGCACCCATGCCCTTGGTCGGAATATCAACGACCGAGGCGTCTCCCATGCCATCGATCCAGGCTGCGCGCAGGCGGCGTACCAGCGGCGCATCGTTGACAACGGGCGGCACGCTCTCGTTCGAGATGATGACTTCGGGAAGCTTATCCTCAGGCAGGCCCGCGACACGCCCCATGTTCTCAGCGATGCGCACGATACCGTCCAGCAGTATCTGGCGTGTTGCTTCACTGGTGTTACGGACGGTGAGCTGCAGGTGCGCGCGATCCGAAATAATGTTGTGCTTGGTGCCGGAGTGGAACGACCCGACCGTCACAACTCCCGGATCACGGGGCGACAACTCGCGCGAGACCAGGGTCTGTAACGCGAGCACGATCTGGCTGCCCAGGACGATCGGATCTTTGCCGCGGTGCGGGCTCGCGCCATGGGCGCCAACACCGTGAATGATAATGTCGACCGTATCGGCGCCCGCGTATGGACTGCCTTCCTGGACATTAATGACACCCGCTGTGCCCGATGACGCGACGTGAAACGCCAGCGCATAGTCCGGCTTGCCAAAGCGCTCCCAGATTTCATCGTCGCGCATGGCACGGGCGCCCAGCACACGCTCTTCGGCAGGCTGGACGACCAGCATCAGCGTACCGGTCCATTCATCCCGATGCGCCGCCATGTGTCGGGCCGTGCCAACAAGACTCGTAATATGCACATCGTGTCCACACGCATGCATGACAAACACGTCATTGCCCGTGATCGGGTCCTTTTGCCTGGCACGAGAGGCATTCGCCAGGCCCGACTTTTCCTCGACCGGCAGGCCGTCCATGTCGGCGCGCATCATGACCAGCGGGCCGTCGCCATTCTCCATCATGGCCACGACACCGGTTCCGCCGACGCCCTCGGTGACGTCGAAACCGGCCAGGCTGAGCTCAAGCGCCATGCGGCGTGCCGTTTCCGTCTCAACGGTGGACAATTCCGGGTTGCGATGGAAGTGATCGAAGAGCGCCCCGAGATGCTCGTCATAATCCGTCTGGATACTTGCGCTGAGTTCGCTGGCAAGGGCCGGCAACGAAAAGAGGACTGCCAGCAGGCAGGTGGCGCGCTTGATCATGAGGACCCCTCGAAGATGTCTGGGCCCGAGTGTAACCGGAAATCAGCCGCCGAAACTACGGAACGACAGGTGCAGTGCGAAATCCGGTGCAGCGGCCGCCGCGATGTCCTCGACGATGGCAAGTCGCAAGAACGAGCCCTGCAGACGGAAATCTGCGCCGAATGAGAGTTGGAAGGTGTTGCCGCCCAGTTCGTCGAGTTCGGCATCGAAGTAAGGTCCCTGGACGTACAGCTGCGTTGCCAGCGCTATCTTTCTCGTCGCTTGCCACCTGAGCGCAGCGCCCGCATACGGCACAGCACTCCGCTGCAGGGAAGGCATGATATCGCCGTCGCCGAGTACCAGGACGCCGAGGAACCCCGAGTACGCCAGCTCGCGCTTGAACAGTAATGTCGCGCTCCCGCCATGGAGTCCCAGGGAAACATCGGCCGCGCCGCTGCCAGTCAGCTTGTCGGGGTCGCCCGTCGGCAGCTTGATGCCGGCTCGGAGCGTTGCCTTGCCGAGGTCCATGGCTGCGGTAACCTGTACGTCCGAGATGCCTGACGTCGGCACGTCGGTATCAAACAGCACGGTACCCTGTTGTTCAAAAAAGAGACGGTACTGATCATCCGGGCCGTCACGGTTGGAATTGGGCAAGCCGACGAGATCGTGGAAGTTAAAAATCACGCTGTCCATGCGCCCGCCCGAATGACGCACCCACGGCACATCAATGCCGAATTCGAATCGTTCGCCAAACCTGCGACGGATCGAGAGATTCAGTACCTGGCTCTCGGCATCGATGATCAGCCGCTCGCCCAAACGGTCCGCGTCATCAGCATCATTGGCAACGTCGTAGCTCAGACTGACGTCGGTTCTTCCCTCGGCCACGAGTTCATGTGTCTGGAACGTGGGTAATCCGTAGACCTGCAGAAAAGGATTGTGATTACGAAGCGGAAACGCATCGGAAATCGGTGCCTCTGCCGCGGCCGGCAGCGGGGAGCCGAATAGGAACATCGCCGTGAGCAATATCCTGCGCATGCGCGCCAGAATACGCCTCGCCGCGCGGAGGTTAATTGCTGTTTATACGTAAGTGCGTATCGCCCTTTGCCAGGCGATCAGGTATTGGCGCCGCCGCTGCCCTGCAATCGGGTGATCAATGAACGCAGAAAGACCTTGTTGAAGCGCAGCTGACAGGCTGATGAGACCTGCTCCATGAGTGTCGAACTCACGCGCAGTATCGTCACCTGGCCCCGGGCCTGAATCGAAGCCTGGCGCTTGGCACCGCGCACATAGCTGGTCTCGCCAAAACAATCGCCATTGCTCAGAGTGCCGATGCTGTTGCCGTTAGCCTGCACTTCAACCGCGCCCGACACGATAATGTAGAAACGATCGTCGACTTCCCCTTCGCGCACGATATCTTCGCTGTCCTTGTACTCGTGCCAGTCGGAGGCGCGCAGGACTTCCCAAATTTCGGCATGGGAAAACTCGTGGAAAAAGTGCAGCGTACGGAGCAGGTCAAAATGCTCCTGGTTATCGAGGCTGTCGTATTTCTGGCGCAGGTCCTTGTAGACACGCGTTAGCTCTGCCGCCATCGCGTTGCCCGTGGTGAGACGCTTGTTCGGTTCTTTTTGCATCGTCGTCATGACGACGTGCTCGAGTTCTTCGGGAAGATCGTCGCGATAGGTGTGAATCGGTGGCGGTGTCGCGTACACGATCTGGTGCAGAAGTTTTGACAGGTTGTCGGCGCGGAACGGGCGGAACCCGGTCAACAGTTCGTACATGACGGCGCCCAATGAATACAGGTCAGAGCGTGGCGTCAGTTCCTCCGACTGCACCTGCTCCGGCGACATGTAGCTCGGTGAGCCCGCGATGCCTTCGATTCGCGATACCTCGGAGTCGCTGACGATCGCAATGCCAAAGTCGATGATGCGCACGTCGTTGTCGATGGTGAGCATGACGTTCGATGGCTTGATGTCTCGATGGATGACGCCGCGACCGTGCGCGTAGTGCAGTGCCTTGGCGCACTTGTAGATGATTTCGACGACATCATCGACGCGCAACAGGTTATCGGGGCGGCAATAGGCGGCCAGCGTACGTGCGCCCTGGATGTGTTCGGTGACAACGTAGTAGCTGCCGTCTTCCTCGCCGGCGTCGTAGATCGGCATGATGTTCGGGTGCTGCAACATGCCGACCATGTGGGCTTCGTTGAAGAACATCTTGCGGGACACCTTCGCGCGCTCGGCATCGGCATCCTCTTCGATGTTGTAGACCTTGATCGCGACGTCGCGACGGTAGTACGGGTCGTGAGACAGGTAAACGGTACCGGTGCTGCCCTTGCCAATCTTGTTGATGATGACGTACTTACCGATTTTTTCGGGCACGTCTGACGGGCGCGTGATCTCAGATACCTTGCTGGCCATGTTGTCTCACAGTTCAGGTCATGAGCCACCCATACAAAGTCAGTAACAATGCGGCATACAGGGCAGCTACGAGGTCATCCAGCATAATTCCCAGACCCCCATGGATACTGTGATCCAGGTCCCGAATCGGCCAGGGTTTGACAATATCCATCACGCGAAAAAAGACAAACGCAAGCACGAATCCGACGACAGTGACGGGCGCCACCAGCAAGGTCACGTACATGCCGACAATCTCGTCCCACACGATGCCACCGTGATCATGCACGCCGATGCGCCTGGCGCTTTCGCCGCACAGCCAGATTCCCACCAGCGTCATTGCCGCGACCAGCCCCAATTGAACATAAAGTCCGAAATCCATCGTCAGCCAGAAGAGGATGACGCCAGGAATCGAGCCGAAAGTGCCCGGCGCGAAGGGCATCAGCCCGGTGCCGAAGCCGAACGCCAGGAAATGCACCGGATCCCGGAGCACCGTGCGTGCGAGCTTGTCCGGACCTGCGCTCATGTGAAGTGACGGTAACCGCTGACGTCGACGTCAACAATCTCGCCGCCCCGCCGACACTCCAGGCCCTCGTCGGCCGTCACCGTGCCGATCGCGGTGATGCCGTCGATTGCAGCTACCGCGTCCGCCGGTGCCGTGAAGCAGAGTTCGTAGTCGTCGCCTCCGGAGAGCGCAAACTGCAGCGCCGTCTTGTCATCGAAGCGCGCCGTCAGCGCCGAGGACACCGGTACGTTCTCGACATTGATCTGTGCGCCCAGTCCGCTGGCGGCCAGCAGCTTGCTGAGGTCGGCCACCAAACCGTCGGAGATGTCGATGGCCGCATGCGCTTTGCCGACGAGCATCCTGCCCAGCGCCAGCCTTGCCGTCGGCCGCAGGAATCTTCCGACAAGAAATTCATCATGTTCTCCCTGCTGGAGCAGCTCGAGTCCGGCGGCGGCATCACCCACTGTGCCGGTAACGAACACGGTGTCACCCACTTTCGCGCCACTTCTAAGGAGGGCCGCGCCGTCTTCGACTTCGCCCGTCACATTGATCGAAACAACAACGGAATCGCCTCGCGTCGTATCCCCGCCAACCAGGACTACACCATGCTCATCCGCCGCCGCAAACATCCCGGCCGCGAAGTCTTCGACCCAGAGTTCGTCCTTGTCCCACAAGGTTAGTGCGAGTGTCATCCAGCGTGGGCGGGCGCCCATCGCGGCAATGTCCGAGAGGTTAACCGCCACGGCCCGGTAACCGACGTCGGCTGCCGTGATATTGGCTGGAAAATGCACGCCCTCGACCAGCGTGTCGATAACCTGGACTTGCTGTGTCCCGGGTGTTGGTGTCATCACGGCGCCGTCATCGCCGACGCCAACATCGGTTGCCTGTGCGTCGCGTGAAAAAAAGCGACGAATCAGTTCAAATTCATCCACCGGCGTTTGCGGAAACCTCGACTTCGCGCAGTGATTGCGCGGCAACGTCGAGGCAAGCGTTGATGTACTTGTGCCCGTCCGTCGATCCGAAGCGCTTGGCGAGGTTGACGCCCTCGTTAATGACGACTTTGTAAGGAATGTCGATGCGGGTCTCGAGTTCGTGTACACCGATCAGAAGGATCGACAATTCGATGGGGTCGAGCTGTGCCAGCGGTCGATCGATCAGGCTGTCGATCTTCTTCTCGATATGCTCCTGGCCGTTGCTGATCGCGGGGAACAGCTCGTCGAAAAACGCCTGGTCCACGCGTGCGTACGCGGTGTCGTCGCGGAACTGCGCGACGAGTTCGGCCGTCGTGTGGCCGGCAATCTGCTTTTGATAGAGCGCCTGCACCATCAACTCGCGGGCGCGCGTGCGGGCGCCTGCTCCAGCCTGGGCGGATTTGCTCATTAGTCGATTTTTCTGAGTAGATTGACCATCTCGACCACGGCGAGCGTGGCTTCCTCGCCCTTGTTGCCCGCTTTGGTGCCGGCGCGCTCTATTGCCTGCTCGATCGTGTCGACAGTCAGGACACCGTTACCGATAGGAACACCATGGCGCTGACCTGCCGCCGTGATGCCCTTGACGCATTCTCCTGCTACATAGTCAAAATGCGGGGTGCCGCCACGAATGACCGCGCCCAGGGCAATGATGCCGTCAAAGCGCCGGGTCCCGGCAACCTTGTCAACGGCCAGCGGCATTTCGAATGCACCCGGAACACGGATGATCTCGATATCGCCGTCATCGGCCCCGTGCTGGCGCAGGCAATGCACCGCAGCCTTAATCAGAGATTCGACGATAAACTCGTTAAACCGCGCTGCAACGATTGCAAACCGTCCGTCGCGAACGATCGGGTCGCCTTCTGTAGTCTTGATTTTGTCCATGCTGAGCCGTTCTTGTCAGACGTACTCGGTAATTTCGAGGTCGAAACCCGAGATCGCGTACATTTGTTTAGGCGCTGATAATACACGGATTTTGCTGAGGCCGAGGTCACGCAGGATCTGTGCACCAATGCCATAGGTCCGCAGCACGGCGTCCCCACTTCGCTGTTTTTCGAGATCATCACGATGCCGGCCGAGATTCTCGACCGCGTCGATGAAGTCGCGCGACGTTTCCTGGTCACGAAGCAGCACGATAACACCCGCCTCCTCACCGCCGATGCGTTCAATCGCATTGTGCAACGGCCATCCCAACGACTCGCTTTGCACGCCGACCACGTCGCCCAGGGTATCCTGAAGATGCACACGCACGAGCGGTGTGTCGACCTTCTCGAGATCTCCCTTCACCAGCGCGACATGCACGGAACGGTTCACGTGGTCGTCATAGCAATACAGCGTGAACTCGCCAAACTCGGTTTTGATCGGCCTCTCGGCAATACGTTCTACATTGCGCTCTTTTTCGAGACGGTAGCGAATCAGGTCCGCAATCGTACCGATCCGGATACCGTGCGCTCGAGCGAATTTCTCGAGATCGGGCCGGCGCGCCATCGTGCCGTCGTCGTTCAGAATCTCGACAATGGCTGCCGCGGGCTCCAGTCCGGCCAGGCGCGCAAGATCGCACCCGGCTTCCGTGTGTCCGGCGCGTGTAAGAACGCCACCGGGTTGTGCCATCACGGGGAAAATGTGTCCCGGCTGGCGCAGGTGCTCCGGCTTCGCGCCATCGGCAACGGCAGCCTGGATGGTTTTGGCACGATCGTGGGCGGAGATACCCGTGGTGATGCCTTCGGCCGCTTCGATGGAGATCGTGAAATTCGTTGCGTGATGCTGGTCGGTGTCGCTGACCATGAGCGGCAGGCGCAGTTGTTTGCAGCGCTCGCGCGACATCGTCAGGCAAATCAGGCCACGACCGTGCATGGCCATGTAGTTGATGTCCTCGGGCCGTACTTTGGCGGCCGCCATGATCAGGTCACCCTCGTTCTCGCGATTTTCATCGTCAACCATCACGACCATCTTGCCGTCCGCAATGTCGGCAATGATGTCTTCGATGGCGCTGAACGGCGCAGTCGCCGCACTGGGGTGCATCGTTGTGTTGTCAGGCATAGCCATGGGCCTTTAAAAATTCCAGGGAAATTCCGTCGCCGTCCTTGTCCAGCAACCGCTCCAGGTAGCGCGCCAGCAGGTCGACCTCGACATTGACGACAGTGCCGGGTGCATAGTCGTCGATGATTGTGACCTCGGTGGTATGCGGGATGATATTCAATTCGAACAGGTTTCCCGATACCTCGTTGACGGTAAGGCTGACGCCGTCGACACAGACCGAGCCCTTCTTCGCCACGTAGCGGGCGTATTCCTTCGGGATTTCTATCGACAGGCGTATCGACCGGGCATCGGTCGCGCGTGACACGACCTTGCCCGTGCAGTCCACGTGGCCGCTCACCAGGTGACCGCCAAGCCGCTCGCCCAGGCTGATCGCCGGTTCGAGATTGACCGGGGACCCGATATCGAGCCCGCCGAGTGCAGTGACGTCGAGGGTTTCGACGGAAACGTCGGTGTCGAAACCATCGTCGTACAGTTCAACCGCGGTCAGGCAAACACCATTGACGGCGATGCTTTCGCCGAGTTCGTAATCCGACCAGGGCAGTCCGTCGGAGCGTACACTGAGGCGTACGTCGCCGCCGCGCTGCTCCATCGCCTTGATCGTGCCCTTGGCCTTAATAATTCCTGTAAACATCAGTATTGAATAGTCGCTGTTGTCTTCGTGTCGACACCGACGCGACGAACATCGGTGACATCGAGCGTCTTACGATCCGCCAGCGCCTCCCATGCCGGTGTTTCGAACATGCCGCGTGTACTGGAGCCCATTATGTGGGGTGACTGGTAAATCACAAGCTCATCGACGAGTTCTTTTTCCAGAAGATAGCCGGCAAGGCGAGGCCCGGCTTCCACGAGCACGTCGTTGATCTCGCGCTCACTCAGCGACGCCAGCACCTCGAAAACGTTGACGACCTCGCCATGTGCGCCGAATTCGCGCACTTCGGCCCCCGCGTCCTCCAACGGTCCGGCGTCGCGTTCGCCCACACAGCAGACCAGCGTACCGCCGGACAGGGTGAGCATCTTTGCCGTCAGGGGCATCCTCAGGTGGCTGTCGAGAACGACGCGCAGAGGCTGCAGCCCGCGCGTATCCAGATCGCGCGCGCGCACGTTAAGTGATGGGTCATCAGCCAGGACCGTCCCGATTCCGGTCATGACCGCCCCTGATTGCGCCCGCAGCCGCTGCACATCGTGGCGGGCCTCGGCACCGGTTATCCACTGGCTCTCACCGCTGGCCATCGCAATCGCCCCGTCAAGGCTTGCCGCAATCTTGAGCCGCACGCGCGGACGCCCGCCCGTAACGCGACGCACGAATCCGGCATTCAGAGCCTCGGCCGCCGACTGCATCAGCCCTACATCCACCTCGACCCCGGCATCGCGCAGCCTGCTCAGGCCGCCTCCCGCCACCTCGACAAACGGATCCTGCATGGCCGCAACCACTCGTTTGATGCCGCCCTCGATCAGTGCGGCCGCACAGGGTGGTGTCTTGCCCGTATGGGCACAGGGCTCAAGTGAAACAAAGGCTGTCGCGCCCCGCGCTTTATCACCGGCCGCTCGCAGGGCGTTGATCTCCGCATGCGCTTCTCCGGCCTTCTCGTGCCAGCCCTCGCCGACGACCTCGCCGTCGCGCACGATCACGCAGCCGACCATCGGATTGGGATGTGCCGAGTAACGTCCGCGCGCCGCCAGCTGCAACGCACGCGCCATATGCGTGCAGTCATCTGTGGAGTACATGCCTAGTCCTTCTTCTTGCCCAGCAGCTCGGGCAGCAGCGACATTTGTTCGCGACTCGCGGCCGTCTGGGAGATTTTTTGCAGACGTTTGATCTCGTCTTCGAACTCGGTGATGTCCTGGAAACGGCGGTAGACGGATGCGAATCGCACATAGGCGACCTCGTCGAGCGCGCGCAGCTCCTCCATGACGAATTCACCGACCAGCCGCGACGGTACCTCGCGTTCCCCCATCGTGCGCAGCTTGTGAATCAGGTGCCCGACAGCTTCTTCAAGCTCGTCGCTGGGTACCGGGCGCTTCTCGAGCGCGCGCACCATGCTGTTGCGCAACTTGTTTTCGTCGAACGGCTGGCGGCGGCCGTCGTTCTTGACCAGCCGTGGCATGACCAGCTCGGCGGTCTCGAATGTCGTGAAGCGTTCGTTGCATGCCAGGCATTGCCTGCGCCTGCGAATTTGCCGACCCTCGCCCGCCAGGCGCGAGTCGATGACCTTGGTCTCATCGTGGGCACAAAACGGACAGTGCATTCGCCGGTACGATCAGCCGTAGACAGGAAATCTCGCGCAGAGCTCGAGCACCTGCTGACGGACGCGATCGATCGTCTCCTCGTTCTCAAGATCGTCCAGTATATCCGCTATCCAGCCTGTCAGCTGCCGGGTTTCGTCGACGCCAAAGCCGCGCGTCGTGATAGCGGGTGTGCCGAGGCGCAGACCACTCGTGACGAAGGGCGACTGGGGATCATTCGGGACCGAATTCTTGTTCACCGTAATGTAGGCGCGGCCAAGCGCCGCGTCGGCAGCCTTGCCGGTAAGGCCCTGTTCGATCAGGCTCACGAGCATCAGGTGATTCTCGGTACCGCCCGAGACAATCGGATAACCACGTTCGTTGAGAACGTCGGCCATGGCCTTGGCATTCTCGATGACCTTCGCCTGGTAATCCTTGAAGCCGGGCTCGAGCGCCTCCTTGAGCGCGATCGCCTTGGCAGCAATGACATGCATCAACGGGCCGCCCTGCGTCCCCGGGAATACCAGCGAGTTGAAGCGCTTTGTCAGTTCGTCGTTCTTGCGCGCGAGAATCAGACCGCCGCGCGGTCCGCGCAGCGTCTTGTGCGTCGTCGTCGTGCACACGTCTGCATGCGGGATGGGGCTCGGATAGAGGCCTGCTGCTACGAGGCCCGCGACGTGCGCCATGTCCACGAACAGGTAGGCGCCCACGCTGTCGGCGATCTCACGAAAACGTGCCCAGTCGGCGATCTGCGAGTACGCCGAAAAACCGGCAATAATCATTTTCGGCTTGTGTTCGGTCGCCAGTGCCTGGACCTGGTCGTAGTCGATCAGGCTGGTTTCGGGATCGAGGCCATAAGGCACCACGTTGAACAGCTTGCCCGAGAAGTTAACGGGGGACCCGTGGGTCAGGTGGCCGCCCTCATTCAGGCTCATACCGAGAATCGTGTCACCCGGCTCGACCAGCGCGTGATAGACCGCGCCGTTCGCCTGTGAACCGGAGTGCGGCTGTACGTTGGCGTAGTCGGCACCGAACAACTCCTTGGCGCGCTCGATAGCAAGGGTTTCCACATCGTCCACGAACTCGCAACCGCCGTAGTAGCGTTTGCCGGGATACCCTTCCGCATACTTGTTGGTGAGCTTGCTGCCCTGCGCCGCCATGACCCGCGGGCTCGTGTAGTTCTCCGAGGCGATCAGCTCGATGTGCTCTTCCTGGCGCTGGTTCTCGAGTTCTATGGCTTTGGCTACTTCAGGATCGAAGGACTCGATCGTCATCGAGGTGTCGAACATCAGGGGGTTACTCCGCGGTCGGTTGGGCTGGAAAGGGCGGCATATTACAGGGTTATCCGGCCTCCACAAAGGACCGGACCACCCGTGTCCAGGCACGGGCAAGGTTTCTGCGGTTATACCCCCCGCCGCCGGTCCCGATGATGCGGCCCTGGCAGTGCTTGTCCGCCAGCCGGCACAGCGCCGCTGCCGCGTACGCGTGCGCATCCTCGGTCCAGGCCATATGAGTGATCGGATCGCCCTCGAGGCTGTCGGCCCCGCACTGCATCAGTATGAACTCGGGCCGCTGCGCGTCGATGTAGGCCTCGACCCGGTCCCATGCGCGCCGGAACTCGGCATCGTCCGCACCCGGCGGCACCGGGATATTCAGCTTCGTGCCCTTCGCCCGGCCTTTGCCCGTTTCGTGGGCGTGCCCGGTGCCCGGGTACAGGTATCGGCCATCCTCGTGGATATCGGCAAAGATCAGGTCGGGGTCCTCTTCAAAGGCATAGAAAACGCCATCCCCGTGATGTGCGTCGATATCGACATAGGCAACGCGTTGCAGAGCGAATTCCCGCCGCAGGTACTCGGCGGCGATGCCGCAATCATTGAACACACAAAAGCCGGCCGCGCGGTCGCGCGCCGCATGATGGAGACCGGCAATCGGGACGAATGCGCGCTTGTAGTTATCGTGCATGACCTCATCGACCGCGCACAGAACCGCGCCGACAACGGCCGATGCCGCATCGTAGATGCCTTTTATGGCCGGTGTATCGCCATCGTCCAGCCAGCCTTTGCCCGTCGCCGACAAGCGCGAGACCTTATCGATGTATTCGGCGGTGTGAAACAGCGCCAGCTCGTCAACGAGCGCGGGCCTCGGGTGGCCAAAGTCGATGTTCGCCTCCAGGCCGGCCCGCTCGAGCTCGGAATGGAACACGTCGTGGCGATCGGTGCCGAAGGGGTGCGGATCGCCAAAGCCATACGCCGCAATCTCGGGTCCCTTGTAGACGAGCACAGTTTCGCTCATTGGCGCCTTATTCTGTTTGCTTGTGCGGCAGCATACCGGATAATGCGCGCTTCTCCACACACGGTCCCGACATGGCTCAGTATATTTATACAATGAACCGCGTTGCGAAGGTTGTTCCGCCGAAGCGGCACATCATTCGCGATATCTCCCTCTCGTTTTTCCCGGGCGCCAAGATTGGCGTGCTCGGCCTCAATGGATCGGGTAAATCCACGCTCATGCGCATCATGGCGGGACTCGATACGGAAATCGACGGCGAGGCGCGCCCGCAGCCGGGCATCAAGATCGGCTACCTGCCGCAGGAACCCGAGCTGGATTCCGAAAAAGACGTTCGCGGCAACGTCGAGGAAGGCCTGGGGGACATTATCGAGCACCTGCATCGCTTCAATGAGATCAGTGAGAAGTTTGCGGAGCCGATGTCGGACGATGAAATGAACGCGCTGCTCGAAGAGCAAGGAAAGCTGCAGGACGCCATCGATGCGGGCGGCGGCTGGGAAATCGACCGCAAGCTCGAGGTCGCCGCGGATGCCTTGCGCCTGCCGCCCTGGGATGCCGACGTCAGCAAGCTGTCGGGTGGTGAGCGACGTCGCGTCGCGCTGTGCCGCCTGCTGCTGTCACAACCTGACATGCTGCTGCTCGACGAACCCACGAACCACCTCGACGCCGAGTCGGTCGCCTGGCTCGAGCGCTTCCTCGATGAGTATCCAAGCACCGTTATCGCGGTCACGCATGACCGCTACTTCCTCGACAATGTGGCGGGCTGGATCCTGGAACTCGACCGCGGGCACGGTATCCCCTGGGAAGGCAACTACTCGTCCTGGCTCGAACAGAAGGAGGCGCGCCTCAAGGTCGAAGAGGCTGGCGAAAAGGCCCGCAAACGAGCCATGGAACACGAGCTCGAGTGGGTTCGCAGCAATCCCAAAGGACGCCAGGCGAAATCCAAGGCGCGTCTGAAGCAGTTCGAGGAGCTGTCGTCACCGTCCTATCAGCAGCGGCACGAAACCAATGAAATCTACATTCCCCCGGGGCCCCGTCTCGGCGACGTCGTCCTTGAGGTCGAGAATCTCAAGAAAGGGTTCGGCGACAAGCTGCTCATCGACGATCTCAGTTTCCAGTTGCCGCCGGGCGGCATTGTCGGCGTGATCGGTCCCAACGGTGCCGGCAAGACCACGTTGACGCGCATGATCACGGGTCAGGAGAAACCCGACTCGGGAACGCTGCGGCTCGGCGACACCGTGCAAATCGCGGCCGTCGACCAGTCCCGCGACAGCCTCGACGACAACAAGACGGTGTGGGAAGAGATTTCGGACGGCCTCGACATGATTCGTGTCGGCAATTACGAAACCTCGTCGCGCGCTTACGTCGGTCGCTTTAATTTCCGCGGCCAGGATCAGCAAAAGAAGATCGGCCTGCTGTCGGGCGGGGAACGCAACCGTGTTCATCTTGCCAAGATGCTCAAGGCAGGCGGCAACTTCCTGCTGCTTGACGAACCGACCAATGATCTCGACGTCGAGACCCTGCGCGCGCTCGAGGAAGCACTGCTGGAGTTCCCCGGCTCGGCCATGGTCATATCCCATGATCGCTGGTTCCTCGATCGCATCTGCACGCACATGCTGGCGTTCGAGGGAGACTCCGAAGTGGTCTGGTTTGCCGGTAACTATGCCGATTACGAAGAAGACCGGAAACGTCGCCTGGGTGCCGATGCGGCAAACCCCCACCGAATCAAGTATAAGAGGTTGGACGCTTAGGAATCTGGGAGTACGACGATGAATCTGCTGCTGACAGCCAGTACGGTCTTCGCTCTGCTCACGCTGTACTTCTTTTTCTCGATGACCCGCCATGCGAAGCGGCGGCGCCCGGTCCGGGCGACACGTTCGCTGGCCGGGGGAACCGCATCCGCCTTCGCCGGCGGCGCCAGTATCATGCTGGCCTTCAGTTACTACGGCTACGATCGCCTGGTCGACGAACAGTACGTCGGCAGGATTCAGTTCAGCCAGTCCGCACCCGAGCAATATGTCGCCCGCCTCATGGTTGAGAATGAGCAGGATCAGATGTATGAGCTGCTGGGCAACGAATGGCAGATGGATGCGCGCGTCGTTACCTGGAAACCGCCGGCCACCCTGCTCGGCCTCGACCCGATCTTTCGTCTCGACCGGTTAAGCGGGCGCTACGCTGAAATCATTGATGAGCGCTCCAAAGTGCGCTCGGTGCATTCGCTGTCGGAACCCGTGACGATGGACGTTTGGCAGTTTGCGCGCAAGTACCCGAAGCTGATGCCGGGGGTCGACGCGCACTACGGAACGGCAACCTATTTACCGATGGCGGACGACGCGATCTTCGAGCTTACGATGACGCGAACCGGATTGATCGCGCGGCCTGTCAACGAGGCGGCGACCAATGCTGTCGGCCAATGGGGACAATAATCATTTATGGATTATGTAAAGCGCCTGAGGCGATGCGGCGTTGATCGGGCATACTGAAGTCGCTGATCTATAAAAAATAATATCGAGCGATATGGCAATCGTAATTGACAGAGATCAGGGGATAAAAAGCGAACTCGACGACCAGATTGGACTCGAGTGCCCCTACTGCGGCGTGTTTGCACACATGCAGCCGCAATCCGTTCCTGATGCGGCGTCGCTGCTGCGCGACCGGCCCAAGCATGTTGGCCTCGTCTACAAATGCGATGCCTGTAACGCGCCGATTTTCCTGCGTTTCGCGGTGCGCCAATACCAGGACAACAAGGTTGAGCTGTACCGCAACTACGTCGAACTCGAACGGCCGAAAGAGCGCTTCGCTTTTTCCTATTTGCCGAAACATACCGAAGTACTGTTCCGCGAAGCGCTGAGCTGTTACTCGAACAACAACTTCAATGCGTTCGCGTCCATGTGCCGACGTGCAGCGGTCAGCGCATTCCATGCCCTGGGCGAAGGCGGCAAGCTGCGCGCCTTCGAAGAAGTTGTCGTCGCCCAGGACATTGCCGGTATCGACGACGATACATTCGGACCCATCAAGAACGTCCTTTTTGGCACGGGCACGCACGAGGACATGCCGCTGTTGAATCGCGCGCAGGCCGGGATTCTGCTCGAGGTTCTCAAAGACATGTTCTACCAGTGCTTCGTCCGCCGCGGAAAGCTGACGCGCGCGATCAAGGTGCGGCGCTTCTTCGTGACCGAGGCCAACAACGACAACGTCGCCTCGGCCTAGTCTCGCGGGCCGCCTAGCCCAGCGCTACCCGCGCATTGCGGAACATGCGCATCCAGGGACCGTCCTCACCCCAGTCATCAGGATGCCAGGCGTTCTGCCGGGTCAGCGCCACGCGTTCCGGATGCGGCATCATGATCGTGACACGGCCGTCGTCACTGCTCAGTCCGCAGATTCCATCGACAGAACCGTTCGGATTGGCGGGATACGCATCGGCCACCTCGCCGTAATTGTCGACGTAGCGCATCGCAACCGTGTAGGAGGACGTGTAGCGCGCCGTGTCGTCGGCGAATTCGGCGCGGCCCTCGCCATGAGACGTGGCAATCGGTAAGCGCGACCCGGCCATGCCGTCCAGGAACAGGGACGGACTCTCCACGACCTCGACCAGGCTCAGGCGTGCTTCGAATTGCTCCGACTTGTTACGCAGGAAGCGCGGCCAATGACCGGCACCAGGAATGATGTCCTTGAGATGGGACATCATCTGGCATCCATTACAGACACCAAGCGCGAACGTGTCATTGCGCTCGAAGAACGCGGCAAACTGATCCCGGGTTCGCGCGTGGTAGAGGACCGACTTGGCCCAGCCTCCACCGGCACCCAGCACATCGCCAAAGGAGAAACCGCCGCAGGCCACGAGCCCCTGGTAGGCATCGAGTGTGTCGCGACCGTCCAGCAGATCACTCATGTGCACGTCGACAGCAGTGAATCCGGCCTTGATGAACGCCGCCGCCATTTCGTTCTGGCTGTTAACTCCCTGCTCACGCAAAATCGCGACGCGCGGTTTCGCGGTCGCGCGCAACGGTCGCGCGATGTCGTCCTGCGGATCAAACGAAAGCACGACGTTGAGCCCCGGGTCCTTGTCGTCAAGAATGCGATCGAACTCTTCCTTGGCCGTCGTCGGGTTGTCACGCAGCGCCTGGATCTGATGGCTCATCCCGGACCACGCACGCTGCATGGTCTTGCGATCCAGGTCGAGTTCGGATCCTTTGTCGCCGCGCACGACGAGCCTGCCGCTGTCGTCCACGAGCCCAATCGCATCGGCCTTGACGCAGTTGCGGTCCAGCACCATCTGCACCTGCGGCAGCTTGCTTTTCGCCACCTGGACCACTGCGCCAACTTCTTCGCTGAACAGGCGCTTGAGCAGTTCGACGCGCGACCCATCGAGGGTCAGCGTTACGCCGAGCCGGCTCGCGAAAATCATCTCCGCAACCGTCGCCAGCAAGCCACCGTCACTGCGATCGTGATAGGCCAGCAACATGTCTCGCGCGTTGAGTTCCTGGACAGCCGCGAACAGCCCTTTTAGCAACCCGGGATCATCCAGATCCGGCGTCGCGCCGCCTGTCTGTGCGTAGGCCTGCGCGAGGCATGACCCACCGAGTCGGTTCTTGCCCTGCCCGAGGTCAAACAGAAGCAGGTAGCTCGCCTCTTCTGTCTGGCGCAGCTGCGGCGTCAAATGGCGGGTGACGTCGGAAACCGGCGCGAATGCCGAGATAATCAGTGATACGGGCGCCACCACGTTGTGCTCGCCGCTCTCATCTTCCCAGCGGGTGCGCATCGACATCGAGTCCTTGCCCACCGGGATTGCGATATCCAGCGCGCGACACAACTCGTCGCCCACGGCCTTGACGGTGTCGAACAGGTTGGCATCTTCTCCGGGATGCCCTGCAGCCGCCATCCAGTTGGCGGACAAGCGCACCTTGTCGAGAGCGTCGATGGGCGCAGCTGCGATATTCGTAATGGCTTCGGCGACGGCCATGCGTCCCGAAGCCGGCGCATTGGTCGCCGCCAGCGGCGTGCGTTCACCCATCGCCTTGGCCTCGCCGGTACCGCCAGTGAATCCCGTCGCCGTGATGGCGACGTCGCTGACCGGAACCTGCCATGGACCCACAAGCTGGTCGCGGGCACTCAGGCCTCCGACGGTCCGGTCGCCGATGTGAATCAGGAAGGACTTGTCTGCAACGGCCGGGAACCGCAGAACTCGCAACGCCGCTTCCTCGATCTCGATACCGTCGAGATTCAGTTGCTCCTCGCCGAGAAACTGATGCGCGACCTCGCGCTCCATTTTCGGCGGATTGCCCAGCAGCATCTGCATCGGCATATCGACGACGCGGTTGTCGAAGTGTCGATCGGTCACCGTGAGATTGCCATCGTCAGTCAGCGTACCGATGACCGATACGGGGCAGCGCTCGCGTTCGCAAAGCGCCCTGAACTCCTCGATGCGATCATCCGCGACGATCAGGACGTAGCGTTCCTGGGCCTCGTTGCACCAGATACCCATCGGGGACATGCCGGGCTCGGCATTATCGACTTCGCGCAGCTCGATCAGCGCGCCGTGGCCGCTGTGATCGACTGCCTCGGGTACCGCGTTCGACAGGCCGCCGGCACCGACGTCATGGATCAGCAGTATCGGGTTGCTCTTGCCCATCTGCCAGCAACGGTCGATAACTTCCTGCGCACGGCGTTCCATTTCCGGGTTGCCGCGCTGTACCGAGGCAAAATCCAGCTCCGCGCTCGAAGTACCGCTCGCAAGCGAGGACGCCGCACCGCCGCCGAGGCCAATGAGCATGGCCGGTCCGCCGAGTACAACAACCCGCGCGCCAACCGGCACGTCGATTTTGTTGGCGTGCTCTTCCCGAACGTTGCCGACACCGCCCGCGATCATGATCGGCTTGTGATAGCCGCGAATCTCCGTATCCGGGAGCCCCGCAAGGCGACTTTCGAAAGTGCGGAAGTAGCCCGCCAGGTTCGGCCGGCCGAATTCATTATTGAACGCCGCACCGCCGATCGGCCCGTCGATCATGATCTCGAGTGGCGTCGCCAGGTGCTCGGGATGCGGGAAATCGTCCTCCCAGGGTTGCTCGTACCCGGGGATACGCAGGTGCGACACCGTGAAGCCCGTCAGGCCTGCCTTGGGCTTCGCGCCGAGACCGGTCGCGCCTTCATCACGAATCTCGCCGCCGGACCCGGTTGCCGCACCCGGAAACGGCGAAATGGCGGTTGGGTGATTGTGCGTCTCGACCTTGATAAGGACGTGTACGGGCTCCTCGACGAATTCGTACTCGCGATCGGAGGTTCGGGGCAGCAGGCGCTGCCCGTTCCAGCCTTCGAACACCGCGGCATTGTCGCTGTAGGCCGAGATCACACCGTCGGGTGTCTTCTCGGTCGTCGACTTGATCATGCCGAACAGGCGCTGCTCGCGCGCCTCGCCGTCGATGACCCAGCTCGCATTGAAGATCTTGTGGCGGCAGTGCTCCGAATTCGCCTGGGCAAACATCATCAGCTCCGCGTCGGTCGGGTCTCGAGCCAGGTCGCCATAGCACTCGACGAGGTAGTCGATCTCCTGGTCGGACAGTGCAAGGCCGAGGTCGGTATTGGCGGCGACCAGCGCGTCTTTGCCGTTTTCCGACAAGGGCACGATGCCGACCGGCGCCGGATCATGCTCGGCAAACAGGGCCGCAACGCCGTCCGGGTCCTCGAAGACAGCCTCGGTCATGCGATCGAAGAGCAGGTGGCGCAGCGCCAGCACCTCCTCGTCACCGACTTTACCCTTGAATTGCAGTCCGTAGCACAGGCCACGCTCGATGCGATCGATCGCGCCGATATCGCAGGCCCTTGCAATATCCGTCGCCTTGGAGGACCACGGTGAAATGGTGCCGGGCCGCGGCACGACATAGAGCGTCCTGGCGCCACGCGACAGGCGCGCCGGCTTGTCTCCTGAGAGCAGCAAGCCGTCCAAGCGGCTGCGGTCCTCCCTGGACAAGTCCGCATGGGTCGCAACGAAATAGGTGAAGCGGGCCTCGACGGCGACTACGCGGTCATCGGCGCGCTTCAGTGAGCGGGTCAGTTTGGCCAGGCGAAAGTCAGAAAGTGCCGCCTGTCCTGGCAGTTCGAGCATCGGGTTCGAGGGCCTTGTGCGACGTACGTGGAAAGCGAGTCGCGATAATACTGGAACCCGTACCCGGCGACTACTCAGTTTATCCCGTCAGTTATTGCTATCCCCGGGCGTGTATACGGGCAACGGGAACTGCGCAACATTGCCGCCCTCGAGCTTTGAAATCTTGCTCACACCCTGCTTCTCCACCTCGTCGATCCGGATGATGGAGTGCATCGGCAGGTAGGTCCGTCGAACGTTTTCGAACTCGGACTTGATCTTCTCTTCCGACGGATCGACCACGACCGTGGTGCGCTCGCCAAAGACCAGTTCCTCGACCTCGACAAAACCGAACAACTCGCCGTGCCCCACCGAGCGCGCATAGATCTCGTAGACCTGTCCCTGGCTCATGAATACGACTTTGAAGAGTGGCTGCTTGCTCATGCTTGGCTCTCAGTCTAACCAAAACCCGCAATGTTGGCTGCATTTACTGAAAATCAAGGCCTTAGGCGCCGCCGCCATGCTTGATTATGTGAACTGTGTAGCAGTCTAAGGCCTTGATTCAGCGCACAATTAACCGATCTACAAGAGGAATATCATGCCGTTAATCATAAAACTTGTCTCGGAACACCGTGATCTTGTCGGCGACGACGCCGTCCGGGAGTATTACGAAGACGGCGGCACCATCGGTCGCTCGCTGCAGAACGACTGGATTCTCCCCGACCCGGACCGCTACATCTCGGGCCGTCACGCCACGATCGACTACCGCGGTGGCATGTACTACCTCGCGGATACGAGCAGCAACGGCGTCTACATGAACGGTGAAATGGAGCCGATCGGCAAAGGCAATCCGCGCCGCCTGTTCGACGGCGACCGCATGCGCTTGGGCGACTTCGAGTTCGAGATCTCGATCGACAAGGGTGAGAGCCTGGTAATGCCCCTCGACCCCAAACCCACGGTCGCGCCCGACAATATCGAGCAATTCGTCGACGAAGACGTAATCGAGACCGGCATGCAGCTGCTGGACGAAGCCGAAATTACCGGCGACGACGAGTTTCAGTCGGTATTGTTCGGCAAGCCGGCGCCGAGCGCCCAGCCCGAACCGGTGCCGGCTCCGGCACCCAAGCCCAGAGCGGCTTCCGCAAACGAGGCGGCGGCCAAGGGGCCGGTCAACGTCACCGCCGAAGACCTGTTCGACTCATTCCTCGATGGCCTGGGTATCAGCCGCGTCGAACTTCATCCGGCCATCGACCGTCCTGAACTAATGATAACGGCGGGCATGGTCCTGCGCGAGTTTGTCGAGGGCGCCATCAACCTGTTGTCGTCCCGGGCAAACCTTAAGAACACGTTCCGTCTCGACCAGACGACCGTCCTTCCTCGCCATAACAACCCGATGAAGTTCTCGGAGAACGCGAACGATCTCATCAAGCAGCTGCTGATCGGCACCGAAGGCGAATACCTGGGCGCACGCGATGCGGTACGCGAGGTCAATCGCGACCTGCTGAATCACCAGAATGCGTTCCTCGACGCGATGAACAGCGCGTTTATCGAATTCGCGGATCGATTCGACCCCGACGAATTGCAGGAAGGCTTTGACCGGACCGCCGGCAACAAGTTGTTCGCATTCATGAACAAATCGAAGTACTGGGATTTGTACAGAGACCTGTACCCGATCATGACCGAAAAGGGCGGCGGACGATTTCCGCAGATGTTCGGCGAAGAGTTTGTAAGGGCTTACGAACGGCAGGTCGCCGAATACCAGCGCATCGAGCGCGAGGGCATGGCGCGCCCGGCCAAAACCGACAACGACGCGGACCTCGATCCCGCGCTTATGGAAACGCAGAAGCTCGACGGCCCCGTGGTCGCCGAGTCAGCGAATGCCGACTCGGCATTTGAGGAGGACGCTGTCATCGACGTCGTCGACACCGATGACCTCGATCAAAGTTTCATCGACGACCTCGAGAACAGCATGTCCGAAGAGATCCGCCAGGACCAGCTGGGCAGCTAGCCGGAGCGGTTCTGCCGGTTCTCGATCAGTTCCTCCACCACTGAGGGATCGGCAAGCGTCGACGTGTCCCCCAGGTTGCCAAAGTCGTCGGCCGCCACCTTGCGCAGGATGCGCCGCATGATCTTGCCGGAGCGCGTCTTCGGCAGCCCCGGCGCCCATTGCAGCAGATCCGGTTTCGCGATCGGTCCGATTTCCTTGCGTACCCATTTTTGCAGCTCGGCACGCAGTTCGTCACTCGGCTCGACACCTTCCATCAGCGTCACGTAAGCGTAGATGCCCTGGCCCTTGATCTCATGCGGGTAACCGACGACCGCCGCCTCTGCAACGTTGTCGTGGGAAACCAGTGCACTTTCGACCTCGGCCGTACCCATGCGGTGACCGGACACGTTGATAACGTCGTCGGTGCGGCCCGTAATCCAGTAATAGCCGTCCTCGTCGCGCCGCGCGCCGTCTCCGGTGGTGTAATAACCATCGTAGGTCGAGAAATAGGTCTCAACAAAGCGTTCGTGATCGCCATAGACCGTCCGCATCTGTCCCGGCCAGCTGTCGGCGATGACGAGGTTGCCAGACACGGCGCCTTCCAGCGTCCTGCCCTCGGCATCCAGGAGCTCCGGCCGAATGCCGAAGAACGGGTTTGTCGCCGAACCCGGTTTGAGCGCCGTCACGCCCGGCAATGGTGTGATCAGGATGCCACCGGTTTCCGTCTGCCACCAGGTATCGACAATTGGGCAACGACCGTCGCCGACGACGTTGTAATACCATTCCAGGCTTCCGGATTGATCGGCTCGCCAACCGAACCAAGCAAACGAAGGTC